>NZ_JBKDTZ010000250.1:0-21507 GCF_046339755.1 Acidovorax sp. | reverse complement strand
GCTTCGCAATTCGCCACCAAGTTCGACACCAACCGCACCCGCGCCGAAGTGGCTGCAGAAGCCGCCACTGTGGCCCAGACGCGCAGCATCGAGCCAGCAGGCTCGCGCGTCGTGACCTACAAGTCCACGGCCGACCGCGCTGCCGTGCGTGCAGCGGCTGCCGAAGCCGTGCGCACCGGCCAGATCCCTTCGGGCGAGATCAGCTCGATGTAATCGAGCCGGCTTGCCGGAAACCAAAACGGGCTCCATCAGGAGCCCGTTTTTCGTTGGGGCTTCGGCGGCCCGCAAGGCGCCTCAGTTTCGCATCAGCGCCTCGATCTCGTCCGCATCCACCGGCACGCCGCGCGTGATCAGCTCGCAGCCGGTGGCGGTGACGATGGCGTCGTCCTCGATGCGGATGCCGATGCCGTGGAACTGCTCGGGCACGCCCCCGGCGGCGCGCACGTACAGGCCTGGCTCGATGGTCAGCACCATGCCGGGCTGCAGCACGCGGCTCGGGCGGTTGAGGACGGTCTCGCCCGAGAGCGGGTCCTTGCGCTCGGTGGTCTTGTCGGCCTCGCCGGGCTCCACGTAGCTGCCGCAGTCGTGTACGTCCATGCCCAGCCAGTGGCTGGTGCGGTGCATGTAGAAAGGGAAGTAGGCGCGCTTGTCGATCACGTCCTGCGCGGTGCCGACCTTGTTGGCATCCAGCAGGCCCAGGTCCAGCAGGCCCTGCGCGAGCACGGCCACTGTGGCGTCGTGCGGATCGTTGAAGCGCGCGCCGGCGCGCGTGGCGTCCACGGCCGCGACCTGGCTGGCCAGCACCAGGTCGTACAGCGCGCGCTGCGGCCCGGTGAAGCGACCGTTGGCCGGGAAGGTACGGGTGATGTCACTCGCGTAGCCGTCGAGTTCGCAGCCGGCGTCGATCAGCACCAGTTCGCCATCGCGCACCGGGGCGGCATCGGCGCGGTAGTGCAGCACGCAGGCATTGGCACCGGCCGCCACGATGGAGCCGTAGGCCGGGTACTGCGAACCGCCTTCGCGGAAGGCATACAGCAGCTCGGCATCGAGGTGGTACTCGCGCACGTCCTCGCCAGCGCGCAGCATGCGGGCCGAGCGCTGCATGGCGCGGATGTGGGCGCGGGCGCTGATGTCGCTGGCGCGGCGCATGGTGTCCTGCTCGTGCGCGTCCTTGATGAGGCGCATTTCGTCGAGCGGCCCGCACAGGTCCTGCTGCACGGCCGGGCACTGCGCGCCATAGCGCACGCGGGCGCGCACGGCGTTGAGCCAGCCATCCACGCGCGCCGCCAGCCCATTGTGCGTGGCCTGGGGGTACCACACGCTTTGGCGGTTCTCCAGCAGCCGGGGCAGTTGCGCATCGAGCATGGTGCTCGAATAGGCCGCATCCACGCCCAGCACGCCGGGCGCCGCCTCGGGGCCCAGGCGGTAGCCGTCCCAGATCTCGCGCTCCAGGTCCTTGGGGCGGCAGAACAGCGCGCTATTCCCCTCGGCCGTGAGCACGAGGCAGGCGCCGGCTTCGGTGAAGCCGGTCAGGTAGTAGAAATAGCTGTCGTGGCGGTACAGGAAGTCCGTGTCGCGGTTGCGCGGGTACTCGGGCGCTGTGGGGATGATGGCAATGCCCCCGGCCCCCAACTGGGCAGCGAGGCGCGCGCGGCGCTGGGCGTAGATGGAGTGCGAGGACGGTGAGTTCATCCGCTATTTTTAACGCGAATCCGCCTCCCCTCGGTGCCGCGGGCCATCGCGCTCGCAAACAATTCCCAAAACCGGCCACCCAAATGGGCCGTTGACAAACGTATTCATATGAATACCATCGCATTCAAACCACTTCGGATGGATGCCATGGTTACCACCTCCAGCACGATGGAGCCCCTCTCCGCCCGCATACCGAGCGATCTCTACCTGTGGCTGGCCCAGTTGCAGGTGGAAGGCGCCACCACCAACAGCGACAAGCTGCGCGTGCTGCTGGGCCAGCTCAAACGCCACCACGACGGCGCGCTGGACTATGTGGCCGCCCACGCCTGGGCGCGCGACATCACGGCCCGGCTGCGTGAATCGCTGGTGCGCACCGAGGGCCAGACCGGTCGCCATTCGGACGTGCTCAATGCCATGCTGGACCACGTCACGACCTGCCTGGCCATCGCCGTCAGCAATGCGCCCACCTCGGAGCAGGAGGCCGCAAAGCTCGAAGACCTGCTGGTGCGCCGGGGCTTTGCGCTCAGTGAGATGCTGCTGCGCCAGGCGACCACCACGCAGGCCAGCGCGTACGATCCAGCCGTCGTGCAGCGGCATGCCGCAGCCACCCTGGAGCTGGCCCAAACCATTCAATCCCCTCTCTCGAAAGGAGCCTGAGATGGCAGATTCGCTCAAGACACGCGTAGGCCGCATCATTGCCGGCAGCGTGCATGCGCTGGTGGACCACCTGGAGAACCATGCACCGCTGGCGGTGATGGAGCAGTCGCTGCGCGAAGCCGACACCGTGATCGGCGAGGTGCGCCATGAGCTGGGCCGCACCAGCGCCAACCGCCACCTGGCCCAGCAGCAGCACGCCCACCTCAACGACCAGCACGGCAAGCTCGCGGAGCAGATCGACCAGGCACTGACCGCGGGCCGCGAAGACCTGGCGCGCGCCGCCGTGGCGCGCCAGCTCGATATCGAAGCGCAGATCCCGGTGCTGGAGGCCACGCTGGCCGACCTGGCGCGGCAGGAGAGCGAGCTCACCGGCTATGTGGCGGCTCTGCTGGCCAAGCAGCGCGAGATGGGCGATGCGCTGGATGCCTTTCGCCAGAGCCGCGCCGCAGCAGCGCAGGCCGGTCCCGCACCGTCTGGCGGTGCCAATGGGGTCCAGCAGCGCATGGATGCCGTGACCGGTGCATTCGACCGCCTGTACGCGCGCCAGACCGGGCTGGCCGGCACCGACCGCAGCCACACGCTGGACCAGGCCGCCAAGCTCAAGGAGCTCGACGACCTGGTGCGCGACCACAAGATCGCCGAGCGCATGGCGCGCCTGAAGACGGGGCACGCGTGATCGTCGGCCTCTTCACCGCCCCCGAGACCTGGCCTTTCGGCGTGGCCTTTGCGCTCATCGTCGGCATAGCGCTGATCGAGGGCCTGGGCATGCTGGTCTCGCTCAGTCCGAGCAACTGGCTCGACGACCTGCTGCCCGACATTGATGGCGACACCGGCCTGGACCGGGTGCTGGGCTGGCTGTACATCGGCAAGGTGCCCTCGCTGGTGCTGCTGGTGCTGTTCCTCACGGGCTACGCCATCTTCGGCTACAGCCTGCAGAAGGTGGCCCACGGCCTGCTGGGCGGCTACCTGCCGGTCTGGCTGGCGGGCCTGGTGGCCGTGGCGCCGGGCATGGCCACGGTGCGCAGCCTGGGCGCCCTGATCGCCCACATCATCCCGCGCGACGAGACCTCGGCCGTGAGCGAGATGTCGCTGATCGGACGGCCGGGCGTGGTCTCGGCGGGTGCAGCCCGGCGCGGCCTGGCGGCCCAGGCGCGGGTGCGCGACGCGCATGGCCGCACCCACTACCTGATGGTCGAGCCCGATCTGGACGACGAGGTTTTCGACGAAGGCGCACAGATCCTCATCGTGCGCAAGGCCGGCGCCTTCTACCGCTGCATTGCCAACCCCCACCCGGGGTTGATGTAGCCGCCCATTGCCATCAACATACCGACACCAACCGAGGGAGAGACTGAGAAATGAGCAACCTGATCGAACTGGGCGTGATTGCCGGCATTGCCCTGCTGGCGCTGCTGACCATCGGCATCGTCTTTGCGCGCCTGTACAAGCGCTCCACCAAGGAAACCGCCTTCGTGCGCACGGGCCTGGGGGGCCAGAAGGTCATCATGGATGGCGGCGCCATCCTGCTGCCGGTGTTCCATGAGCGCGTGCTGGTGAACATGAACACCCTGAAGCTGGAGGTGGTGCGCCGCGCCAAGGAAAGCCTGATCACCAAGGACCGCATGCGCGTGGACGTGACGGCGGCCTTCTTCGTGCGCGTCAAGCAGACCGAGGAAGCCGTGAGCATCGCTGCCCAGACGCTGGGCGCGCGCACCATGAGCCCCGAAGAGCTCAAGGCCCTGGTGGAAGACAAGTTCGTGGACTCGCTGCGCGCCACGGCCGCGACCATGACCATCCAGGAACTTCAGGACAAGCGCCGCGATTTCGTGCAGGCGGTGCAGAACGCGGTGGCCGAGGACCTGGAGAAGAACGGCCTGGAGCTCGAGTCTGTCTCGCTGACCAGCCTGGACCAGACCGAAAAGCAGTTCTTCAACCCCAACAACGCCTTCGACGCCGAGGGCCTGACGCGCCTGACCGAGCAGACCGAGGCGCGGCGCAAGCAGCGCAACGATGTGGAGCAGGACACCGAGGTGCAGGTGCGCACCAAGGACCTGGAGGCCACGCGCCAGAAGCTGACCATCGAGAAGGACCAGGAGTTCGCCTCGCTGTCGCAAAAGCGCGAGTTCTAGCCCCCGCGCGCCTAACCGGCCGCGCTGATCGCCACCCAGCAGGCCGAGCGCAACCGCGAGGCCGAGGCCGCCAAGATCGAGGCCGAGCGCCAGGTGAGCCAGAAGCGCATCGAGGCCGAGCGCGAGATCAAGGCCGCCGAGATCGAGAAGAACCTGGTGATCCAGACGCGTGAGATCGAACTGGAGCGCCATACCGAGACCAAGCGCGCCGAACAGCGCAAGCAGGTGGAGATCGCGCGCCAGGACACGCAGATCGCCATCGCCACCAAGTCGCGTGAGCAGTCCGACGCCGACGCCGCCGCCAACCTGGCGCGTGCCGAGGCCGTGAAGGCCGAGGAAGCCGTGAACACCGCGCGCCAGGTGGCCGTGGCCGAGCGCGACAAGAACATCCAGCTGATCGAGGCCTCCAAGGACGCCGAGCAGAACGCCATCTCGATCCGGGTCTCTGCATCTGCCGAGAAGGAAGCCGCGATGGACCGCGCCGAAGCCATCACCATCGAAGCCCGTGCGCGCCAGGCCGCGGCCCTGGCCGAGGCCGAGGGCAAGCGCGCGCTGAACGAGGCGCTCAACACCCTCTCGGCCGCCCAGGTGGACCTGCAGGTGCGCAGCCTGCTGCTGCAGCAGCTGCCACAGATCATCGCCCAGGCCGTGCGCCCCATGGAGAAGATCGACTCGATCCGCATCGTGCAGGTTGGCGGCCTGCCGGGCGGCGCGCCCGGCCAGGGCTCCGGGCAAAGCGGCAACGGTGCGCAGGGCACCTTCCCGGAGCAGGTCCTGAACTCGGCCTTGCAGTACCAGATCGCCAAGCCCATCGTGGACGCGGTGATGAAGGACGCTGGCCTCTCCAATGAAGGCATCACCGGCATGGCGCAGAGCCTGGCGGGCATGCTGGGCAGTTCGCCGCAGGCCGCGCAGGCGCCTTCCGGCCGCGCCGCAGAGTGAGCCTCCGGCCCCAGGCGGCATAGCCCGGCCTGGGGCACCGCCGCCAGAGCGCGTGGCTTGTGCGCCACGCGGCTCCCCGCCGCACCGGTCGCCCTGGCCACGGGCGTGGCAGACTCGGGCCCCATGCTTCTCCTGCTCGGCTCCCTGTTGAACTTCATCTTCACGCTGCTGCTCCCCGTGCTGGGGTTGGCACTGACGGGGGCCTTGCTGGTGTATGCCGCCTATGTCCGCTTCGTGGACATTCCGCAGAAGTGGATGCTCACCCGGCGCGCGCTTCAGATCCTGTGCGCCGTGGCCGTGCTGTGCCATGCGCTGATCGCCCTGAAGTGGTACCTGTCCGTCCGCACAGAGCAGGCGCGGCAGGACGGCGCCGTGGTGCGCGCCAGCCGGGAGCGCTTCGTGCTGCCTGCGGATTTCCAGTATGGCGAGCTGCTGATCCCCGCAGGCAGCCTGATCAACCGCAGCGACCCCTTTGACAAGGGCGAGCCCGGAAAGCCGCTCGCCCTGCACGGGCTGGAATCCGTGCGCTTTGCACAGCCGGTGGAAATTGCCGGCGCCTGGGTGAGCGCATTGCAGACCACACCGCTGCGCCTGGAGCTGGCGCAGGACCAGACCCTGGGCCCGGTCTACCGTTTCGACACGGCCAGCCAAAGCTGGGCGGTGCACAAAATCGTGCCGGCACTGGCCTGCCGCAAGGGACAGATGGCGTTGTACCAAGTGCCGCCCATTGCCTACGATGTCCAGGCCGAGGTGGGCAAGCCCGCGCCCGATGGGCCCGAGGCGCGCTTTCGCCCCAGCGAGTGGCTGCTGCGCGCATGCGAGAACGGGCCTGCCATTGCCGTGCAGCCAGCCTTCGCAGCCGCCGCCAAATGAGCGCAGGGGGCCTTCAGCGGTTGAGCTCGGCCAGGCGCTCGGGCGTGCCTACATCGGTCCAGCGGCCGCTGTGGAGCGAGGCGCCCACGCGGCCGGCATCCATGGCGCGGCGCAGCAGCGGCGCCAGCGGGGCCTTGATGCCGCCCGGGTTGCCCACGGGAATGTCGCACCAGGGCGTGAAGAACAGCTCGGCATGCAGCAGGGCAATGGTGCTGTAGGTGTAGCGCGGCGCGGGGTCGTCGGCCGGCAGGTTCAGCGCCAGCCCCTCGGCCGACAGGCCGAAATCGCCGCGCGGGTTGTGCGCAGGGTTGGGCACCAGCCACAGATGGGCCAGTTGCCGGCTGGCCTTGAAGGCCTGCACGGCCTGCGCATCGAAAGTGAAGTCGGGCGTGTACACATCCCCCGCAGCGAGCCAGAACACATCCGACTCCACCAGCGGCAGCGCGCGCGCGATGCCACCCGCCGTTTCCAGCGCACCGCCGAAGTCGCGGCCCTCGCGGGAATAGACGATCTCCAGCCGGTGGTTGCCCCGGCGTGAATGGTGCGTGCCGAAGGCGGTGCCGCAGTGTGCTTCGATCTGCTCGCCCAGCCAGTCGGTGTTGATCACCACCTCGCCCACGCCGGCCTCGGCCAGGGCCTGCAGGTGCCACACCAGCAGTGGCTGGCCCTGCACCTGCAACAGCGGCTTGGGCGTGGTGTCGGTCAGCGGGCGCATGCGCTCGCCACGGCCGGCGGCCAGCAGCAGGGCCGGCACCTGGGCGGCCGCGCTCATGCGGCCACCTCCTGCACGGCGCCGCGCTGCAGCGCATGCCGCTGAACATGGGAGGGCTCGAACAGGGCCAGCAGCGCCTCCATGAGCGCGCGCGCCTTGGCCGAATGGTCGGCACCGAAGTTGCAGACGTAGACATCCAGCGTCACAGCCCACTGCTCGGGCCAGGTGTGCACGCACAGGTGCGACTCGGCCAGCAAAATGGTGGCGGTGACACCGCCAGGCCCTTGCGCTGTGGCGGGAAATCCGTGGAACAACTGGCCCACGGACTGCAGGCCAGCGGCGTGCACGGCGTCGGTACAGGCGCGGCCCAGGGCGGCGGCATCGAGCAGCCATTCAGGGGCGCAGCGGCAGCCATGGAGGTCGGCGGTGAGGTGCAGTCCTTGCATCAGCCGCACTGTAGTGCATCGGCTGCCAACCCGGGCACAGGAACGTGTTTGCGAGCATGGAAACAGGCACCGGGGCGCTCCCCGGTAAAATACCGGGTTTCCCCTGAACCTCCCCCACCCGGAGCCGCTCTTTCCATGGCCAACACCCTGCACAACCAACCAATGGCAAACGCGATCCGCGCGCTGGCCATGGACGCCGTTCAACAAGCCAACTCCGGCCACCCCGGTGCCCCCATGGGCATGGCCGACATGGCCGTGGCCCTGTGGGGTCGCCACCTCAAGCACAACCCCACGAACCCCCAGTGGTTCGACCGCGACCGCTTCGTGCTGAGCAATGGCCATGGTTCGATGCTGCTGTACGCGCTGCTGCACCTGACGGGCTACGACCTGCCGATCGGTGAGCTCAAGAACTTCCGCCAGCTGCACAGCAAGACTGCCGGCCACCCTGAAGTGGGCATCACCCCCGGCGTGGAAACCACCACCGGCCCGCTGGGCCAGGGCATCACCAACGCCGTCGGCTTCGCCCTGGCCGAGAAGCTGCTCGCCTCCGAATTCAACCGCGAAGGCCATGCCGTCGTGGACCACAACACCTATGTCTTCCTGGGCGATGGCTGCCTGATGGAAGGCATCAGCCATGAAGCCGTGTCGCTGGCCGGCGCCTGGAAGCTCAACAAGCTGATCGCCCTGTACGACGACAACGGCATCAGCATCGACGGCCAGGTCACACCCTGGTTCGCCGACAACACGCCCCTGCGCTTCGTGGCCAGCGGCTGGAACGTGATCGGCCCCATCGATGGCCACGATGCCGAGAAGGTGGCCGCCGCCATCGCCGATGCCAAGAAGCAGACCGAGCGCCCCACCCTGATCGTGTGCAAGACGCACATCGGCAAGGGCAGCCCGAACCGCGCCAACACCGCCAAGGCCCACGGCGAGCCCCTGGGCGCCGAGGAAATCGCCCTGACCCGCGAGGCCCTGGGCTGGAGCCATGAGCCCTTCTCCATTCCTGAAGACGTGTACAGCGCCTGGGATGCCAAGGCCAGCGGTCAGTCCGCCGAAGGTGCCTGGAATGAGCGCTTTGCCGCCTACAGCGCCGCCTTCCCCGAACTGGCCGCCGAGTTCACGCGCCGCATGCAGGGCCAGTTGCCCGCCAACTTCGCCCAGGTGGCCGTGGACACCGTGGTCGCCGCCCACACCAAGGGTGAGACCGTGGCCAGCCGCAAGGCCAGCCAGCTGGCGCTGGAAGCCTTCACCGCCGCCCTGCCCGAACTGCTGGGTGGCAGCGCCGACCTGACCGGCTCCAACCTGACCAACACCAAGAGCACGCCCAACCTGCGCTTCGACATGCAGGGCAACGTGGTCAAGACCGAAATGGCCGACGGCCAGAAGATCGGCGGGCGCCACATCAACTACGGCGTGCGCGAATTCGGCATGGCCGCCATCATGAACGGCATTGCGCTGCATGGCGGCTTCATCCCCTACGGCGGCACCTTCCTGACCTTCAGCGACTACAGCCGCAATGCCATCCGCATGGCTGCGCTGATGAAGCAGCGCGTGATCCATGTCTTCACGCACGACTCCATCGGCCTGGGCGAGGACGGCCCCACCCACCAGTCGGTGGAGCACGCCGCCAGCCTGCGCCTGATCCCCAACCTGGATGTGTGGCGCCCCGCCGATACGGCCGAAACCGCCGTGGCCTGGAGTGTGGCCCTGTCCAACAAGGACAAGCCCACCGCACTGCTGCTGTCGCGCCAGAACCTGCCCTACGCTCCCAAGAGCGACCTGGGTGACATCAGCCGCGGCGCCTACGTGCTGAGCGAGCCGGCCGACGTGGGCCTCAAGAAGAAGGCCGTGGCCGTGATCATCGCCACCGGCTCCGAAGTGCAACTGGCGCTGAAGGCCCAGCGCCTGCTGGCCGATCGCAAGATCGCCGTGCGCGTGGTCTCCATGCCCAGCAACACCACCTTCGACCGCGAAGACGCCAAGTACAAGAAGTCCGTGCTGCCCGCCGGCATCCCCCGCGTGGCGGTGGAAATGGGTGTGACCGATGGCTGGTGGAAGTACGGCTGCGCCGCCGTGGTGGGCCTCGACACCTACGGCGAATCGGCCCCGGCCCCCATACTGTTCAAGCACTTTGGTTTCACCGAAGAGAACGTGGCTGCCACCGTGCAGGCCGTGCTCAAGGGCGGCCGCTGACAGGGTGGGGCGCAGCAGCAACGTAACATTGTGCAAATATGCAGAGGTTTCGCGTGATTTACAGCACGTTGCGGCCTCTTTGCATGCTTGACGCCGTTACATGTGGCCGGCACGCTAGTCGTTTTCATTGACTTCCCCCTTTTCAAGGAGCTGCCATGATCCCGACCCTGTTCCCCCGCAAGTCCCTGGCCGCCATGGCCGTGCTGTCGCTGGCCTGCCTGTCGGCCCACGCCCAGGTGGAGATCACCGACCCGCCGGCCGGCCACAACTTCGGCAAGGTTCCGCTCAACGCCACATTTGCCACGCAGTACTTCTCGGTGTTCAACCGCAGCAGTGCGCCGCTGCAGCTGGGCGCGGTGATCTCCAGCGGCGCCGCCCTGGCGACCTGCGCCGGCATCGGCTGCCCGGTCGTCGCCCAGGGGGACTTCCTGATCCCGGCAGGCTCGGACGGCTGCTCCAATGCCGTGCTGCAGCCCGGACAGGGCTGCTCGACCCTGGTGGCCTTCACCCCCACCGCCCCGGGGTCGCGCATCTCCCAACTCATCGTCCAGTCGCGCACCGGCGGGGCGCTGGCGACCTACCCGCTGCACGGCACCGGCACATCGACGCCGCTGGACTGCGTGCTCGACTGGGCCGAGAAGAGCTTCCCGCAGTTGCTGACCACGCCCACGGGCACGGCCACCGTCTCGCCATTCCACCTGCGCTGCTACGCCAACGGCACGATGTGCCTGGGGGCCGACACGGCCGTGCCCACTTTCGACCAGCCCAGTGTCTACTTCTACCAGACGCAGCCCACCCCCTCGGTGCAGCGCCTGGGCTACCTCTCGACATTCGCACAGGCGGCGCAATGTCAACCCTGATTCCTTAACGTTTGGAGAACCTTGGAAATGACGATCAAGATTGGCATCAACGGCTTTGGCCGAATCGGCCGCAACGTGCTGCGCTCCGCCATCCAGAATTTCAGCGACATCGAAGTCGTTGCGATCAATGACCTGCTGGAGCCCGAGTACCTGGCGTACATGCTGCAGTACGACTCGGTGCACGGTCGCTTCAAGGGGGAAGTGTCGGTGGACGGCAATACCCTGATCGTCAACGGCAAGAAGATCCGCCTGACGCAAGAGCGCGACCCCGCCAACCTCAAGTGGAACGAGGTCGGCGCGGACGTGGTGATCGAATCCACCGGGCTGTTCCTGGACAAGGTCACGGCCCAGAAGCACCTGGCCGCCGGCGCCAGGAAGGTCATCCTGTCGGCCCCTTCCAAGGACGACACCCCCATGTTCGTGTACGGCGTGAACCACACGAGCTACAAGGGCGAGGCCATCGTCTCCAACGCCTCGTGCACCACCAACTGCCTGGCCCCTGTGGCAAAGGTGCTCAACGACAAATGGGGCATCAAGCGCGGCCTGATGACCACCGTGCACGCTGCCACCGCCACGCAAAAGACGGTGGACGGCCCCTCCAACAAGGACTGGCGCGGCGGCCGCGGCATCCTGGAAAACATCATCCCGTCGAGCACCGGCGCTGCCAAGGCCGTGGGCGTGGTGATCCCTGCGCTGAACAAGAAGCTGACCGGCATGTCCTTCCGCGTGCCCACCAGCGACGTCTCCGTGGTTGACCTGACCGTGGAGCTGGAAAACGCCGCCACCTACGAAGAGATCAAGGCCGAGATGAAGGCCCAGTCCGAAGGCGCGCTCAAGGGCGTGCTGGGCTACACCGAAGACAAGGTGGTGGCCACCGACTTCCGCGGCGACACCCGCACCTCGATCTTCGACGCCGACGCAGGTATCGCCCTGGACGGTACCTTCGTGAAGGTCGTGAGCTGGTACGACAACGAATGGGGCTACTCGAACAAGTGCCTGGAAATGGTGCGCGTGGTGGCCAAGTAAGCCGCCAGGCCCTGGCCAGCAAAAAGGCCGGCTGCCCGCAAGGGTGGCCGGCCTTTTTCATGGGTGCGGCGGTGTCAGGCGCCGCCGTGCAGCAAGCGCTCGAAGAGGTCCTCCGGCCCCATCTGCCAGCCCTTGAGCATGATCTCCAGCCCGTCGAGCGCGGCCTTGTCACTGTGCAGCCGGCACAGCGCCACGCCGGGCGCAAGCGAAGCCCGGTAGGACAGACCCCAGGCTGCGAGCGCCTGCACCGCCAGGCTTGAGGTATCGCCCCCGGCGATGCCGATGCGGCGCAGCGGCACCTGGGCCAGCACCCCGGCCAGCAGCCGGCCACCGGCCTCGGCCACCTGGTGCGGCGACGCTCCTTGGGCCGCGCTGCCCGCGGTCAGCGCCAGCACGCTGCGCCCGGCACGCAGTGTGGCGGCCAGGCGTGCAGACAGGGCGTGGGTGGCCTCCTCGCCGCCCTGCACCAGGGCCGCCACATCGATGGGCATCGGCTCATAGGAGGTGGCTGCACGGACCTGCCGCGCCGTCACCGGCGAGAGGCTGCCGGCCAGCACAAAGACCGGCCCCTCGGCCGCGGCCAGGGGCGCGGCTGGGGCCGCGGCGGCAGATGGCCACTGCGTTGCCAGCGCCTGCACCACGCTGCTGGGCCCCACCGCCAGCAGCCGCGCCTGATGGGCGCGGCGCCAGACCAGTTGGCCCACGGCCTGCAGGTCCTCGAGCCGGCTGGCATCCATCAGCACGGCGGCCGGCTGCGCCGCCAGCAGGGCGTCGAGCGCCGCCTCCTGCCCGGCGAGCGGCAGGGCATACGTCTCACCATGCTGGGCGACATGGTCAGCTACTCGCAGGAGCACTGGGCGCCCTTCCATGTCAAGTGCCGCGCCGAAACGGTGGACAGCTTCAACCCCGAGGCCCTGGCGCAGGCGCTGCTGTACCACGGCAAGCGCTACGACGGCCTGGTGATGATGGCGCTGGAGCATCCCCAGTTGCGCGAGGCCGTGGCCACGCTGGCCGAGCGCGGCGTGCCCGTGGTCACCGTGATCTCGGACCTGGGCAATTCGCAGCGCGTGGGCTATGCGGGCCTGGACAACCGCGCCGCGGGCCGCACGGCGGGCTACCTGATCGGCCGCTTCATCGGCACGCGAGAGGCCAAGGTGGCACTGGTGGCCGGCAGCCTGCGCTACGCGGCGCACCAGGAGCGCGAGGCGGGTTTCCTGCACGTGCTCGAATAACTGTTCCCGCAGCTCACCATGGTGGGCCTGCGCGAGGGGCTGGACGATTCCGAGAAGAACTACCGCCAGACGCGCACCCTGCTGGAGCGCCACCCCGACCTGGCCGGCATCTACAACATCGGCGGCGCCTCGGACGGCATCGCCCGCGCGCTGCAGGAAGGCGGCATGCAGCACAAGGTGGTGTTCATCGGCCACGGACTCACGCCGGACACGCGCGCCCAGTTGATCGACGGCAGCATGGACGCCGTGATCACGCAGAACCCCTTGAGCACCATCACCAGCTATGTGCGCATCTTTGCCAATCTGCGCGATGGGCGGCCCGCACTCTCGGGCGTGGAGACCACGCGCAGCCAAGTCGTCTTCCGCGAAAACCTGCCATGACGTGGAGGCCCTCCGGGCCTGCAAAAGTAAAACGATGTAAGACCCTGCCCACAGGCGAACTGTGGCGGGGACTACGCGGCTTGCGGGGCTGGCCGCGAACAATGCAACTCAACCCGCACCTTCTCGGGACCCAGCCCGGCAGGCCTTCCTGCCTCCGCCATGCCTCCATCGGCACCCAGGTCCCTCATCCTCCACAGGAGCCCCGAACCATGCACCATTCCTCCGCCGCACTTCGCATCGCCATTTCTGTGCTGGCCCTGGCCGCGCTGACCGCCTGCGCCTCCAAGCCGCCGGCACCCACCGAGCAGATGGCCGTGAGCCGCACCACGCTCACCCGTGTGTCTGCAGCCCCCAACGTGACCGCCACCGCACCCGTCGAACTGCAGCGCGCCCGCGACAAGCTGATGGCGGCCGAAAAGGCCATGGGCGCCGAGGACTACACCGCCGCACGCCGCTTGGCAGCCGAGGCCGAGGTGGATGCCCGCGTTGCCGAGACCCGGGCCGACGCCGAGCGCAATGCCGGCAACCTGGCCCAGGTGCAGGACGGCATCCGCGCGCTGCAGGAAGAGATCAACCGCCGCGCCGTGGCGCCTGCTCGCTGATCCGCGCCCTGCCATCCATTGAATACTGAAGGAATCCCGACCATGCACCCCATTCTTCGCCGCACCTCCGCCCTGGCCACCAGCCTGCTCGCCGCCGGCCTGCTGGCCGCCTGCGCCACCACCGGCCCCTCGCCAGCCCTGGAGCAGGCCCGCGCCAACGTGAGCCGCGTGGGCGCCGACCCCATCGTGGGCCAGTACGCACCCCTGGAACTCAAGGAAGCCAACGACGCCCTGCTGCGCGCCGACCGCCACTGGGCCGACAAGCACGACGAGGCCGAAACCAGACACATGGCCTACCTGGCCTCCCAGCGCGCCGAGATCGCCGCCAATGCGGCCCGTGCCCGCATGCTGGATGCCAACCTGCAGAGCGCCAGCGCCGAGGCTGACCGCATACGCCTGGAAGCCCGCACGCGCGAAGCCGATGAAGCGCGCATGCGCGCGGATGCCCAGGCGCGCAACGCGCAGATCGCGCAGGCCCAGGCCCTGAGCGCCGAGCAGCGTGCCGCCCAGCAGCAGGCGCAGGCCAATGCCGCCCTGGCCCAGGCCAGTGCAGCGCAGGACCGCGTGCGCATGCTCGAAGCGCAGTTGCGCGAGATGGAAGCGCTGCAGACCGAGCGTGGCCTGATCGTGACGTTGGGCGATGTGCTGTTCGCCTTCAACAAGGCCGAGCTGTCGCCCCAGGCGGCACCGCGCCTGGACAAGCTGGCCAACTTCCTCAAGCAGTTTCCCGACCGCAAGCTGCTGATCGAGGGCTACACCGACAGCGTGGGCTCGGACGTGTACAACCAGGAACTGTCGGCACGCCGCGCTGGTGCAGTGCGCGATGCCTTGGTGTCTCGCGGTGTGGACGCCAGCCGCATCACGGCGCGCGGCTACGGCAAGGTCTACCCGGTGGCCGACAACGCGTCACCCGAAGGCCGCGCCATGAACCGCCGCGTGGAGATCGTGATCGCCGACGACAAGGGCAACCTCAAGGGCCGCTGAAGGCCCTGGTCCGGCGGACCACCGCCCGGCCTGCCCAGGACCGCGCCGCTCACGCCGCGCGGTTTTTTTGGGGGCGGCCGTCCCCAACGAAAAGGTGCTCCAGTCTAAGTAAGCGGCCACCCACTTGTAACATTCACACGCTCATAGGTGCGCCTTGGAATGGTGCAGGGTCCGCTGTTGGTAACAACAATATCCCACAAGGGTAAGCCCCATGCGGGGCGGCACAGGTTTTGCTGTTCAATTTCTGCCACGGGCGGGTCACATGCATCTGTTACATATGGGATGGATGCAACAGACCCGCTTACCAGCGTCTTGAAGGAACAGCCACCATGCATCCCATGCTTCGCAGTACCACCGTTCTCGCCATCAGCGCGATGGCCGCAGGGTTCCTGTCTGCCTGCGCCACTGCGCCCTCCATGGCCCTCGAAAGGGCCCGTGCAGCCGTCAGCACGGCCAGCGCCGATCCCGCGGTGGCCCGTCACGCCGCCCTGGAGCTGAAGCGGGCCACTGAGGCCCTGGCCACGGCCAACAGCATCTGGAGCAAGACCCACGACGAG
Source organism: Acidovorax sp. (assembly GCF_046339755.1). Lineage (GTDB taxonomy): Bacteria > Pseudomonadota > Gammaproteobacteria > Burkholderiales > Burkholderiaceae_C > Acidovorax. Next base: position 6,224 of record NZ_JBKDTZ010000250.1, on the reverse strand, counting down.
GCAGAGACGAACCACATCGCCTACATGGCGGCCTTGCAGGCAGAAGCCGCCACCAGCGCCGCCCGCACGCGCATGCTGGCAGCCAATATCCGCACGGCCAGCTCGGGTACCGAGCAGATCAGCCTGCACACCGACACCCAGGCCCGCCGGCCCTGATGTTCCTCGCCCTGTGATGGCGCACGGCGCCCCAGCGCGGGGCGCCGGTTTTCAAACAAACGTTTCGGTATCCACCTCGCTTGCGCTCTGCGCGCTGTAGCGGTGGCCGACGACGTTGTGCTGGTTGATGGCCCCGTCGAGCGCGGCCAGGGTGGCTGCGTCGAGCTGCACGTTGGCAGCCCCCAGGTCGTCATGCAGGTGCTCCTCGCTGGTCGTCCCCGGGATGGGGATGATGTGCCCGCCCTGGTGCAGCAACCAGGCCAGTGCCAGCTGCGCCGGGGTGCAGCCCACCTGGCGCGCAATCGCGAAATACCTTTCCAGCAGCGCCAGGTTGGCGGCATAGGCCTCCGGCGCGAAGCGCGGCATGGCGCGGCGGATGTCCTTGGCATCCAGGGCGGACACGTCGGTCAGGCCCCCGCACAGGTAGCCGCGCGCCACCGGGCTGAAGGCCACGAAGGCCACGCCCAGCTCGCGGCAGGCGTCGAGCACGGCGATCTCGGGGTTGCGGGTCCACAGCGAATACTCGGTCTGCACGGCGGCGATGGGGTGCACCGCATGTGCCCGGCGCAGCGTGGCGGCCGACACCTCGGACAGGCCGATGCTGCGGATCTTGCCCGTACGCACCAGGTCGGCGAGCGCGCCCACGCTGTCTTCGATGGGCACCTGCTTGTCCCAACGGTGCAGGTAGTACAGGTCGATCACGTCGGTCTGCAGGCGGCGCAGGCTGTCCTCGCAGGTCTGGCGCAAGGTGGCGGGGCGCCCGTCGATCACGCGCACCAGCTTGCCGTCGCCGGCCACGTCCACGCCTTGCATGCCGCACTTGCGGGCCAGCGTGAAGCGATTGCGGTGCGGCTTCATCACGCGGCCCACCAGGGTTTCGTTGGCACCGAAGCCATAGAGCGTGGCCGTGTCGAACAGGGTCACGCCCGCATCCAGCGCGGCCAGCAGCACACGCTCGCCCTGCTCGGGAGAGACGGGGGCGCCGTAGGCGTGGCTCAGGTTCATGCACCCCAGGCCAATGGCGCTGACGTCGAAGGGGCCGAGTTTGCGTGTCTGCATGGTGGGTCGTTGCTCCATGAAAAACGCCCGCAGCGTAAGGGCTACGGGCGATAGGGTTGGATAGCCGAAGGTTACAGCAGCTGTTGCTCCAGATCGTGCAGCACCTGGTAGCAGGCCAGCACCTGGGCCACGCTGGAATTGGGCTCGCGCCCCTCGCGGATGGCGGCGAAGAATTCGCGGTCCTGCAGCTCGATGCCGTTCATCGACACGTCCACGTGGCTCACGTCGATCTTCTCCTCCTTGCCGTTGACCAGGTCATCGTAGCGCGCGATGTAGGTGCCGGTGTCGCCGATGTAGCGGAAGAAGGTGCCCAGCGGGCCATCGTTGTTGAACGACAGCGACAGCGTTCAGATCGCGCCATTGGCGGCCTTGAGCTGGATGCTCATGTCCATGGCGATGCCCAGCGTCGGGTGGATGGGGCCCTGCACGGCGTTGGCCTTCACGATGGGGCTGCCTGCCTGGTAGGCGAACAGGTCCACGGTGTGGGCCGCGTGGTGCCACAGCAGGTGGTCCGTCCAGCTGCGCGGCTGGCCCAGGGCGTTCATGTTGGTGCGGCGGAAGAAGTAGGTCTGCACGTCCATCTGCTGGATGTTGAACTCGCCGGCCTGGATCTTCTTGTGCACATACTGGTGGCTGGGGTTGAAACGGCGCGTGTGGCCGCACATGGCGACCAGGCCGGTCTGCTTCTGCAGCGCCACGACCTCCTGCGCACCCTTGAGGCTGTCGGCCAGCGGGATCTCGACCTGCACATGCTTGCCGGCCTTCATGCAGGCGATGCTCTGCTCGGCATGCATCTGGGTGGGCGTGCACAGGATCACGGCGTCCACCTCGGGCAGGGCCAGGCTGTCGGCCAGGTCGGTGGTGACGTGGCCGATGCCGTACTTGGCGGCCACTTCCTTGGTCTTGTCCAGGTCGCGGCTGATCAGAGAGACGACTTCGACGCCGTCGATGTTCTTGATGCCGTCCAGGTGCTTGATGCCGAAGGCGCCGGCGCCCGCCAGGGCGACCTTGATGGTCTTTTGGTTCGCAGTCATGTCAGGAGTTCTCCAGGATCAGGTGGCCCACAGCCGTGTTGGATGCGGGCACATGGTAGAAGCGGTGCGCAAGCCTGGGCGGCTTGCCGCCGGCCACATCGGCCATGGCGCCGCGCGCAATCAGCCACATCACGAGCTCGATGCCCTCGCTACCGGCCTCGCGCACGTAGTCGATGTGCGGGATGCTGGCAGCGGCCTCGGGGTCGCTGATGAGCTTGTCCAGGAAGTCGTTGTCGAAGTCCTTGTTGATCAGGCCCGCGCGCGGGCCCTGGAGCTGGTGGCTCATGCCGCCCGTGCCCCAGATGTGCACATTCAGGTCCTCGTCGTAGCTCTCCACGGCCTTGCGGATTGCCTGGCCCAGGTTGTAGCAGCGCCGGCCGCTGGGCACGGGGTACTGCACCACGTTGACCGCGAACGGGATCACCGGGCAGGGCCAGGCGCCGGCCACCGGGTCGGGCTGGCCGCACATCCGCGACAGCGGCACCGTGAGGCCGTGGTCCACGTCCATGCGGTTCACGATGGTGAGGTCGAAGTCCTGCTGGATCACCGACTGCGCGATGTGCGAAGCCAGATCCGGGTGGCCGATCACCTTGGGCACGGGGCGCGGGCCCCAGCCCTCGTCGGCCGGCAGGTACTCGGCCGCGGTGCCGATGGCAAAGGTCGGGATCATCTCCAGGCTGAAGGCCGTGGCATGGTCGTTGTAGACCAGGAAGACCACGTCCGGTTTGTTGTCCTTCATCCACTGCTTGGAGAAGTCGTAGCCCGCGAACAGCGGCTTCCAGTAGTCCTCTTGCGTCTTGCCCAGGTCGAGCGCGGCGCCGATGGCGGGCACATGCGAGGTGAAGACGGAGGCGGTGATGCGCGCCATGTTCAGGTTCCTTTCTTTCCCGCCGCACCCTGCGGCTGGCGGTGCGCCTGGGCATCGCCGTCTTCGCCGATGACGCGGTTGCCCTCGGCCGAGCGGCCGCCACCGATCATCATGGCGCGGTATTCGTCTTCCGTCATGCCGGTCCTGGAGCCCGCCATCTGCTGGAAGCTCTTGCCATCCGTGGCACCGATCTTGGCCAGGAAGTAGATGTTGCCGCCCAGGCGGATGCACCAGTTGAGATCGCGCGCGAGCACGGCCTGCTTCTGCTCTTCGGTCATCGCCCACCCGTCGAGGTAGGCGCGCTCGTCGGCCTTGAAGCGGGCGCGGTTCTCGGCCTTCATCAGGCTCATGCAGAACTGGTTGAGCCAGTAGCCCTTGCGGCTCTGCTCTGCGTCGAAGATGGTCGTGCCGGGCACGTCCAGGTAGGGTTTGTCGAGGGACATGGCGTCAGCCTTTTGCTTCTTCCGGCCAATACAGCCGCATGGGATTGTCCACCAGCAATTTGCGCTGCAGCTCGGGCGTCGTCGCGATGTGCGGGATGAAATCCACCAGCAGGCCATCGTCGGGCATGTGGTCCTTGAGGTTGGGGTGCGGCCAGTCGGTGCCCCAGAGCACGCGGTCCGGGAACTCCTCCACCACGCGGCGCGCGAAGGGCACCACGTCGCGGTAGGCGGCCTGCTCGCCATCCAGCGCCTTGGGGCCGGCCATGCTCAGGCGCTCGGGGCAGCTGACCTTGCTCCACACGTTGGGGTGCTGGCGCATGAATTTCAGGAACAGTTCGAACTCGGGGCCGTCGACGGGCTTGGTCACGTCGGGCCGGCCCATGTGGTCCACCACCACGGTGGTGGGCAAGGCCGTGAAGAAATCCCACAGCTCGGGCAGGTCCACCGCCTCGAAGTAGATCACCACATGCCAGCCGAGTTGGTGGATGCGCGCGGCGATCTCCATGAGCTCGTCTTTGGGCGTGAAGTCCACCAGGCGCTTGACGAAGTTGAAGCGCACGCCGCGCACGCCAGCCTCGTGCATGGCCTGCAGTTCCTCGTCGGTCACCGAGCGGCGCACCGTGGCCACGCCGCGTGCCTTGCCGCCCGAGTGCACCAGCGCGTCGACCATGGCGCGGTTGTCCGCACCGTGGCAGGTGGCCTGCACCACCACGTTGCGGGCAAAGCCCAGGTGGTCGCGCAGCGCATACAGCTGCTGCTTGCTCGCATCGCAGGGCGTGTACTTGCGCTCGGGCGCGTAGGGAAATTCGGTACCGGGGCCGAACACGTGGCAGTGCGCGTCCACGGCACCGGCCGGCACCTGGAAGCGGGGCTTGCTCGGGCCGGCGTACCAGTCGAGCCAGCCGGGGGTCTTGGTGAATTCACTCATGCGGTCTACTCCTTGGCAATCAGTCCAGCGACACGTTGGCCTTCTTGATCACGTCACCGAAGCGCTGGCTCTCGTCCTTGACGAACTGCGCGAACTGCGGACGGGTGGTGGGGAAGGGTTCGTAGCCAAAGGTCTTGAACTTCTCAGCCACGTCGGGGCCGGTCAGCGTCTGTTCGATGTCGCGCTTGATCTTGTCGGTGACGGCGGCGGGCAGGCCGGGCGGCACGGCGATGGCATTCCAGCCGGTGACGGCGAAGTCCTTGGGGCCGCCGGCTTCGGCCACGGTGGGCACGTCGGGGAATTCGGCCGAGCGCTTCGGGCCGGCAAAGGCCAGGAGGCGCAGCTTGCCGGCGCGGTAAAGCGGGCCTGCCGTGGCGGCGCTGCCCAGCGCGAAGTCGATCTCGCCCGTGGCGACCGAGGTGTACAGCTGCGTGGTCTCCTTGAAGATCACGTGTTCCATCTGCGTGCCGGTAGCCGACTCGAACAGCTCCGAGCCCAGGTGCACGGGGTTGCCCACCGACCAGGAGCCGTAGTTGAGCTTGCCCGGGCGGGCCTTGGCGTCGGCCACGATGTCGGCCACGGTCTTGTACTTGCTGCCCGTGCCCACGGTGAAGAAGAAGTGGGTCTTGAACAGCGGCAGCAGCGTGTCGAAGTCCTTGGCAGGGTCGTAGGGCAGCTTCTTGAACAGGCTGGGGTAGGCGGCCAGGTGCACGTTGTCCAGCACCAGCAGGTCATGCCCGTCCTTGGCGCCACGCTTGAAGGCGTCGATGGCGATGAAGCCGTTGCCACCGGGGCGGTTCTCGACCACCACGGGCTGGTTCCAGGCGCGGCCGAGCTTCTCGGCCACGATGCGGGCCACGCCGTCCGGGCCACCGCCCACCGGGAAGGGCGTGATGATGCGCACGGGCTTGGTCGGGAACTGCTGGGCGGCGGCGATCTGCGGCGCCAGGCCGGCTGCGGCGGCGACACCCAGGGCCAGGACGGCACGGCGGGAGAAGGAGGAGGAAAGAAGGCTCATGGCTTGTCTCAAAGGAATGGTTGGCATGCGCCGCGCGGTGCGGCATGGCAGCGCCTGCCGTGCAGCAGAAAGTGCGTGTGTCGGGGGAATCAGTCGATGTACCTGAGCCCGGCCTTTTCGAGCCCGGGGCGCATGTTGTACATGTCGAGGCCGAGCACGCCCGAGGCGAGCTTGGCGCGCTTTTCGCCCTCGAAGCTCTCGCGCTTGCGCGCGGCCTCGAGCGTTTCGGCGGCCCGCGCGGCGGGCACGCAGACCACGCCATCGTCGTCGGCCACGATCACGTCGCCGGGCGTGACCCACATGCCGGCGCACACCACGGGGATGTTGACCGAGCCCAGCGTGGCCTTGATCGTGCCCTTGCTGGAGATGGCGCGGCTCCACACGGGGAAGTTCATCTCCTGCAGCGTCTTCACGTCGCGCACGCCGGCATCGATGATCAGCGCGCGCGCACCGCGCGCCTGGAACGAGGTGGCCAGCAGGTCGCCGAAGTAGCCATCGGTGCACTCGGAGGTGACGGCCGCCACCACCACATCGCCGGGCTGGATCTGCTCGGCAGCGACGTGCATCATCCAGTTGTCGCCGGGCTGCAGCAGCACCGTGACCGCCGTGCCCGACACCTGCTGGCCGGGGTAGATGGGGCGCATATAGGGCTTGAGCAGGCCCACGCGGCCCATGGCCTCGTGCACCGTGGCCGAGCCCAGAGCGGCCAGGCCGTCGG
>NZ_JBKDTZ010000249.1:0-3423 GCF_046339755.1 Acidovorax sp. | reverse complement strand
GAGCGCGACAAGCTCGCCAAGATGACGCAGGAGGAGCGCCGCGCCTTCTTCCGCAGCAAGCGCAACCAGCCCGGCGCAGCCGCCGGGCCGGCGGGTGCCGCAAGCGGTACGGTGGGTGGCGAGGCTGCCGCTGCGCCTGTGGCCGGTGCCTCGGCTCCGGCGCAGGGTGCGTCGCGCCCTGCTGGTGGCCGCAGCAGCGCCGAGGGACCACGCGAAACGCCCCGGGCCAGCCAGGCCGCAGGTGCCGAAAGCGGCCCGCGCGGTGAAGGCGGGCCACGTGCTGAAGGCGGTGCCCCCGACGGCGAGCGCCGCCCTGGCATGTCGCCCGAGGTGCGGGCCCTGCTGGAGAAGATGAGCCCCGAAGAGCGCCAGAAGCTGCAGGCCATGCCTCCCGATGAACGCCGCGCCTTCATCCGCAGCAAGATGCAGGCGGCCGGTATCGCGGCCCCTGGCGCCGCGGCCTCGCGCTGATGCAGTCCCGACACCCTTGACGCGGGCCCTGCCGCCATGAACCTTTCGCGCATCTTCATCCTGCGCCCCATCGCCACCTCGCTGCTGATGGTGGCGATCCTGATCGCGGGCCTGCTGGCCTACCGGCTGCTGCCCATCTCGGCCCTGCCCGAGGTGGACTACCCGACCGTCCAGGTCACCACGCTGTACCCGGGTGCCAGCCCCGACGTGATGACCTCCAACGTCACGGCGCCGCTGGAGCGCCAGTTCGGCCAGATGCCGGGGTTGGAGCAGATGTCCTCCACCAGCTCGGGCGGTGCCTCGGTCATCACCCTGCGCTTCGCGCTGGACATGGCCATGGACGTGGCCGAGCAGCAGGTGCAGGCGGCCATCAATGCCGGCAGCAACCTGCTGCCGGGCGACCTGCCCATGCCGCCCATCTACAGCAAGGTGAACCCGGCGGATGCGCCCATCCTCACGCTGGCCATCACCTCGCCCTCGCTGCCCGTGATCCGCGTCAACGACCTGGTGGAGAACCGCCTGGCGCCCAAGCTCTCGCAGGTCAAGGGCGTGGGCCTGGTGGCCATCGCGGGCGGGCGCCGGCCGGCCGTGCGCATCCAGGTCAACCCGGTGGCGCTGGCATCCGTGGGCATGACGCTGGAAGACGTGCGCGGCGTGATCGCCGCGTCCAACGTCAAGCAGGCCAAGGGCGGCTTCGACGGCCCGGCGCGCGCATCGACCATCGATGCCAACGACCAGCTGCAGTCCGCGTCCGAGTACCAGAACCTGGTGATCGCCTTGCGCAACGGCACACCGGTGCGCCTGCGCGACGTGGCCACCACGGTGGACGACGCCGAGAACACCCGCCTGGCCGCCTGGGCCGGCACGCCCGACACCGGGGCACGTGCCGGCGTGATCCTCAACATCCGGCGCCAGCCCGGCGCCAACGTGATCGAGACGGTGGACCGCATCAAGGCCCTGCTGCCCCAGCTGCAGAGCACGCTGCCGGCCTCGCGGGACGTGCAGATCCTGACCGACCGCACGGTGACCATCCGCTCCTCGGTCAAGGACATGCAGGTCGAGCTGGCCCTGGCCATCGGCCTGGTGGTGGCGGTGATCTTCGTCTTCCTGCGCAGCGCCTCGGCCACGCTCATCCCCAGCGTGGCGGTGCCGCTGTCGCTGGTGGGCACCTTCGGCATCATGTACATGGCGGGGTTCTCCATCAACAACCTCACGCTGATGGCGCTGACCATCTCCACCGGCTTCGTGGTGGACGATGCCATCGTGATGATCGAGAACATCGCGCGCTACGTGGAAGAGGGCGAACACCCGCTGCAGGCGGCGCTCAAGGGTGCCAAGCAGATCGGCTTCACCATCATCTCGCTCACCATCTCGCTGATCGCGGTGCTGATCCCGCTGCTTTTCATGGGCGATGTGGTGGGCCGGCTGTTCCACGAATTCGCGATCACCATGGCTGTGGCCATCCTGATCTCGGCCGTGGTCTCGCTCACGCTCACGCCGATGCTGTGCGCGCGCCTGCTGCGCCACACGCCCGAGGAGAGCCATGGCCGCCTTTACCAGGCCACGGGCCGCTTCTTCGACCGCACCATCGCGCACTATGGCCGGGCGCTCAATTGGGTGCTGGGCCACCAACTGCTCACCTGGGTGGTGTTCATCGCCACGCTGGCGCTCACGGTGCTGCTGTACATGGTGTTGCACAAGGGCTACTTCCCGGTGCAGGACACGGGCACGCTGCAGGCGACCACCGAGGCCGACCAGTCGATCTCGTTCGCCGCCATGTCCGAGCGCCAGCAGCGGCTGGCCGAGCGCATCCTGCAGGACCCGGCGGTGAAAAGTGTCTCGTCCTTCATCGGGGTCGATGGCGCCAACACCACGCTGAATACGGGCCGGCTGCTGATCGACCTCAAGCCCCACGGCGAGCGCGACAAGGCCTCCACCGTGGTGCGCCGCCTGGCCGACGACACGGCCGACATGCCGGGCATCCGCCTGTATGCCCAGCCGGTGCAGGACCTGACCATCGAGGACCGCGTGGCGCGCACGCAGTACCAGTTGCTGGTGTCTTCGCCCGACCCGGCGCAACTGCAGGCCAGCACCGCCGAGCTGGTGCGCCGCATGCGCGGCCTGCCGCAACTGGCCGACGTGGCCAGCGACCTGCAGAGCCAGGGCCTGCAGGCCTTCGTGCAGATCGACCGGGCCCAGGCCAGCCGGCTGGGGGTCACGGTGTCGGGCATCGACACGGCGCTGTACAACGCTTTCGGCCAGCGGCTCATCTCCACCATCTTCACCCAGTCCAACCAGTACCGGGTGGTGCTGGAGGTGGCGCCGCAGTTCAAGATCGGGCCCGAGGCGCTGAACAATATCTACGTCACCTCCACGGCCGGCAAGCCGGTGGCGCTGTCCACCGTGGCGCGCATCGAAGAACGGCCCATGGCCCTGGGCGTGAACCACGTGGGCCAGCTGCCCGCGGCCACCATCTCCTTCAACACCGCGCCCGGCGTGGCGCTGGGCGATGCGGTCAAGGCCATCCAGGCCGAGCAGGCAGGCGCCAAGGAGGCGGGCCTGTTGCCGCTGTCGGTGGAGACCAGCTTCCAGGGCGCGGCGCTGGCCTTCCAGGCATCGCTGTCGAACACGCTGCTGCTCATCCTGGCGGCGGTGGTCACCATGTACATCGTGCTGGGTGTGCTGTACGAGAGCACCATCCACCCGGTCACCATTCTCTCCACCCTGCCGTCCGCTGGCGTGGGCGCGCTGCTGGCCTTGCTGGTCATGGGGCTCGACGTGGACATCATCGCCATCATCGGCATCGTGCTGCTCATCGGCATCGTCAAGAAGAACGCGATCATGATGATCGACTTCGCGCTGGAGGCCCAGCGCGACCAGGGCCTGCCCGCGCGTGAGCGAGTCGGACGTGAGCGCCAGGATCATGATGGGCGAATCCGCCGGGTTCACCTT
>NZ_JBKDTZ010000248.1:0-22490 GCF_046339755.1 Acidovorax sp. | reverse complement strand
CCGAGCGGCCGGCTCATCCGCGCTCGCCCAGGCGCCGCTATGCGGCTTTGTATGGACACAATTCTCGGTTTGTATTGGTACATTAGCGCAGTGCGCGCATGCGCGGGAGCAGCAGGCCGTGGATAGCGCGCTGCCCAAGCCAGGGCAGCCGTGCAAGGGCCGCCCCGCCGCACTGGCTGCGTCCCCCTTCTCGAATTACGCAGTAATTCGAGAGAAGAGATGAAGGCGCGAAAGCGCCTCAGGGGGATGCACTCTCAATGACTTCGCATCTTCGCCCGCAAGCGGGCAATGGACTGGCTGTGCAGCTGGCACACGCGCGATTCGGTGACGCCCAGCACGGCGGCAATCTCCTTGAGATTCATGTCGTGCTCGTAGTACATGCCCATGATGTGCTGTTCGCGCTCAGGCAGCGATTCGATGGCCGTGACCAGGGCCGAGCGCAGGCGGTGGTCGCGCAGCATCTCGAGCGGATTCGCCGCCTCGTCGCCCACATGGCGGTCGAGGAAGCCATCGTCCTCCTCGTTGCCGTGGGTCATGTCCTCCAGGTACACGAGCTGGGTGCCGCGCACCTTGCCCAGCAGGTTCTGGTACTCGGCCAGGGGCATGCCCATCTCGGTGGCGATCTCCGATTCGAGCGGGCTGCGGCCCAGGCGCTGCTCCAGCCGGTTGACGGCCTGCTCGATGTCCTTCTGGCTCTTGCGCGAACTGCGCGACATCCAGTCGCCCTCGCGCAGCTCATCGAGCATGGCGCCGCGGATGCGCTGGGTGGCGAAGGTCTCGAACTGCACGCCCTGGGCGGCTTCGTAGCGCGAGAGGGCCTCCGCCAGGCCCATCATGCCGACCTGGATCAGGTCGTCCAGCTCCACATTGGGGGGCAGCTTGGCGATCATGTGGTGCGCGATCCGCCGTACCAGGGGCACGTGCTGGCGAATCATCGCATCACGGTCGAGCTGGCCTTTGGCGGTGTACATCAGATCAGTGGCTCCGGACGGGATGTGCGGGCGTGGATGGGTAGCTGCTGGATGCCGCAGCTGCCATCACCGACCCATTGATGGTGCCCGCGTTTTCCAGCAGTTGCAAGGCCAGGCGCTGCAGGTCCTGCGGGTTCTGGGTGGAGACCGCCGTAGTGTGCACCTGCCCACCCAGGTGGCGCTCGGCACAGTCCTGCAATGTCTGCAACGCGACAAGGGTTTTGCGGCGTTCCCGTACGCCAGATCCGCGCACCAGGGCCGCCACTGTACAGGACAGTCCGGTGTACTGCGCCATCTGTTTCAGGCTTTTGTAGGTGGTGAGCACTCCGGCGGAGCCGCCCTCCATCACCATCAGCGGGGTGGTGCGGGTATGGGTGAGCAATTGGCCCAGCAGGGGGGCAGGCGCATGCAGCACCAGGATGCTGTAGGCGCGGAAGTAGGGCTGGATGTCCTGCAGCGGCGAGACATGGGCGGGGTGGTCGCAGCGGGTGAGCTGCCACAGTCCCCGGGCGGCGGGAATCACCGCCAGCGAGGATGCTCTGGCGTCCCCCTCCAGGCCGTCGTGCCAGGGCGCCCGGCGCAGCAGGTGGTACAGGCCGGGCGAATCTTCACTTTCGTAGCCCGTGGCATCGAGCACCACGACCGGGTAGCCCATGCGCTGCAGGCTGGCGCAGACCTGCCACAGGGTTTCCAGGCCGCTGCCGGCCTGCTCCTGGCTGGCCACGGCCAGCACGCGCAGTTCGGTCTGTGGTGTGAAGCTGTGCAGGCTCGCGGCCTGGTGGAATCCGGTATCAAGCATCGACCAACCCCCTGTCGGTTACCAATTCGGGTGAATGCGAAAAGAAGAAATTCAGGTCGCTGGCCTTGGGGTCGAACGGCGACTTGACCGGGGCGCGCATGGAGGTGCCGATGAGCTGGTGGGCGTCGGCCGCTTCCCAGTCCTCGGGCACGCGCTGGCCGTTGGTCACGCCGCGCAGCACCATCTGGTGGCGGATCAGCGCATCGATGGAGGGGCCGAGCTTCACAGCCTCGTCCACCTTGGACAGGATGGCCTGCTGCGAGCCGTTGGTCTTGAACGAGGTCAGCACGTCGTCCAGCGTATCGCCATGGCAGCCGGCATTGAGCACCAGCAGGCGGTTGACGTGGGGCAGGTCCAGCACGTCGAGCATGTCGCGCTTGCGCGGATCGCGCGGGGCCACGCCCGTGGTGTCGATCAGCACCATCTTCTTGCCGCTGAGCAGGCCCAGCAGGTCCTGCAGCGCGGCGCGGTCGTGCGCCAGGTGGGCCACGATGCCCAGCATGCGGCCATAGGTGCGCAGTTGCTCGTGGGCGCCCACGCGGTAGGTGTCCAGCGTGATCAGGCCCACGCTGCCGGGGCCGTGGATGCGGGCGCACAGGGCCGCCAGCTTGGCCGTGGTGGTGGTCTTGCCGACGCCGGTGGAGCCCACCATGGCGAAGATGCCACCCTGTTCGTACAGGGGCAGGGCGCCGGCATCGGTCTTGAGGTTGCGCTCCAGCACGTCCATGAGCCAGCGCACGGCTTCGCCGGCCGACAGGTCCTCGGGCAGGCGTTCGAGCACGGCGCGTGCCAGGGCGGGCGAGTAGCCGGCCCGGATCATCTTGAGCATCAGGTTCGACTGGATCGGGTTCTGGCGCGCCTGGCCCAGCCAGGCCAGCGTGTTGAAGCGGTCCTCGATGAGATCCTTCATCGATTGCAGCTCGCTCATCAGGTTCTGCTGGTTGTTCACCTGCGCATTCGAGAGCGAAGGGGCCTCGTGGCGCTGTTGTTGTTGCTGCTTGCGCGGCGCGGGCTCGGGCAGGTCCATGGGGATGGAGCGCAGCGGGTTGTGGCGCGCCACCTGGGCGGCGGGGCGCTCGCGCGCCAGTTCCTCGGCGCGGTCGCGGCTGCGCTGCATCATGGGCACGGGGTCCGAGGGGCCGGCAATGGCCTCGTGGCGGCGGCGCAGCATGCGCTCGCGCACATAGTCCTGGAAGGACAGGGTGCTCATGGCCAGTTGCTCGGTGTCTTCCTCGACCGGGTTGCGGTTCATGGCGGCCGGCTGGGGCGCGCGGGGCTGCGGCGACTGCTGCTGTTGCTGCTGGCGCTGGCTGGCCTGCACCAGGGGCGAGGGTGCGCTGTGCGCCGGCTGCCTGGCGGCCGCGGCACTGTCCAGCGACGAGAGCGTGTCCTCGGCCGTGGCCATCACTTCCACGCCGTTGGCGGTGGGGCGGTTGGACAGGATCAGTGTGCCCTCGCCAAAGGCCATGCGTGCTTTGGCCAGTGCTTCACGGGACGTGGCGGCGTGAAAGCGTTTGATGTTCATGATGCACCTTTGAGGATGGGCCCGATACGGATCGTGTGGGTCTCGGGAATTTCACTGTGGGCAAGGACCTGCAGGCGGGGCGCGACGCGGCGCACCAGGCGGGAGATCGCATTGCGGATCTGGTCGGGCACCAGCAGGCAGGCCGGCAGGCCCATTTCTTCCTGGCGCAGGGCCACTTCGGCGGCCTTCTGGGTCAGGATGTCGGCCACGCCGGGGTCCAGCGCCGGGGCGGCGGTATTGCCCAGGGCCTGCACCAGCAGGCGCTCCAGGCCGGGCTCGATGGCGATGACGTTGAGCTCGCGCGTCGGGCCGTAGATCTGCTGCACGATGGCGGGCGAAAGGGCGATGCGCACGCGGCGTGCCAGCTCCACGGGGTCGGAGATGCCGCCGGCATGCTCGGCCAGGGTCTCGATGATGGTGCGGATATCGCGGATGTGCACAGACTCTTCCAGCAGCAGCTGGAGGACTTTCTGGAACGTGGCGATGGAGACCATTTTCGGGACGACTTCTTCGATGAGCTTGGGGGCCAGTTTTGCGACGTGTTCCACCAGTTGCTGGGTTTCCGTGCGGCTCAGCAACTTGGCTGCCTGCACTTGCATCAAGTGTGACAAATGCGTGGCCATCACGGTTTCCGAATCAACGACCGTAAAGCCGGCCATTTGCGCCGCTTCCTTCTGCCGGTCGTCGATCCAGTGCGCGGGCAGGCCGAAGGCCGGGTCGGTCGTGGGGGTACCGATCAGCGGCGTGGTGATGCCGCCGGGGTTGATGGCCAGGAACATGCCGTGGAAGGCCTCGCCTTCGCCCACCACCACACCGCGCAGCGTGATGCGGTAGCCGCTGGGCTTGAGTTCCAGGTTGTCGCGCACGTGCACGGCCGGGGGCAGGAAGCCCACTTCCTGCGCGAACTTGCGGCGCACGCCCTTGATGCGGGTCAGGAGGTCGCCCTGGCGGCTCTTGTCCACCAGCGTGATCAGGCGGTAGCCCAGCTCCAGGCCGAGCAGGTCCACGGGCTGCAGGTCGTCCCAGGTGGCTTCGCCGTCGGTGGCCACGGGGGGCGGTGGTGCCACCTCCTCGGGCACCTGCTGGCGCTGGTGCATGGTCCAGGCCCAGTAGCCCAGGGCGCCGCCGGTCACCAGGAACACCAGGTGGGGCATGCCGGGGATCAGGCCGAGCAGGATCAGGATGCCGGCCGTCACACCCAGCACGCGGGGCGACATGAACAGCTGCTGCACGATCTGGCGGCCCATGTCCTGTTCCTTGCCCACGCGCGAGATCACCATGGCGGCGGCGACCGAGATCAAGAGGCCGGGGATCTGGGCCACCAGGGCGTCACCGATGGCCAGCAGGATGTAGCTGTCGGCGGCCTGCTTGGCCGAGAGGTCGTGCTGCAGCACGCCGATGGCGAAACCGCCGATGATGTTGATGAGCAGGATCAGGATGCCGGCGACGGCATCGCCGCGCACGAACTTGGAGGCACCGTCCATGGAGCCGAAGAAGTTGGCTTCTTCCGCCACTTCGGCGCGGCGGCGCTTGGCTTCCTTTTCGTCGATGAGGCCGGCGTTGAGGTCGGCGTCCACCGCCATCTGCTTGCCGGGCATGGCATCCAGGGTGAAGCGCGCCGACACTTCGGCGATGCGCTCGGCACCCTTGGTCACGACCACGAAGTTGATCACCACCAGGATGGCGAACACGATCAGGCCTACGGCGAAGTTGCCGCCGATCAGGAAGTGGCCGAAGGCCTCGATCACGGCGCCCGCGGCACCCGGGCCGGTGTGGCCTTCCAGCAACACCACGCGGGTGGAGGCCACGTTCAGCGACAGGCGCATCAGCGTGGTCAGCAGCAGCTCCGAGGGAAAGGCCGCGAAGTCCAGCGGCCGGACCATGTAGGCCGAGACCATCATCACCATCAGCGCCACGGCGATGTTCAGGGTGAAGAAGGTGTCCAGCATCCATGGTGGGATGGGCAGCACCATCAGCGCCAGGATGGCCACCACCAGCAGCGGCGCCGACATGCCCTGAAGGGCGGCGCTGTTGCTGCCCGCCCATTGCCGAAGGGAGTTCAATTGGTTCATGGCGCGGTGCCTTGCACGGTGGAAGACGAAGATGTCTTGTTCAGCGGATCGAGTTCAGGCGGGACGTAGGGCTCGACCAGGTCGCCCGGCATCTGTCCCTCGCCGCGCAGCGCGGCCTTGAGGCGGTACACATAGGCCAGCACCTGGGCCACGGCGGCGTACAGCGTGGCGGGGATGGCCTGGTCGATCTCGGCGTGGGCGTACAGGGCCCGGGCCAGCATGGGCGACTGCAGCACGGGCACGTCGTGGGCCTTGGCCAGATCGCGGATGCGCATGGCGACGAGGTCGGTGCCGCGCGAAATCACCTGCGGGGCGGCCATGGTCTTGTCGTCGTACTTCAGCGCCACGGCATAGTGGGTGGGGTTCATCACCACGAAGTCCGCCTTGGGAACGGCGGCCACGCTCGCGCCATCGGCCATTTCACGCTGCTTCTGGCGGATGCGGCCCTTGGTGTGCGGGTCGCCGTCGGACTCCTTGTGCTCCTGCTTGACTTCCTCGTGCGACATCTTCAGGCGCGACTTGAAGAAATAGGCCTGCAGCGGCACGTCGATCAGCGCCGCCATGAAGACCACCAGCAGCATCAGGCTGACGCCGGAGACCAGCCATTCGGACATCTGGCGGATCGCGGAGGGCGAGGGCTGCAGCACCAGCATGGCCACGCGCTCGATGCTGCCGGACATGTAGTGCCAGGCCACGGCGGAGATGATGGCCGTCATCAGGACCATCTTGGCCACGTTGGCCATCTGCTGCTTGGAGAACAGGTTGGTGAACCCGGAGATGGGGTTCAGGCGGTTGAACTGGGGGCTGATGGGCTTCATGCTGAAGATCCAGCCACCAGCGCCGATGGCGCTGAGCAGGGCGGCGCCACTGGTGAGCAGGGCGAACACGGTGCTGGCGATCAGGCCCACGATGACCACGGTCCGCATGCGGTCCAGCATGGTGGCGGGCGCCATCACGGTGTCGGCGTTGAACACCAGCTGGTGCGCCAGCGCCTGCTGCAGCTGCCCCATGAGCGTGGGCGCCAGGACCAGCATGGCGCCGCCGCCCGCACCCAGAATGGCCAGGTGCGACAGGTCGCGCGAGCGCGCACCCTGTCCGTCCTCGCGTGCTTTCTGCAGCTTGCGTTCGGACGCCGGTAGGCTTTTTTCTTGGCTGGATTCCATGATGGCGTGACAACTCGTGTCCTGCCATTGTCGTGAGCGACCCGGAAATCTAAAGACGGATAAAGGGCGGCTGCAGGCCCCTTTTCCCTTGTAAGCTGTGAGAACAGGTTCTTACCGCCGCGCAGCGCAGAGCGCGCGGTCATGGGCTGGCGCTGCTGCGCCACGCCGGTGGAACGATGGATCAGAAGCCCAGGCTGGCCAGCAGATCGTCCACCTGGGACTGGTCGGTCACGATGTCCGGGGTGTTCTCCGGATCCACCACGGGGCCGGCGAGGTGCTCGCGCGGGGATTCGGCCGCCAGCGCCGAGGGCACCTGGGCGTTGGGCGGTGCGGTCTGGATCAGCAACTGCACCAGTTGCTCTTCGATGGTGGCGGCCAAATTGACCACGCGGGCGATCACCTGGCCCGTGAGGTCGTGGAAGTCCTGCGCCATCATGATTTCGGTCAGGTGCGTATCCGCTTCCATGGTGACGCGCTCCACGTCGGTCAGGAAGTTCATGATTTCGCCCTTGGCCACAGCGGCCACGGGGTCTTTCACCAGCGAGGCCACGACACGGCGCGTCTCGGCCGCAATGAAATCATGCTGCGCCTTGGCCTGCTCGACCCGGTTGAGCACCTTTTCCGCGGCCTCGCCCGTGAGGCGGGCGATGTAGGACAGGCGGCTCTGCGCGTCCGGCAGTTCACCCATGGAGCCGCGCAGCTTGTCGGCGTAGCCCAGTTCGTTGAGCGAGTCGTGCAGCTGGCGGGTTAGCAGGCCGATCTTGTGGTGAACATCGGCCGTGGGTTCACCCTGGGGGGCGTCTGGTGTTTCCATGGCGTCACATTCCCATTTTCTTGAGGATCAGCAGGACCTTTTCCTCCAGCGTGGCCTTGGTGAAGGGCTTGACGATGTAGCCGGCAGCACCGCCCTGGGCGGCCGCGACGATGTCTTCCTTGCGGGCCTCGGCGGTCACCATCAGCACCGGAAGGTGCTTGAGCTTGTCGTCTTTCTTGATTTCCGCCAGGAGCTGGAAACCATTCATGTTGGGCATGTTGATGTCCGTCACCACGAAATCAAACTTGCTGTTGCGCAGTTTGTTCAGTGCGGCGACACCGTCCTCGGCCTCGTCGGCATCGGCAAATCCGCTCTCCTTGAGCAGATTGCGGACGATGCGCCGCATGGTGGAGAAGTCGTCAACGATCAGGAAGCGAAGGGCTGTGGTCACTTGGGACCCTTTCGGTCGAAATAGGCTGGTTGTATTGTCAAGTGTGGCAGGTTTGGTGACAAGTCGTAACGAGCCTCACCGGCCAGTCGTTGGATTTTCGCGCTTTTCCGTCGGCAGTTCGGGAGCACTGGCCGCAGGAGTCCCCTTGCCCAGGAGACGTTCTTCGGCCTCCCGGGTCAGCACCGTGATGGTAATACGGCGATTGGCGGGTGCGCGGGGATTCGTGGGTTCGAGCAGGTCGCTGGCGGCCAGGCCCACCACGCGGCCCAGTTTGGCGTCGGGCATGCCGGCCGACACCAGCTCGCGGCGCGAGGCGTTGGCCCGGTCGGCCGACAGCTCCCAGTTGCTGTAGCCGCGCTCGCTGTTGCCATAGGGCACGGCATCGGTGTGGCCGGCCAGGCTGATGCGGTTTTCCACTCCGCCCAGCGCAGCGCCGATCTCGCGCAGGATGTCGCGCATATAGGGCTTCACCAGGGCGCTGCCGCTGTCGAACATGGGGCGGTTCTGGTCGTCCACGATCTGGATCTGCAGCCCGTCGGGCGTTACGTCGATGCGGATCTGCGATTTGTATTCGTTCAGGCGCGGGTTTTCGGTGATCAGCGCATCGATCTTGGCCTGCAGCGCCTTGATGCGCTCCTGGTCCTGCTTGGCGCGCTCGGCGCGGGCGTTGTCGATGCTGGCCTTGCGGTTGTTGTCGGGGTCGGAGTCGGAGCGGCGCACCTGGCCGTGCACCTTCGAGAGATCGTTGCCGCCGCCGGGGATCACGCTGGAGCTGTTGCCGGCACCGTCGCCGCCGGTCATCGCCACCTTCAGAGGGGAGCTGAAGTAGGCGGAAATACCCTGCAGTTCGCCCTTGGCGGTGGAGCCCAGCAGCCACATCAGCAGGAAGCAGGCCATCATCGCCGTCACGAAGTCGGCATAGGCGATCTTCCATGCGCCGCCATGGGCGGCATGGCCGCCCTTCTTGACGCGCTTGATGATGATGGGCTGAAGCTTTTTTTCTGCCATGATGCTAGTGGGGGCTTACTTCTTGCCCTTCACATGCCCTTCGAGTTCGGAGAAGGTTGGCCGGTCGGTGGAAAACAGGACCTTGCGGCCGAATTCGATGGCCGTGGCGGGGTTGTAGCCCTGCATGCTGGCCAGCAGCGTGGACTTGATGCACAGGAATTCCTTGGCCGCATCTTCGCTCTTTTGCTCCATCAGGCCGCCCAGGGGTTCCACGAAGCCGTAGGCCAGCAGGATCCCGAGGAAGGTGCCCACCAGGGCCGAAGCGATCATGCCGCCCAGCACCGACGGGGGCTGCCCCACCGAGCCCATGGTGTTCACCACCCCGAGCACGGCGGCCACGATGCCGAAGGCCGGCAAGGCGCCGGCCAGGCGGGCAATGGCCGCCACCGGGGCGTGGGCTTCCTGGTGGTGGGTGTCGATCTCGTTGTCCATCAAGGCCTCGATCTCGTGGGAGTTGAGGTTGCCCGAGACCATCATGCGCAGGTAGTCGGTGGTGAACTCGATCACGTGGTGGTCGCTGCCCACGGTAGGGTATTTCTTGAAGATCTCCGACTCATGGGGGGCTTCCACGTCCTTCTCGATCGCCATCAGGCCTTCCTTGCGGGCCTTTTGCAGGATGTCGTAGAGCATGGCCAGCAGCTCCATGTAGCGTGCCTTGGTGTATTTGGATCCTTTGAAGGCGGCCGGAACGGCCTTCATGGTCGCCTTGAGCACCTTGGGCTGGTTGTTCACCACGAAGGCGCCCAGCGCGCTGCCGCCGATGGTGATGAGCTCGAAGGGCAGGGCCTTCAGGATCACCTGGATGTTCCCGCCGTGCACGATGTACACGCCGAAGATGCAGACCATGCTGACGACGTAGCCAATGATGACGAACATGCTGATTCAGTTGTTTTTGGCGGGCGCCAGGCGGGGCTGGGCGGTTGCGGTGGAAACACGGCACCGGGCCGTATCGCTGGTTTCACTGTATCTGATTGTGCGCGAACCAGTCCTGCGAGCAAGCGGTAAAGCGCCCGCCACTTCAACGGTTGCCCGGCTTGGGCGGGATTTCCGCCGGTTTTCCCGATTTCGCACGCCCCTGGAGTGTTTATGCTACGCGATGCCAGGGGCTTTCGAGAATCGCGGTTTCCGCAAATCCCAACGAGACACAGGTGATCTAAACATGACAACAGGCCCGTTTGCGGACATCCGCGCAGCGCTGGAGCGCCGCCCATGAAAGCCGTGCTGCTGGCCGGCGGCCTGGGCACCCGCATCTCCGAAGAGTCGCACCTGCGGCCCAAGCACATGATCGAGATCGGCGGGCAACCCATCCTGTGGCACATCATGAAGACCTATGCCGCCCATGGCGTCAATGATTTCATCATCTGCCTGGGCTACAAGGGCTACATCATCAAGGAGTACTTCGCCAACTACTTCCTGCACATGTCGGACGTGACCTTCGACATGGCCGAGAACCGCATGGAAGTGCACCACCGCCATGCCGAGCCGTGGCGCGTGACGCTGGTGGACACGGGCGCCTCCGTGCAGACCGGCGGGCGGCTCAAGCGCGTGCGCGAGTACCTGTCGCCCGATGAGCCCTTCTGCTTCACCTACGGCGACGGGGTGGCCGACCTGGACATGGCGGCGCAGTTCGCCTTCCATGCCGCGCACGGCAAGCTGGCCACGGTGACGGCGGTGCTGCCGCCCGGCCGCTATGGCGCGCTGGTGCGTGACGGCGTTGGCACGGGCCTGGGCGTGAGCGGATTCGTCGAGAAGCCGCGCGGCGACGGCGGCTGGATCAATGGCGGGTTCTTCGTGCTGTCGCCTGCGGTGCTGGACCGCATCGAGGGCGACAACACGCCCTGGGAGATGGCGCCCATGGAGAGCCTGGCGCGCGATGGCGAGTTGATGGCCTTCGAGCACCATGGCTTCTGGCAGCCCATGGACACGCTGCGCGAGAAGAACCTGCTCGAAGAGCTCTGGCAAAGCGGCCGGGCGCCCTGGAAGTGCTGGTGAGCATGGCCCTGCCCGATCCCCATTTCTGGCGCGGCAAGCGCGTGTTGCTTACCGGGCACACGGGTTTCAAGGGCAGCTGGCTGGCCCTGTGGCTGCAGCGCCTGGGCGCCCAGGTCACCGGGATTGCGCTGCCACCGGCCGCCGTCCCCAGCCTGTTTGCGCTGGCGCGCGTGGCCGACGGCATGGACAGCCATGCCTGCGACGTGCGCGATGCGGGCGCCACGGCGGCCCTGGTCCAGGCGGCCCGGCCCGACATCGTGCTCCATCTGGCCGCCCAGGCACTGGTGCGCGCCAGCTACACCGCGCCGCTCGATACCTATGCCACCAACGTCATGGGCACGGCCCATGTGCTCGATGCCTTGCGCGGTCTGCCCGGCGTGCGCGTGGCGCTGGTGGTGACCACCGACAAGGTCTACCGCAACCGCGAGTGGGTCTATCCCTACCGCGAGGACGACGCGCTCGGCGGGCATGATCCCTACAGCGCCAGCAAGGCCGCGGCCGAGATCGTGGCCGCGAGCTACCGCGATGCCTTCCTGTCCGCGCAGGGCGTGGCGCTGGCCACGGCGCGGGCCGGCAATGTGATCGGGGGCGGCGATTGGGCGCCCGAGCGCCTGCTGCCCGATGCCGCGGCGGCCTGGTCCGCCGGCCAGACCCTGGTGCTGCGCAACCCCCATGCCACACGCCCCTGGCAGCATGTGCTGGAGCCGCTGGCGGCCTATCTGCGGCTGGCCGAACTGCTCTGGGAAGACGCTTCAAAGGCCGGGGCCTACAACTTCGGACCTGCGCCCCACGAGGCCGCCACAGTGGGGCGCGTCATCGAGATCGCCCAGGGTGCCTACCCCGAGGCCGCCGTGCGCTACCAGGGCGACGTGAAGCACCCGCACGAAGCCGGTTTGCTGGCGCTGGACACGGCCCTGGCACGCAGCCGGCTGGGCGTGGTGCCCTGCTGGGCGCTGCCTGAGGCCGTGGGCCGCACCATGGCCTGGTACCGGGAGTTCCATGCCGGTGCCTCTGCGCGCACGCTGTGCCTGTCCGACCTCGGCGCCTACGAGGCAGCTTGCCAGGAGGGTGCCACCCCATGAGCCGCTTTGCCGTGGAGACCACGCCGCTGGCGGGCCTGGTGAGCGTGCAGCGCCAGCCGCTGGCGGACAGCCGGGGCTTCCTGGCACGCATGTTCTGCGCGCAGGACCTGGCCCCCGCCGGCTGGACGTG
This sequence comes from Acidovorax sp., assembly GCF_046339755.1. Lineage (GTDB taxonomy): Bacteria > Pseudomonadota > Gammaproteobacteria > Burkholderiales > Burkholderiaceae_C > Acidovorax. The sequence continues at coordinate 10,543 of NZ_JBKDTZ010000248.1, read as the reverse complement.
GCCCATCGCGCAGATCAACCATACCCATACCCTGCAGCGCGGCACGGTGCGGGGCCTGCATTTCCAGCACCCGCCTGCGGCCGAGGCCAAGCTGGTCAGCTGCCTGCGCGGCGCTGTCTGGGACGTGGCGGTGGACCTGCGGGCCGGCTCCCCCACCTTCCTGCAGTGGTTCGGCCGCGAACTGTCGGCCGCCAACCACCAGGCGCTGCTGATCCCACCCGGCTTTGCCCACGGCTTCCAGACCCTGGCCGATGATTGCGAGATGCTCTACCTGCACTCCGCCCCGTACGCGCCCGCCGCGGAAGGCGGGCTCGATGCGCTCGACCCGCGCCTTGCCATCACCTGGCCCTTGCCCGTGGCCGAGCGCTCACCGCGCGATGCCGAACACCCCCTGCTGACACCCGCGTTCGCCGGGCTGTCGCTGCCTTGAGCGAGTTCCTGCCCCATGAAATGCCGCCACTGCGCCGCCCCCGTGATCCTGCCCCTGGCAGACCTGGGCACCGCCCCTCCCTCCAACGCCTACCTGCGCGAGCCGGCGCTGCATGCACCCGAGCGCTGGTACCCGCTTCGGGTGCTGGTGTGCGAGAACTGCTGGCTGGTGCAGGCCGAGGAGTTCGCCGCCGCCGATGCGCTGTTCGATGCCGAGTACGCGTACTTCAGCTCGTTTTCCAGCAGCTGGCTGGCCCACGCCAGTGCCTATGTGGAGGATATGGCCGGGCGCCTGTCCCTGGGCGCCCACAGCCAGGTGGTGGAGGTGGCGGCCAACGACGGCTACCTGCTGCAGTACGTGGTGGCGCGCGGCATTCCCTGCCTGGGCGTGGAGCCCACGGCCAGCACGGCCGCCGCGGCACGGGACCGTGGCATCGAGATCGTGGAGCGGTTCTTCGGCGTGGAATTGGCCCGCGAGCTGGTGGCCCAGGGGCATGCCGCCGATCTCACGGTGGCCAACAACGTGCTGGCCCATGTGCCCGACATCAACGACTTCGTGGCTGGCTTTGCCGTGCTGCTCAAGCCGCAGGGCGTGGCCACCTTCGAGTTCCCGCACCTGCTGCAACTGGTGCAGCAGTGCCAGTTCGACACCCTGTACCACGAGCATTTCTCCTACCTGTCGCTCATGACCGTGCAGCGCATCTTTGCCGCCAACGGCCTCACGGTGACCGACGTGCAGGAGCTGCCCACCCATGGGGGCAGCCTGCGCGTGTTCGCGCAGCGCAGCGATGCCGGTGCACGGCCGCATGAACGGGTGGCCAGTCTGCTCGCCCGCGAGGCCGCAGCGGGGGTCTCCTCCGCCGCGTTCTATGGCAGCCTGCAGGAGGAGGCGCTGCGCATCAAGCGCGAACTGCTGGCCTTCCTGCTCGACTGCCATGCACGCGGCCTCAAGGTAGGCGCCTACGGCGCGGCGGCCAAGGGCAATACCCTGCTCAACTTCGCCGGCGTGCGCGCCGACCTGCTGCCCTACGTGGTGGACCGCAACCCTGCCAAGCAGGGACAGTACCTGCCGGGGAGCCGCATTCCCATCGTGGACGAGGCGCACCTGCGTGCGCACCGGCCCGACCGCGTGCTCATACTGCCCTGGAACCTGCGCGACGAGGTGACGGCGCAACTGGACTATGTCCGCGCCTGGGGTGGCCAGTTTGCCGTGGCGGTGCCCCGCATGGAGGTGTTTGTGTGATCGAGATCCATGCCACTGCCAAGGTATCGCACCTGGCCGACATCGAGGACTCGGTGCGCGGCACGCGCATCGTCGTGGGTGCGCATTCGGTGATCGACAGCTTCGTCAAGGTCAAGCCTGCCGGTGGCACCGGCGATCTGGTCCTGGGCGAGCACGTGGTCATCAATTCCGGTTGCGTCCTGTACACGGGCAATGGCATACGCATGGGCAATTCCGTCGCGATCGCGGCCAACTGCACCTTTGCCCCGGTCAACCACGCCTACGCCGAGCGCGGCCGTTTGATCCGCGAGCAGGGCTTTCAGGCCAGCAAGGGCGGCATCGTGATCGAAGACGATGTGTGGATCGGTGCCAACTGCGTGCTGCTGGACGGGGCCGTGCTGCGCCAGGGCTGCGTGGTCGGGGCCGGCTCCATCGTGCGTGGAGAGCTGAAACCCTATACCGTGTACGCCGGGCACCCGCTGCGGGCGGTGGGGGCGCGCACGTGACGGCCTTCACGGTGCTGGGGGCTTCGGGCTACATTGGCAGCCGCCTGGTGGCGCACCTCAGGGGCCAGGGCCATGCGGTCCGGGCGCCTGCCAGGGGCGATGCGGACATCTTCAGCCAGCCACTGGGCCATGCCATTTACTGCGTGGGGCTCACGGCCGATTTCCGCACCCGTCCCTTCGACACCGTGGAGGCCCATGTCGGGCTGCTGGCCGAGGTGCTCCAGCGGGCACAGTTCGATTCGCTGCTCTACCTGTCCTCCACCCGCGTCTACCTGGGCGCGGCCAGCACCGAGGAGGATGCGCCGCTGAGCGTGGTGCCTGGCGACCCGTCCTATCTGTACAACCTGTCCAAGCTGACCGGCGAATCCCTGTGCCACGCCAGCGGCCGTGCGGGCGTGCGCGTGGCGCGGCTGTCCAACGTCGTCGGGCCCGGGATGGACGCGCAGTCGGGCAACCTGGTGGCGGACCTGGTGCGCCAGGCGCAGCAGGGGGCCATGCTGCTGCGCAGCCACCCGGACAGCGCCAAGGACTACATTCACATCGACGACGTGGTCCGCTGGCTGCCGCGCATTGCGCTGGACGGCAGGTCCACGACCTACAACGTCGCCAGTGGCCGGCAGACCCGCCATGGCCAGTGGCTAGAGTGGCTGGGCGAGCACTATGGCAGTGCCTTCGAGGTGCAGGAAGGTGCGCCCTTGCAGCAGTTTGTACCCATCAGCGTGGCGCGTCTGCAGGCAGAGTTGGGGGTGGTGGCCCGACCGGTCTGGGGCGACGACAGCCACTGATGGACCCACATAGAAGGAAGTTATCCATGAAGAATCATTTGAGCACCGCATTTTTTGGACTGAGCGACATGCCGGGTTTCATCCAGGGCATCCAGCAGTCGATCAATGGGATCAGTGGCCAGAGCGGGATCTACGCGGGCGACAATCTTTTCACCTACCACCGCAATCTGGGCTTTCTGGACGACGAGCCCTTGATGCGGGCCTTTGAAGCCCATGCGAGCACCGATATCGAAAAGGCGGTTCTGTGGCGCATGTCCACCGTGCTGTGGGGTGTGCGCAATGGTTTGCGCCTGGAGGGCGATTTCGTGGAGTGCGCCTGCTACAAGGGCACCACGGCCCGCATCGTGTGCGATGCGGTGGATTTCGCCAGCCGCCCGGACCGCCATTACTATCTGTACGACCTGTTCGATCACGATCCGTCCCTGCCCCACCATGCGATGCCCGAACACAGCAAACAGCTGTATGCGCAGGTGAAGGAGCGCTTTTCAGGATTCAGCAATGTCACCGTCACCCAGGGCAAGGTGCCCGAGGTGCTGGAAGACGTTGCCCCGCAGAAGATTGCTTTCATGCACCTGGACATGAACAATGCGGATGCGGAGATTGGAGCCCTGGAGGTTCTCTTCGAGCGCATGGTCCCGGGCGCCGTCCTCATCCTGGACGACTATGGCTGGCTGGCCTACCGTGCCCAGAAGCTGGCTGAAGACCCCTGGTTTGCCAAGTACGGCTACCGTGTTCTCGAAATGCCCACAGGCCAAGGTTTGTTGATCAAGTAAGGCAATGCCCATGACCCCTTTGGAACAGTTCAACCAGGAGCGGCAGGCCCGCCTGCAGGCTTACAGCACGGATGCCCCTTTCCAGGCGCTGTCGCAGCAATGGCTGCAGGCCTCCATGCAGCGGCAATACGTGTACAACTTCGACTGGATGGGGCGCCCCATCATCCAGTACCCGCAGGACATGGTGGCCATGCAGGAGCTGGTGTGGCGCGTGCGGCCGGACCTCATCATCGAGACCGGCATTGCCCACGGCGGCTCCCTGGTGCTCAGCGCCTCGCTGCTGGCACTGCTGGACATGAGCGATGCCATCGAGGCGGGCACCACGCTCGACCCGCGGGTGTCCCGGCGCAAGGTGCTCGGGATCGATATCGACATCCGTGCGCACAACCGCGCCGCCATCGAGGCGCATCCCATGGCCAGCCGCATTGCCATGGTCCAGGGCTCGGCCATAGCGCCCGAGGTGGTGGCGCAGGTGCGGGACTTCGCCAAAGGTTACCAGCGCGTCCTGGTGTGCCTGGATTCCATGCACACGCACGAGCATGTGCTGGGCGAGCTTGAGGCCTATGCACCGCTGGTGACGCCGGGCAGCTACTGCGTGGTGTTCGACACCTTTGTCGAGGACATGCCGCCGCGCTTCTTTGCCGACCGGCCCTGGGACGTGGGCAACAACCCCAAGACGGCGGTGCGCCAGTGGCTGGCCGGGCATGCCGAGTTCGAGATCGACACCGAGATGGAGCAGCGCCTGCAGGTGACGGTCGCTCCGCAGGGCTTCCTGCGCCGAAAAGCCTGAACCGGCGGGCCCCTCAGATTTTGAGGGGTTCCATCCCCATTGCCTGGGTGGCATGCCGCAGGTAGGTCACGGCGAACTCGGTGTGGCCGTGCGCATGCTCGACCTCCGCGAGGCAGGCCAGCGCCACGGGGTCGTTGGGAACCGCGTTCAGCACGATTTCGGCCAGGGAGGTCACGGCAATCCAGTGGCGGTCCGAAATCTGGGCGCCGGACGCCTCGGCGGCCACAGCCGGCCGGGCAGAGCTCTTGGCCTTTTCGACCAGGTCCTGCAGGCGCTGGTGCGCCTCGGCCAGGCTGATCCGGTGGCCGGGTTTCAGGCCGACTCCGGGCACCGGAGGCTGCATCCATTCAGGTGGCAGATCGGACAGCCAGCCCTGCATGGCCTGAACCTGCGCTTCATGATCGTCCGGGTGCTCGGCGCTGGCCAGCCACTGCAGCCACATGGCGCGCAGGCCTTCGCCAAAATGGTGGTTGAAGATGTCCTCGCGCATCAGGGCCGAAGCCTCCACCTCGCTGCGCAGGCCCAGGCGCAGGGTGTTCAGGGCCTCGATGTCGGCGGCCAGGCCGCAGGCGATGCGGACATAGTCCTCAGCCGTCTCGGCCAGCCAGTCGGAGCGTCCCAGGTAGGTGAGCAGGCCCACGCCCATGCGGCTTTTGAAACTCTGGCCCACCATCGAGACAATGGGAACGCCCATCCACAGCACGTCGAAGGTGGTGGTGCCGCCCGTCAGGGGAAACGGGTCCAGCGCAATATCGATGCGATGGTAGGTCAGGTACTGGTTGTCGCTGTGCAGGGCCACCAGTTCCAGGCGCTCCGGGTCCAGTCCCAGTCCCCGGCAGCGCTCCCGGTAGGCGTTGGCGAAATCGGGGCGGTTGAGGTTCTTGCCCTCGATGAGCAGGCGTGATCCGGGCACGGCCTCCAGTATGCGGCCCCACAGGGCCAGCACGTCATCGGTGAGCTTGCCCAGGTTGTTGCACGAGCCAAAGGTGACGAAGCCGTTTTCCAGCGCCGGCGTGGGCCGCACCAGGTAGCGCGGCTGGTAGCGCCACAGCGGGTTGCGGCTCATGGGGCGGTAGCAGGCGAACAGGGTGGGCAGGCGGTAGAGCTGCTCGGTGTACTGCTCCTGCGCGTCCGGCGGGTCGGTGACTTCGTCGGTGAACTTGTAGTCCAGGGCGTCGAGCCCGGTCGTGGCAGGGAAGCCCAGCCACGATACCTGCACCGGTGCCGCCTTGTGGGCCATGGCCAGCAGCCCGTTGTAACCCGTGTGGCCCGCCAGGTCGATCAGGATGTCGATGCCCTGGGCGCGGATGGCCTGGGCCTGCTGCTGCGCGCCCAGGCCTGCCAGCCGGACGAAATGGTCCGCGTGGTGCATCACGCGCCCGGTCACATGGTCATCGCGAGGAAAGAGGGAGAGGGCAAACACCTCGAACTGCCGCCGATCCAGTTGCGCCAGCAGGCCCTCCACGAAGTACATCACGGAGTGGACCCGGAAGTCGGGCGACAGGAACCCGATGCGCAGTTTGCGCCAGGGGTTGCCCCGGCGGTCGGCGTAGTCTGGCCACTGGGGCTTGAGCGGGGGCTCGAATACGGCCGCGAAGTCGCGGGCCGCGCGGGACAGGCTGCCCGCATCTGCGCCGGGGTCTGCCAGCATGAACAGCAGCCGGTTGGTGTGGTTGGACACCTCGGTCGGGGTGAGCGCAATCGCGGCCAGGCAGTCCTGCACCGCCTCACGGACCTGTCCCAGTTCGCGCCGGTGGATGGATGTCTGCGTCAGGGCGGCCGATCGTTCCTGGATGTTGGTGGTCAGTGCCGCCGCTTTCTGTGCCGCGCTGAAGCCCTCTTCGTGCCGGGCGAGCAGGTAGCAGCATTGCGACAGCTTGAGCCAGCAGATGGCCTTTTCGGGCCTGAGCTCGCATACTTTTTCCAGAATGGGCAAGGCCTGTGCATTCTGGGCGTGGTTGAGGAGCACGTTGCCGTAGTTGATCAGCAGTTCGGCGTCATTCGGCCACAGCAGCGCGGCACGGCGGTAGACCTCGATCGCTTCCTCGCCCTTGCCCTGGCAGTCCAGCGCATAGCCCAGCAGCCGCGTGGCCTGCAGGTCGCGCGAATTCTTGCGCAGAATCTGTTTGCACAGCCGCACCAGAAGGTCCCATTCGCTGGCCTCCAGGGCTGCTGTCAGTCGGCCGTCCATCGGGGCTTTTTTTCTGCCGTGCACTGTGCGTCCTTCGCGATCTGAATGGCGCCAGTCTAGCCAATGCAGGATGCGCGCACCGTGGCCCAGACAGGCGCCGCGTCCATGGGGCGGCCCGCTACGGCAATTACTGCAGCAGCTTCAGCACACCCTGCGGGATCTGGTTGGCCTGGGCCACCATCGCCGTGCCGGCCTGCTGCAGGATCTGCGAGCGCGACAGGTTGGCCGTTTCCGCCGCAAAGTCGGCGTCCAGGATGCGCGAGCGCGAGGCGGACAGGTTTTCGGACGTGATGTTCAGCGATGCGATGGCCGTCTCGCAGCGCGCCTGCAAGGCGCCCACCTTGGCGCGCTCGCCGTTGATGTAGGCCAGGGCCGAGTCCACGGTCTTCAAGGCTTCGGTCGCCTTCTTGAAGGTGGTCACGTCCAGGTTGGCCACTTCCTGCAGGTCCGAGGCGCTGTTCGCCGGAGTGGCCGTGTCGAACGCGTTGGTGCCTGTGGCGGTGGTGGAGAAGGACTTTTCGGAGTCCAGCACCACATAGCCGCTGATGGTGGAGTTGTCGGCACCCGACGCCGCGGCCAGGGTATCCGCCGCTCCGGCGGCGGTTCCGTCGGCCTGGAGCTTCTGGATGGTGACGGCGCCGGCATTGGCACCCGAGGCGGCGCCCTTGTAGATACCGATGTCCTGGCCGGTCGCATTGGTCAGCACGATCCCGGTGCTGGTGGCGTTCAGCGAGGCGGTGACGCCGGTCTTGGCGGACTGCTCATTGATGGCCGAAATGGCGTTGGACAGGCCATCCGAGGTGTTGATCGCCGAAACATTGAAGGAGATCGACTGGCCGAGCGCGGGTGCGGTGGGCACGTTCTCCGAACGCAGTTCGAAGGTGTAGGAGCCCACGGAGGTGAAGGACAGATCCACTTCGGTGCGGGCAGAGGCGGTGACGCCGGTGTTCGCGGTCTGCAGGTTGATGTTGTCGGCCATCGCCTTGGCCGTGTCGGCAGCCGTGATGGTGATGTTGCGCGAACCGAGGGCGCCGTTCACCGCCAGCGTACCGCCGGTCACGCCGTTGGCACCCCAGGTGCCGGCGTTGGCGCCGCTGCCCGAGCCGTTGGCCGAGGTGTTCTGGTTGTTGCCGTAAACACTGGTGCGCAGGTTGGCCGTGGCGGCGACAATGGTCTGGTTGGCGTTGGCACCGACCTGGAACTGCTGCGTACCAAACGTGCCGTTGAGCAGCTTGGCGCCGTTGAATTCAGTGGTTTGCGAGATCCGGTCCAGTTCGCTGACCAGTTGGCCCACTTCCTGGTTGAGCGCCTGGCGGTCGCGGGGGCTGTTGGAGGCGTTGGCCGATTGCCCGGCCAGTTCACGCACCCGCTGCAGGATGTCGCCCGCGGCTTTCATCGCGCCTTCCGTGACCTGCGCCAGGGAGATGCCGTCGTTGGCATTGCGCGCCGCCTGGTTCAGGCCGCGGATCTGGCTGGTGAAGCGTTCGGAAATCGCCAGGCCGGCTGCGTCGTCCTTGGCACTGTTGATGCGCAGGCCCGACGACAGGCGCTGGATGGAGGTGTTGAGCGAGGTCTGGCTCATGCCCAGGTTGCGCTGGGCCGTCAACGAAGCGACGTTGGTGTTGATCGTGGCTGCCATGGAATGCTCCTTGAGGCTTGAGTGGACATTTGTGCCTGAGGGGGACTACCACCGTCCGGCAGGCGATTCGGGAACGATGAAAGAATTGTGTCCAAGGACCCCGGGGGGTGTTGGGCCGATAAAGCGCCAAAAAGCCTGCCAACTTGCAGGTTTGGGACTGAAACGGCGCGGAAGGAGTGCCTCGCACGCCGCGCGCCCGGCCTTGGGTCGCCTGCAGCGTCGCATCGCCAAAGACTTATTTGGTGTTGCCCTAAAGTTTCCCGGGCCGGCGTCGAAAAGACTCACAACGGAAGGCAAACCGCCCTCCGCCGTTCAACAGAAGGCCATGTAGGCGCTGTGGACCGTATAGCCGGGTGCCTTGCCTGGCACCAGGTTGGCGGCAACGCCATTTCAGTCAGTTCTTTTCAGGAGATTTGCCATGGCATCCACCATCAATACCAACGTCGCTTCGTTGACGGCCCAGCGCAATCTGGGCATGAGCCAGACGTCCCTCAACACCTCCATCCAGCGCCTGTCGTCGGGCCTGCGCATCAACAGCGCCAAGGACGACGCAGCCGGCCTGGCGATTTCCGAGCGCTTCACCAGCCAGATCCGCGGCCTGAACCAAGCTGTTCGCAATGCGAACGACGGCATCTCGCTGGCGCAGACCGCTGAAGGCGCCCTGAAGGCTTCCGGCGACATCCTGCAACGTGTGCGTGAGCTGGCTGTGCAATCGGCCAACGCCTCCAACAGCGCCGGTGACCGCCAAGCCCTGCAGCAGGAAGTGGGCCAACTGGTCAGCGAACTGGACCGGATCTCGCAAACCACTGAATTCAACGGCGCCAAGCTGCTCAACGGCACCTTCGGTACGCAGCAGTTCCAGGTCGGCGCCAATGCCAACCAGACCATCGTGGCCGCCACGGCCAACCTGCGCACCAGCGTCTACGGCAACAACCAGAACACCTCGGCCAACGGCTCGGGCAGCGGCGCCAACGCCGGTACCTGGGGTGCCAACGGCGTGACCGGCGGTACGCTGGCGGTGAACGGCGCCCTGGGCTCCAAGAACATCACCATCACGGCTGCCGATACGGCCAAGACCATGGCCGACAGCATCAACAAGGAGACTGCGAACACCGGCGTGACGGCCTCCGCCCGCACGGAAGTGCAGCTGAGCTTTGAGTCGGTAGGCGCCTACACCTTCGAACTGCGCTCGGACAACACGCCCACGGGCACGAACCTGGGCCAGTCGATTTCGTTCAACGTGACGGCTCTCGCCACGTCGGATGGCCTGTCGAACGCTATTTCCGCCATCAACGAGCAGTCGTCCAAGACGGGTGTGACCGCGTCGCTCAATTCCACCAACAACGGCATCATCCTGACCAATGCCACGGGCCAGGACATTGGCATCTACAAGGGTGCAGCCTCTGGCGTAAACGCAGGTGCGGTCAACATCCAGAAGCTGCAGGCCGACGGCACCGCCATCGGTGCGGCCGACACCCTGGCTGCCGCCTCGGGTGCCGATTCCTCGACCGTCAGCGGCTACGTCGTGCTGGACTCCGACAAGTCCTTCTCGACCGTGGCCACCACGACGAACGCCTTCAGCACGGCTACTGCCGCGAACTCGGCCTCCGATCTGCAGGAAGTCGCCAACCTGGATGTGACCACGTTCAAGAAGGCCACCGAAGCCCTGAAGACGGTGGACTCCGGCCTGGCCTACATCAACGGTGAACGCGCCAAGCTCGGTGCTCTGCAATCGCGCTTCGAAACCTCGATTGCCAACCTGCAGGTGACGTCGGAGAATCTGTCTTCGTCCCGTTCGCGCATCCTGGAGGCCGACTTCGCTTCGGAAACCGCCAACCGGTCGCGCTCGCAGCTACTGAAGCAGGCCGGCACGGCGATGGTGGCCCAGGCCAACCAGCTTCCACAAGGCGTGTTGGCCCTGCTGCGTTGATCGCAGGTATGGCGGGCAGGGCTTGAAGGGGCCCTGCGCAATGCCCGGGCGGCGACAGTTTTTCTGTCGCCGCCTTTTCACCTTCCGGCAGCGCGTGCCAGGAGCGCTGGAATTGGCGGGTTTCCTGGTGTGAATAAGGGCGTTATGGCCGTCGGATCGGCGCCATAATTTCCGTTTACCAGTTCAGGAGGATCTCATGGCTACCATGTATTCTCCCGGCCTCGGCTCGAGCGGCGTGGGTGTCTAGTGGATGTTGGGGCAGGTGGTGGAGGTGGTGG
>NZ_JBKDTZ010000247.1:0-41637 GCF_046339755.1 Acidovorax sp. | reverse complement strand
GTGCCGGTGGCCTGCACGCCCTGCTCCCAGGTCCAGAGTTCGTAGTCGAAGCCATGCGGGTTGCTCAGGCCATGCGGCGCGCGCGGGCGGATGGTCATTTCCCAGCGCTCGCCCGCATGCAGGGCCGGGGGCCGGCGCTGCGGCTCCAGCGGCCTCACGGTGGTGGTCGCGCTGGTGGCGCCGAAGAAGAAGCCGCCGTACCAGGAAACATCCATGCGTTCGGGCAACTGCACGGCCTGGCTCGGCTGGCCCGGTTCTGCGGCGGGCAACCAGGCCGACTCGACCTGCAGGCGCAGGCGCACGCCCGCCTCGTTGACCTGGGGCATGGCGGCAATGGTGCCGATGACGCGGATGTTCTGCCCCTCCAGCGCCGGGTCCAGTGCGCCCTGCAGGTAGACCGTGGCGCGCAGGCCGGTGGTGGCAAACAGCAGCCCGGCACCGGCGCAGGCCGTGAGCAGGCGGCAGGCCCAGCGGCCCGGCAAGGCCGCCGAATGCAGCGCCAGACCCGAAAGCCCCCAGGCCACCACGGCGCACGCCAACACCACTGCATAACCATGCCAGTGCCAGAGCGCCGCCTGCTGCAGTTGCAGGGCCGCGCCGCAGAGGCTGCCGACCAGCAGCGCCGGCACGCGCCACAGGGGAGCAGCATGGCGGCCGCGCAGGCCCGCCGCGGGAGCAGCATCAGCGGAGCTGGCTAGGGTGGCTGCGGCAAGTGGCTCGGGCATCCCCGCATGCTAAACCGCGGGTGCATCAGGCCTTCAAGGTCTGCCCGGGCGCGCGGGTGTGTAACACTCATGGGCACATCGGCTTTGGCCCGACCGGAGCCAGTTTCTCCCTTCACCACCCAACCCGAGGACAACGACCATGAGCGTTTACGACAAGCTTTCCGAACTGAACATCACCCTGCCCCCCGTGTCGGTGCCCGCCGCCGCCTATGTTCCCTACGTGCAGACCGGCAACCTGGTGTTCCTCTCCGGCCACATCGCGCGCAAGGATGGCAAGCCCTGGGCGGCCCAGTTCGGCCACAACATCAGCACCGAAGAAGGCAAGACCGCCGCGCGCGCCGTGGCCGTGGACCTGCTGGGCACTCTGCATGCGGCCACCGGCGGCGACCTGAACCGCGTCAAGCGCATCGTCAAGGTCATGAGCCTGGTGAACTCGACCGGCGACTTCACCGAGCAGCACTTGGTGACCAATGGCGCCAGCGAGCTGTTCGGCCAGGTGTTCGGCGACAAGGGCGTGCATGCGCGCAGCGCCTTCGGCGTGGCGCAGATCCCCATGGGTGCCTGCGTGGAAATCGAGCTCATCGCAGAACTCGCGTAACCCCCTGAGCCGCTTCGCGTCATCTCCCTGAAGGGGGACGCTCAGCGCAAGCGCTGGTTACGCCGCCTTCGCGGCGGGGCGGCCCTTGCGCGGGAGCGCTGGCTTGCGGCGCGCCAGTTTCAAAGGCCGCCTGACCGTCAGAACGACTCCCAGTCCTCCTCGGCGCCCTGGGCCAGGGCCGGGGAACGCGCTGGTGCAGCCTTGGCGGGCGCAGCATGTTTCGCGGCCGGCTTGCTGGAGGCCTGCGTGATGCGGGGCGCGGCGGTCTTGGTGGCTGCCGCTGCCGGTCTGGCTGCGGGCGTGTGCGCCGCGCGCATCGGTGGCGCCGTGCCGCCATAGGCGGCGCCATTGACCTTGAACACCGAGACCACCTGCGCCAGGTGTTCGGCCTGCTCGCGCAGGCTTTGCGCGGCGGCGGCACTCTCTTCCCCCAGCGCGGCGTTCTGCTGGGTCATCTGGTCGAGGTTGCCCACGGCCTGGTTGACCTGGGAGATGCCGGCGCTCTGCTCGGACGAGGCCGAAGTGATCTCGCCGATCATGTCGGTCACGCTCTGCACCGAACGCACGATGTCGGTCATGGTGCTGCCTGCGTCGGCCACCAGGCGGCTGCCGGCCTCGACCTTTTCCACCGAGGCACTGATCAGCGCCTTGATCTCCTTGGCGGCCTCGGCGCTGCGCTGGGCCAGGCTGCGCACCTCGCTGGCCACCACGGCAAAGCCGCGGCCCTGCTCGCCGGCACGCGCGGCTTCCACCGCCGCGTTGAGGGCCAGGATGTTGGTCTGGAAGGCGATGCCATCGATGGTGCCGATGATGTCCGAGATCTTCTTGCTGCTGTGGTTGATGTCTTCCATGGTGGAGACCACCTGGGTCACCACCGAGCCGCCGCGCTCGGCCACGCCCGTCGCGCTGGCCGCCAGCGTGCTGGCCTGGCGGGCACTGCTGGCGCTCTGGGCAATGGTGCTGGTGAACTGCTCCATGGCGGCCGCCGTCTGCTGCAGGTTGCTCGAGGTCTGCTCGGTGCGGGCCGAGAGGTCGTGGTTGCCGGTGGCGATCTCGGCGCTGGCGATGGCGATGCTGTCGGTGCTCTGGCGCACCTGGTGCACCATGCGCCCGAGCGAATCGCTCATCGCATACTGCGAGCGCAGCAGGTCGCCGAACTCGTCGCCACGGGTGACCGAGCCCTGCTCGCTGAGATCCCCTGCGGCGATCTTGGCCGCAAGATCGTTGGCCTGCGCCAAGGGGCGCTGGATGTGGCCGATCAGGTAGTAGGCGCCGGCGATGATGGCCGCCAGCAGCACCGCCACCGCCACGGCGGCGATCTTCACGGTGAGCATGCGCGATTCGCCCATCTCGGCCAGGCGGGTTTGCGCGGTCTTTTGCTGCAGCTCCACGAAGTCACGCAGGGTCGTGAGGTAGGCCGCCACTGCCGGGTTGTAGGTCTGCTTGACCAGGGCCACGGCCTCGTCGGCCTTGCCATCGGCCTTGAGCTGACGCGCCTTGCCGCGCAGCTCGATCATGGTCTTGCGCGCGTCGGCGATCTTGGCCATCTGGGCCTTGTCCACATCGGACAGCGCCATGCCTTCGAGCGATTTCTGCACCTCGGTGATCTGGGCCGAGGTGGCGGCGATCACGTCCTTGAATTCGGCCTCGACCGCCGCATCGCTGCTCACGATAAGGGCCTGCGTACGGGCGGCATTGGTCTCGGTCAGGCCCGCCCAGCGGATGGCGGTGTTCACGCGGGTCTGCATTTCGCGCGACACCGCATCGGCCTCGGCCTGCACCTTGGCCGAGCGGTAGGCCGAAAAGCCCACCACGCCGGCCAACATGACCACGATGAAGATGACAGCAAGCCAGAGTTTCTGGGCAATCCGAATGCGCTGGAACATCAGGGTCTCCTGGCGGGTTGGTGATTCCTGGTGCCGATTGACAGGATGCGTGGGCCGGCCGATGCGCCAGAAAACCATGACATCCGCGTGAAATGCCACCATGGGTTTACACATGGTGCTCTCTTTTTTGCCGGTTATCCAATCCGTAGCAACCCGCGTAGTCCCGCGCCAAAAACAAAAAAACCGCCTCGAAAGGCGGTTTGGAGGGAAATGTGGCCGGATCGGGCGATACCGGACTATTCCACCCGCGTCACCGCCGAAGGCTTGAAGCCCAGGTCCGCCGCCTTGCCCTTGCGCCCGCGCGCCGCCCGGGCGTTGTTGAGCGAGCGGATCTCCAGCGTTTCCTCCCGCTCCTTGCCGCCGCGGCCGATGCCGTCGATGCGGATGCTGCGCGTGTAGGCCGCGGCGCCGGCCAGCGTGTCCTTGGGCTCCAGGTCGATCAGCATCAGGCCGCGCCCGCCATTGGCCATGGTCTTGAGTTCGGTGATCTCGAAGGTCAGGATGCGCCCGCCCACCGAGGCGCAGGCCACGTGTGTGGCCGGGGCCAACGGCTGGCCGCCGCTGCTGCCGGCGGCGTGCGAAGGCGGACAGACGGTCTCGCCCTCGCCCAGCGACAGGAAGGCCTTGCCGCCCTTCTGGCGCGAGACCATGTTCTCGACCGAGGCGATGAAGCCATAGCCGCCCGAGTTGGACAGCAGCAGGCTGGCACTGGCCGGCCCGGCGAAGTAGTGCAGCAGCTGCGTGCCCGATTCGAGCTCGATCAGCGTGGTCACGGGCTGGCCGTCGCCGCGCGCACCGGGCAGCACCGACACCGGCACCGAGTACACGCGGCCATTGCTGCCAAAGGCCAGCAAGGTATCGACCGTGCGGCACTCGAAGGTGCGGTACAGCCCGTCGCCGGCCTTGAAGGCGAAGCTTGCGGCCTCATGGCCATGGCCGGTGCGCGCACGCACCCAGCCCTTTTGCGAGACCACCACGGTCACGGGCTCGTCCACCACCTTGACCTCGGCCACGGCCTTCTTTTCGGCCTGGATCAGCGTGCGGCGCGCATCGGCGAAGGTCTTGGCGTCGGCCTCGATCTCCTTGACCATCAGGCGGCGCAGCGAGCCGGGGTTGTTCAGGATGTCTTCGAGCTTGCCCTGGCTGTCGCGCAGGTCCTTGAGATCCTGCTCGATCTTGAGGGCTTCGAGCCGCGCCAGCTGGCGCAGGCGGATTTCCAGGATGTCCTCGGCCTGGCGGTCGCTCAATGCAAAGCGCGCGATCAGCGCCGCCTTGGGGTCCTCGGCCTGGCGGATGATCGCGATCACCTCGTCGATGTTGAGCAGCACCAGCTGCCGCCCTTCGAGGATGTGGATGCGGTCCAGCACCTTGCCCAGGCGGTGCTGGGAGCGGCGGGTGATGGTGGTCTGGCGGAAGGAGATCCACTCCTCCAGCATCTGGCGCAGCGACTTCTGCACCGGCCGGCCGTCCAGGCCCACCATGGTCAGGTTGATGGGCGCCGAGGTCTCCAGGCTGGTGTGGGCCAGCAGTGCGGTGATCAGCTCCTGCTGCGGCGTCTTGCCGGTCTTGGGCTCGAACACCAGGCGCACCGGCGCGTCCTTGCTGGATTCGTCGCGCACCACGTCCAGCACAGCCAGCATGCTGGCCTTGAGCTGGGTCTGGTCCTGGCTCAGCGCCTTCTTGCCGGCCTTGACCTTGGGGTTGGTGATTTCCTCGATCTCTTCGAGCACCTTCTGCGAGCTCACGCCCGGTGGCAGCTCGTTGACCACCAATTGCCACTGGCCGCGCGCGAGTTCCTCGATCTGCCAGCGCGCGCGCACCTTGAGGCTGCCGCGGCCGGTGCGGTAGGCGTCGGCGATGTCGCCGGCACTGCTGATGATCTGCCCGCCGCCAGGGTAGTCGGGGCCGGGCACCAGGGCCAGCAGGTCGTCCTGCGACAGCGCGGGCGTCTTGATCAGCGCCACGCAGGCATCGGCGATCTCGCGCAGGTTGTGGCTCGGGATCTCGGTGGCCAGGCCCACGGCAATGCCACTGGCACCGTTGAGCAGCGCAAACGGCAGGCGCGCAGGCAGCTGGCGCGGCTCTTCGGTGCTGCCGTCGTAGTTGGGCATGAAATCGACCGTGCCCTCGTCGATCTCGTCGAGCAGCAGGCTGGTGATGCGCGACAGGCGCGCCTCGGTGTAGCGCATGGCCGCGGCGCCGTCGCCATCGCGGCTGCCGAAGTTGCCCTGGCCATCGATGAGCGGGTAGCGCTGGGCAAAATCCTGTGCCATGCGCACCAGCGCGTCGTAGGCCGACTGGTCGCCGTGCGGGTGGAAGCGGCCCAGCACATCGCCCACCACGCGGGCGCTCTTGACCGGCTTGGCCGCCGTGTTGCGCGTGGGGCCGCTGTAGCCCAGGCCCATGCGGTCCATGGAGTACAGGATGCGGCGCTGCACGGGCTTGAGGCCATCGCACACGTCGGGCAGGGCTCGGCCCTTGACGACCGAAAGCGCGTACTCCAGGTAGGCGCGCTGGGCGTAGCCGGCCAGGCCCAGGGAATCATCGCCGCCGTCGTCGGAGGCCGGGAAATCGAGAGTGGGTTGGTCGCTCATTCGTTCTTGCGGGATTCAGGTTCAGTCATTGCGGGCGCCTGCACCACCCCGGTGGGTGGCAGGTTGCCCCGGTTCAGGGCGCCGCCCTGCAGTTCCATGCGCACGCGGCCGGACACCGCGCGCTGGCTTTTCACGGGTGCGGGCGGCTTGAGCTGTGCATACAGGCCCAGCACAGTGCGCACGTAGTTCTGCGTTTCCTTGTACGCCGGGATCTGGTTGCCGGCGCGCTGCACCGCGCCCTCGCCCGCGTTGTAGGCGGCCAGGGCCAGGTCCAGGCGCTCGGGAAACAGGTTGAGCAGGTGGCGCAGGTAGCGCGTGCCGGTGGGCACGTTCACGGCCGGATCGGTGAGCTTCTTCTCCACCGAGCGTTTCGCATCAGCGCTCACACCAAAGCGCGTGGCCGTGGCAGGCATCACCTGCATCAGCCCCACGGCGCCCTTGGGCGACACGGCATCGGCATCGAAGCCTGACTCCGTGGCGATCAGCGCCTGCAGCAGCTCGTAGTCCACATCGTGCTTGGCGGCGGCGGCACGCAGATGGTGCTTGACGCGTTTGTAGTCCGGCGCAATGTCGAAGAACGCCAGCAGCCTGGCCCCCGCCGGCGGCAGGGCATGGGGCAGGGCCTGCGCATCGGAGGGACCATCGCGCGTGGAATCGAACTCGTTGCCCTTGAAGAACAGCTGGTAGTTGGCGTCCACCTGCTCGGGCGCGAAGTGCGTCACGCCGCGCGGGTCGACATAGGCCCAGAGGTCGGCGTGGGCGGCTACGTGCGCCAGGCCCAGCAGCAGGCCCACGCACAGCAGTCGCAGGCGCTCAGATGTCGATCTCGACCGCATCGCCATGCAGTTCCATCAGCTCGCGCCGCGAGGCTGCCTCGCCCTTGCCCATGAGCTTGGTGATCAGGCCCTCGGTCGCGGCGAAGTCCATGCCGCCCAGTTGCACGGGCAGCAGGCGGCGCGTGTCGGGGTTGAGCGTGGTCTCCCACAGTTGCTCGGCGTTCATCTCGCCCAGGCCCTTGAAGCGGCTGATCTGGCACTTCTCGCGCGCCACGCCGTCCTTGGCGCATTTGTCGAGAATGGCGGTGAGTTCGCCGTCATCGAGCGCATACATCTTGGCGGCAGGCTTCTTGCCGCGCGCCGGCACGTCCACACGGAACAGCGGCGGGCGGGCCACATAGATGTGGCCGGCCTCGATGAGCTTGGGGAAATGGCGAAAAAACAGCGTGAGCAGCAACACCTGGATGTGCGAGCCGTCGACATCGGCGTCCGACAGGATGCAGACCTTGCCGTAGCGCAGGCCCGAGAGGTCGGGCGTGTCGTTCGGGCCGTGCGGATCCACGCCGATCGCGACCGAAATGTCGTGGATCTCGTTGTTGGCGAACAGGCGGTCGCGCTCCACCTCCCAGGTGTTGAGCACCTTGCCGCGCAGCGGCAGGATGGCCTGGCTTTCCTTGTCGCGGCCCATCTTGGCGCTGCCGCCGGCCGAGTCGCCCTCGACCAGGAAGACTTCGTTGTGGGCGATGTCGCGGCTCTCGCAGTCGGTGAGCTTGCCGGGCAGCACGGCCACGCCCGAGCCCTTGCGCTTTTCGACCTTCTGGCCGGCCTTCTGGCGCGTCTGCGCGGCCTTGATGGCCAGCTCGGCGAGCTTCTTGCCGTAGTCCACGTGCTGGTTGAGCCACAGTTCGAGCGCCGGGCGCACGAAGCCCGACACCAGGCGCACGGCGTCGCGCGAGTTCAGGCGCTCCTTGATCTGGCCCTGGAACTGCGGGTCCAGCACCTTGGCCGAGAGCACGTAGCTGGCGCGGGCGAACACGTCCTCGGGCAGCAGCTTGACGCCCTTGGGCAGCAGGCTGTGCAGCTCGATGAAGCTCTTGACGGCGTTGAACAGGCCGTCGCGCAGGCCGCTTTCATGCGTGCCGCCGGCGCTGGTGGGGATCAGGTTGACGTAGCTCTCGCGCATGGGCTGGCCGTCTTCGGTGAAAGCCACGCACCACGATGCCCCCTCGCCCTCGGCAAAGCTCTCGTTGTTGCGGTCGGCATAGCCCTCGCCCTCAAAGAGCGGGATCACCGGGTCGCCGCTGAGCGTCTGCATCAGGTAGTCGCGCAGGCCGCCCTTGTACTGCCAGGTCTGGGTGTCGCGCGTCTTCTCGTTGGTGAGCGTCACGGTGACGCCGGGCATGAGCACGGCCTTGCTGCGCAGGAGGTGGGTGAGCTCGCCCATGGGCAGCGCGCTCGACTCGAAGTACTTGGCATCGGGCCAGGCGCGCACGGTCGTGCCCTGCTTGCGCTCGCCGGCTTCCAGGGCCCGCGTCACCAGGGGTTCGACCACGTCGCCGGCCGAGAATGCCAGGCGCGCCACCTTGCCCTCGCGGTGGCTGCTCACCTCCAGCCGGGTGGACAGGGCGTTGGTGACGCTCACGCCCACGCCGTGCAGGCCGCCCGAGAAGCTGTAGGCGCCGCCCGAGCCCTTGTCGAACTTGCCGCCGGCATGCAGGCGGGTGTAGACGAGCTCGATCACCGGGGCCTTTTCCTCGGGGTGCATGCCGAAGGGGAGGCCGCGCCCGTCGTCCTCCACGCTCACCGAGCCGTCGGCGTGCAGCGTGACCTTGATCTTCTTGCCATGGCCGGCGAGCGCCTCGTCGGCGGCGTTGTCCAGCACCTCCTGGATGATGTGCAGGGGGTTGTCGGTGCGGGTGTACATGCCCGGGCGCTGCTTGACGGGCTCCAGGCCCTTGAGCACACGGATCGAGCCCTCGGAATATTCACTGGCGGAAACGGACGACGGTTTGGCAGACATGCGGCGGATTGTAGTGCGGCGGCGCAGCAAAAGCTGGATGAAAATACAGGTCCATTGCTGGCAACTGTACTGTTCGGTAGTGTGCGGGCAGATTGTGGCCAATCTGGCTACATTCTGCGCATGTCCTTGAATCCTCCGAAACTGTCCATGTTCCAGGTGCTCGCGTGCGGCGCGGCCATCGTCACCCTGTCCATGGGCACCCGCCACGGCTTCGGCCTGTGGCTGCAGCCCATCACCCAGGAAATGGGCTGGACACGCCAGACATTCGCCCTGGCCATCGCCATCCAGAACCTTTCCTGGGGCCTGATCGGCATCTTCGCGGGCATGGCGGCCGACCGATTCGGCGCCTTCCGCGTGCTGCTGGCCGGCGCCGCCCTGTATGCGGCAGGCCTGGCCGGCATGGCCTTGTCACCCACGCCGCTGCTGTTCGCGCTGACTACCGGCGTGTTGATCGGCGCTGCCCAGGCGGGCACCACCTATGCGGTGATCTATGGTGTGCTGGGCCGCCAGATCGCGCCCGAGAAGCGCTCCTGGGCCATGGGGGTGGCCGCAGCGGCCGGCTCCTTCGGCCAGTTCCTCATGGTACCCCTGGAGGGCTGGCTGATCGCCAGCTTCGGCTGGCAGCAGGCGCTTTTGACGCTGTCGCTGGCAGTGCTGCTCATCGTGCCCCTGGCCTTCGGCCTGCGCGAGCCGGGCTTCAAAGGCACGGCCCCGGTCAAGCGCGACCAGACCATCGCCCAGGCGCTGCTGGAGGCCTTCCGCTATCCCAGCTTCACGCTGCTCATGGCGGGCTACTTCGTCTGCGGATTCCAGGTGGTGTTCATCGGCGTGCACATGCCCAGCTACCTCAAGGACCACGGCCTCTCGCCCCAGGTGGCCAGCTACGCGCTGGCGCTGATCGGCCTGTTCAACGTGTTCGGCACCTATATTGCGGGCACCCTGGGCCAGCGCCTGCAAAAGCGCTACATCCTGGCCTTCATCTACTTTGCGCGGGCGATTGCCATTGCGGTGTTCCTGGTGGTACCGCTGTCGCCGGCCTCGGTGTACATCTTCTCGGCCGTCATGGGCACGCTGTGGCTGTCCACCATTCCGCCCACCAATGCCACCATTGCCCAGATCTTCGGCGTGCAGCACCTGTCCATGCTCGGCGGCTTCGTGTTCTTCAGCCACCAGATCGGCAGCTTCCTGGGCGTGTGGCTGGGCGGCTACCTGTACGACGCCACGGGCAGCTACGACATCGTCTGGTACATCTCCATCGCCCTTGGGGTGTTCGCGGCCCTGGTGAACCTGCCGGTCAAGGAAAGCCCTATCCAGCGCAGGGCCCCGGTGCCGGCATGATGGCGGGCTGAACCACCGCCTTCTGCCATGCCCACCGCCCCCGAGCCCCAGCCCCCCAGCCCGCCGGCCCTGCCGCTGGCGTGGCGGCTGCTGGCGTGGGCGGTCTCCATCGTGGCCTGCCTGGCCGTTTTCGGCCTGTACACGGCCCCCGAATTCATGGTGCTGCTGGCCGACAAGGTGTGGAGCTGCTTTTGAGCCGAACGCCGTCCCAGGGCGCCGGGTGCTCCTTTTTCAATAGCAAACGATGCACGGATCTGACAACCCATCGGACTGGGTGCGCCGCTGGTCCCACCTGATCGCGCCCGGCAGCACGGTGCTCGATGTGGCCTGTGGTGCGGGGCGCCACCTGCGCTGGCTGCACGGCCTGGGCCATGCCGTGGTGGGGGTGGACCGATCCGCCGAGGCGGTGGCGGCCGCCGCACCGCTCGGCGAGATGGTTTGCGCCGATATCGAGAACGGCCCCTGGCCTTTCGCCGGGCGGCAGTTCGGCGCGGTAGTGGTGACCAACTACCTGTGGCGCCCGCTGTTTCCCACCCTGCTGGCGAGCCTGGCGCCGGGTGGTGTACTGCTCTACGAGACCTTTGCACACGGTAACGAAACGGTGGGCCGCCCCGCACGGTCCGAGTTCCTGCTGCAGCCGGGTGAACTGCTGGCAGCCTGCAATGGCCTGCGCACCGTGGCCTACGAGGACGGCTTTGTCGAAGAACCCGCACGTTTCGTGCAGCGCATCACGGCCGTGAGGGAACTTGCGGACGCCGGGGCACCCTCAAGACATCTGCTGGCCAGCCGGCCTAGTTAGAATGCTCTTTTATCCCGTTCACCACTGCGGACATGACATCTTCCTTAGTGCCACTCACCGGCAGCATCGTCGCCCTCGTCACCCCCCTGCATGAGGACGGCAGCGTCGACTACCCTGCGCTGCGCAAACTGATCGACTGGCACATTGCCGAAGGCACCGACTGCATCGGCGTCGTGGGCACTACGGGCGAATCGCCCACGGTGAACGTCGAGGAACACTGCGAGATCATCCGCGTGGCCGTGGAGCAGGCCGCCAAGCGCGTGCCCATCATGGCCGGCTGCGGCGCCAATTCGACGGCCGAGGCCATCGAGCTGGCCCGTTTTGCCAAGAAGGTGGGCGCCGACTCGCAGCTGCAGGTCGTGCCCTACTACAACAAGCCCACGCAAGAGGGCCAGTACCAGCATTTCAAAGCCATCGCCGAGGCCGTGGGCGACCTGCCCACCATCCTGTACAACGTGCCCGGACGCTCGGTTGCGGACATGCAGCACGACACCGTGCTGCGCCTGGCCCAGGTGCCCGGCATCATCGGCATCAAGGAGGCCACGGGCAACATCGAGCGCGCGCAGTGGCTGATCCGCGAAGCCCCCAAGGGCTTCGGCATCTACTCGGGCGACGATCCGACCGCCGTGGCCCTGATGCTGTGCGGCGGCCATGGCAATGTGAGCGTGACGGCCAACGTGGCGCCGCGCCTGATGCACGAGCTGTGCGTGGCGGCGATTGCCGGCAACGTGCGGCGCGCCATGGAAATCCAGTTCCAGCTGATGCCCGTGCACAAGCAGCTCTTCGTCGAAGCCAACCCCATCCCCGTGAAGTGGGCCGTGGCCCGCATGGGCCTGTGCGGTGGCACACTGCGCCTGCCCATGACCCCTCTGAGCCCGGCCAATGAAGCCGTGGTCGAGGCGGCCCTGCGCTCCGCCAGCCTGATCTAACAACCCGGGCTGCGCCCGAACCCTGACACTCCAAGGATATTCGCGTGAACGCTGTTACTACCCGAGTGGGCCTGCTGGCCCTCGCCCTGGCACTGTCCGCCTGCTCCGCCCTCGAAGGCGACAAGATCGATTACAAGAGCGCCGCCAAGGGCTCCACGCTGGAGGTGCCTCCGGACCTGACCCAGCTCTCGCGCGACTCCCGCTACAACGTGCCGGGCGGCGCCGTGTCGGCCGCAGCCCTGCAGGCCAGCCAGGCCGCCCAGCCCTCGGGCACGGCCAACGCGGCCGCCGCGCAACTGGGCGACGTGCGCATCATGCGCGAAGGCAACAAGCGCAGGCTGGTGATCGACCGCCCGGCGGACAAGCTGTGGGAGCCCGTGCGCGACTTCTGGCTGGAGAACGGCTTCACGCTGGACCTGGACCAGGCCAACCTGGGCATCATGGAGACCGACTGGGCCGAGAACCGCGCCAAGTTGCCGCAGGACCTGATCCGCTCCACGCTGGGCAAGGTCATCGACTCGCTGTACTCCACCGGCGAGCGTGACCGCTTCCGCACCCGCCTGGAGCGCAACGCCGCTGGCGGCACCGAGGTCTACATCACGCACCGCGGCATGATCGAGGTCTACAGCAACACCACCAAGGACCAGACCGTCTGGCAGCCCCGTGCAGCCGACCCCGAGCTGGAAACCGAATTCCTGCGCCGCCTGATGGTCCGGCTGGGCGTGAGCCAGGAGCAGTCCAAGGCCGTCGTGGCAGCCTCCGCCGCACCGGTGGCGCAATCGGCCACGGTGGCCAATGTGAACAATGTGCCCGTGGTGCAGATCAACGAGGGCTTCGACCGCGCCTGGCGCCGTGTCGGCGTGGCGCTGGACCGCACCGGCTTCACCGTGGAAGACCGCAACCGCAATGAAGGCGTGTACTTCGTGCGCTACGTCGCACCCAACGCGGACAAGAAGGAGCAGGGCTTCTTCGGCAAGCTGTTCAGCCGCTCGCCAGCCGCCGTGCCGCCGCTCAAGTACCGCATCGTGGTGCGCAGCCAGGCGGAGTCGACCACCGTGTCGGTGCTCAACGAGGGCGGCTCGCCCGAATCCTCGGCCAACGCCGAGCGCATCCTGCGCGTGATTGCAGACGAGCTGAAGTAAACGGACACCCCACCCTGCGGCGCCTGGACGCCATCCCTCGGGGTGGTGCCCAGGCGCTCTTCATTTCTCCATGCTGCGTTTGAAGAACCTCGCCAGCGGCAGCGCTGGCAACGCCACCGTGGTGGAAGCCTGCGACGGCCTGCACACCCGGCGCCTGCTGGTCGATTGCGGCATCGGCCCGCGCCAGCTCGAAACCCGCCTGGCGGCGGCCGGACTGCAGATCGGCCAGATCGACGGCCTGTTCATCACCCACGAACACTCTGACCACATCGGCTGCGCGCACGCGCTCGCGCTGCGCCACCGCATCCCTGTGTGGATGAGCCAGGGCACGCACATGGCCATCGGCGCGCCCGATTTCGATGGGCTGCTGCACCTGGCGCAGGACATGCAAGCCATCGAGCTGGGCCCGCTGTCGTTTCGCCCCTTCACGGTGCCCCACGATGCGCGCGAGCCCCTGCAGCTGCGCTGCACCGATGGCGCCCACGACCTGGCGCTGCTCACCGACCTGGGCCATGCCTCGTCCCACGTACTGCAGCAGGTGGCAGGCTGCCACGCGCTGTTCATCGAGGCCAATCACGACCCGGACCTGCTGGCCGCTTCGGCCTACCCGGCCTTCCTCAAGCGCCGGGTGGGCGGTGCCCACGGCCACCTGGCCAACCAGGCCACGGCCGCCATCGTGCAGGCCGTGCGGCACGATGGCCTGCAATGGGTGGTGGCCGCCCACCTGAGCGCGCGCAACAACACGCCCGAACTGGCCCGGCAGGCGCTTGCGGGTGCACTGCAGTGGGCACCCGAGCTCATCGTGGTGGCCGACCAAGCCCAGGGAACGGGCTGGCTGACCGTGGGTGAACAGCCCACGCCCACAGGGCCACTGACCCCGCCGCCCCTGCCCACCTCCCTGTTCTGAGGGCGAGCGAAAAAAAACCCTGCACTCTTGCGAGGGCAGGGTTTCCGAGCCATGGCCGGCGCCAGGCGCCGGCCGCGGTTCATGCGTGCTTAGTTCGAAGCAGCGCCGGCAGCAGCGGTAGCGGCCGTGGCAGCAGCGTTGGCGGCAGCAGCAGCGTCCGAAGCGGCAGCAGCAGCGTCGGAAGCAGCAGGAGCGGCTTCGGAAGCAGCTGGTGCAGGTGCTGGAGCGGGAGCTTCCACGGGTGCTGGCGCTGGTGCTGGAGCGGGTTCTTCCTTCTTGCCGCAAGCGGCGAGGGCTGCAGCAGCGATCAGGGCGGCCAGAACGAGAGAGTTCTTCATTGCGATTTTCCTATTGTGGACAGACAGAATCTTGAAAAGCCACGGCGCCCGGCCCGAAAAAGCCTTTGCGCATTGGCACAGTGCACTTGAGTAGCACCATTTCGGCGCAGCCGCCGATTATATTGGCATTTAGTCAATACTGACTAACACCGATGCAAGGTTTACCATGCCTTCACATGGTGCAAGGCCTGGAAACGCCAAGTCGGGCGTTTGTCCTACAGGCCCAGGGTGGAGGCGGGGAAGCCCGGTGCACTTTTTCCCTGCAGCCATTCATTGAGCGTTTCGCGCACGAGCACGCGGCGATCAGGCTCGCTGCCCGTGACGCCCACGCAGCGCTCGGGGTCGAGCCGGTGCATCACCCACTGCGGCGACCATAACACACTGGGGATGTCGAGCGGATCGGCCGAGCCGGCACGCCGGCAGGTGATGATGTGGTCCCAGGTGCCGCGCCAGCGCACGAAACGCGCGTGGCGGCGGATCAGGTCGTCGTAGGATCCGGCCAGCATGGTGAAGCGCCGGCCCGTCTTGGCCCAGGCCTGCAGCGATTCGGCCACCGCGCGTTCGCCCAGCGGCCAGTCGTGGAAATTGGCATCGCTGAGCACGATCTCTCCCCAGCCCTCGCGCGCCGCGGTGGCCAGCGCATCACGCACCAGTTGGATGAAGGTCTCGCGGCTGGCGAAACGGCCCGAAGGCAGCTCGCCTGGCGAAGCGGCCAACGGTGGGGTGCTCGGGTCCTGCGTCACGGTCAATCCTCCTGCGGCTCCTGGGCACCGGAGTGGGCCCATCCCGCATCGCACCAGGACGATACCAGTTCGAGCGCATCGTCGCTGGCGCGCGCCAGTTCCCGCGCGGACAGGCGCCGCTGGTCGGCCAGGCGGCGCATCAGCGGGGCATCGCGGCCGCCAGCGCGGTAGCTCTCGCCGTTGATGAATCCAGGGTGCGCGTCGTACATCATGCGCGTGCGCCGGTCCAGCACCACGCTCTCGATCATGGCGCCGGATTCGTCGGGGTCGAACCAGACGTTGGGCTTGGGCTCGGTCAGGTACTCGCCCAGGGCGCGCTCCAGCGCCAGCGGTTCGGCCAGGGCCCTGGCCAGGGCGTCGCGGGCGAAGTCCTGCAGGCTGGCCGGGATGGCGGCGGGCTGCTCCACCGCCTCCTGGCGCGGGTCGCGGTAGAGCACGCGGGTGTCACCCTCCTCGGCCTCCTCGGTCAGGCGCACCAGCAGTTCATTGGCAAGCTCGGCCCGCGCCGGCGCGCGAAAACCGATGGAATAGGTCATGCACTCGCCTTCGGCAATGCCGTCGTGCGCATAGAGCGGGGGCAGGTAGAGCATATCGCCAGGCTCCAGCACGAACTCTTCCTCGGGCTCGAAATTCGCGAGCACCTTGAGGGGGATGCCGTCCTTGAGGGTGAGATCCTTCTGGCGGCCGATGCGCCAGCGCCGCCGGCCATGGGCCTGCAGCAGGAACACGTCGTAGCTGTCGAAGTGCGGGCCCACGCCGCCGCCATCGCTGGCATAGCTGATCATGAGGTCGTCCAGGCGCGCCTCGGGCACGAAGCGGAACTGCTGCATCAGCGCATGCACGCCCTGGTCGTGCAGGTCCACGCCCTGGACCAGCAGGGTCCAGTCGGGTCGCTTGAGCGAGGGCAGCGCGCGGCGCGTGAACGGGCCCTGGCGCAGCTTCCAGGCGCCCTTGACCTGCTGCACCAGGCGCGACTCCACGCCCTCCTGCCCGGCCAGATCGAACAGCCCGGCACGCTGCACCGGCGCCGCGAAGCCGGGTATCGCCTGGCGCACCAGCAGGGGCTTCTTGTGCCAGTGGCGGCGCATGAACTGGGCAGGGGAAAGGCCCCCCAGAAGGGTCAGGGCTTGGTGGGCGTCCATGGGTACTGTGCGGCCCTTTGCGGGGCGGTTGGTCAAACTGCGACAATTCTCCTATGGAAATTACCGAACAATGCGTGGTCGCTCTGACCTGGATCCTCAAGGACACCCTGGGCGAGGAACTCGATGTGCTCGATGAGCCCGTGGAGTTCCTCGTGGGGGGCGACGACCTTTTGCCCCGCATCGATGAGGCCTTGCAGGGCCATGGCGTGGGCGCCTCCGTCGCGCTGCACCTGGAGCCCGAAGACGCCTTTGGCGACTTCAACGACCAAATGCTGTTCCTGGAGCCGCGCTCGCTGTTCCCCGCGGAGCTCGAAGAAGGCATGACCTTCGATGGCGCAGCCCTGCCCGAAGGCGTGAACCCCGACGCCCCGCGCGACGCGCTCTACACCGTGGCCGAGATCTACCCCGAGCATGTGGTGCTGGACGGCAACCACCCGCTTGCCGGTATCGCGCTGCGCATCACGCTGCAGGTGCACGCCGTGCGCGAAGCGACCGAGGACGAGATCGGCCAGGGCACGGCTGGCACCGGTTTCTTCCGTGTGCAGCCGCAGGCGCCTGGCAACGACCTGTTGCACTGACCCTTTCCAGAAAGCCACAATGGAACAGGCCCTCGCGAGGGCCTGTTCCATTTGCGGCGCAGACAGGGCGTCAGATGCGCTGGATCTGGCCTTCGACCATGCGCACGCGGTCGCCGATGCGCAGGTCGCCTGGCGAGGGCACGTCATAGGCGCGGTAGCCGCCCTGGTCCAGCTGGATGGAAACGCGGTAGCCCAGGTATTCGCCGCTGTTGTTGCGGCGCTCCACGGCATTGCCGGCCACGGCGCCGCCGATCAGCCCCACCGCGGTGGCGGCTGCACGGCCCGAACCACCGCCCACGGCATTGCCCAGCACGCCGCCGACCACCGCACCGATCACGGCGCCCGCACCCGAGGTGCGGCCGGAACCTTGCGTGTGCGTGGTCTCGATGTTGGCCACACGGCCGAACTCGGTGACGACCGGCGTGTTGTAGACCGGGGCGGGCGCCACCGTGGTGGTGTAGCCACCGCCGGCATAGTATTCCTCCGAGCGGGGGGGGGCGCCACA
Organism: Acidovorax sp.; assembly: GCF_046339755.1. GTDB lineage: Bacteria > Pseudomonadota > Gammaproteobacteria > Burkholderiales > Burkholderiaceae_C > Acidovorax. Next base: position 24,617 of record NZ_JBKDTZ010000247.1, on the reverse strand, counting down.
GGCGGCCAGGCTGGCAAACAGCACGAGGGAGCCGGTCAGGGTGGCGATGCGGGTGAACTTGGTGGTCATGGCAAATCTCCTGGAATGAATCTCGCCGGGCAGGCCGTTGCGGGGACCGCAGCGTTCGCCGCCAGGCAATGGTGAGATTGAAGCACCGGGGATGCGCCCGCCACGCCATCTGGCAGCCGATGGCTGCGTCAGGCCGCACACCCTGGTGACGTCAGTGCTCACCTACAGGATAGAAAAGCCGGCACCGCGCTCGTAAGCGTTTGTGCGCGCGCTTACAGATCAGCCCTTGCCGGTGGAGCCGTAGCCTCCCTCGCCGCGCTCGGAGGGGGGGAATTCCGTGACCACATTGAACTGTGCCTGCACCACCGGCACGATGACCAGCTGCGCCAGGCGCTCCATGGGTTCGAGCGTGAAGGCGGTGCTGCTGCGGTTACAGGCGCTCACCATGAGCTGGCCTTGGTAGTCGCTGTCGATCAGGCCGACGAGGTTGCCGAGCACGATGCCGTGCTTGTGGCCCAGGCCCGAGCGCGGCAGGATCAGCGCGGCGTAGCCCGGGTCCTTGAGGTAGATGGAGATGCCCGTAGGCACCAGTTGCCAGGCATTGGGTTCGAGGGTGAGCGGCGCATCAAGGCAGGCCCGCAGGTCGAGCCCCGCACTGCCGGGCGTGGCATAGGTGGGCAACCGGTCCGCCATGCGCGGATCGAGAATCTTGACGTCAATCTTCACTTCTTGTTTCCTGTCTTGCGCTGCTGGGCGGCTTGCCGCTGGCGCTCCTTCACGGCCACGGGCTTGGGCACCACCACGGTGCCCGCCGCCGACGCGGCATTGATCACGATGCCCATGAACCACCACAGGCCGGCCATCACTGCCAGCACGAACCATGAGCCCTGCCCTGCCATCAGCAGCGTGAGTGCATGCACCGCCGCAACCACGGCCAGCAGGGTGCGGGCGATGCGCACCATGCCGACGAACGGGGCCACCAGTTGCAGCAGATCTGGGGGCAATGCCACGGCCACGGGCGTGGGACTGGCCGCAGCCCGGCGTGCGGCCGCCTGGGCGGACCCGGGGGCCACGCCGCCAGGGTGCACCACCTGGGCCGAATGCGCGGCCTGCGAGCGCCCCGCCTGCAGGGCCTGCTGGGCGCTCAGGCGCTCCACGTAACTGGCAAAGTCGCCATTGGGCGGGGTATCCCATTCGGGTTTGATCGAGTGCATGCTCACAAGGCCTCCCTCCGGGGATCATGGAATCGGATGCGCGCCCTGCTCAGCCACGCCGTGCCGGCAAGCGTGCCGCCACTTCGGCGACCAGGCCCTGTGCCAGCGAGCGCTTGGACGCCAGGGGCAGTTCGCGGTGGCCGTGCTCGTCCACCAGCAGCAGGGCATTGTCGTCCTGGCCGAAGGTGGCGGGACCGATGTTGCCCACCAGCAGCGGGATTTTCTTGCGCAGGCGCTTGGCCGTGGCATGGGCCAGCAGGTCATGGCTTTCGGCAGCAAACCCTACGCAGTAGAGCTCGCCCGATTGCGCCTCTTGCAGTTGGGCCACCGTGGCCAGGATGTCGGGGTTTTCGGCAAAGGCCAGGGTCGGCGCCTGGCCCGAGCCATCCTTCTTGATCTTTTCGCCCGCCTGGGTGGCCGGCCGCCAGTCGGCCACGGCCGCCGTGGCGACGAACACCGACGAGGTGGGCGCCAGCGCCATCACCGCCGCCAGCATCTGCTGGGCAGACTGCACGTTGACGCGCTGCACGCCGCGCGGCGTGGGCAGGTGCACGGGCCCAGCCACCAGGGTCACCTCGGCCCCCGCCTCGCGCGCGGCGCGGGCGATGGCAAAGCCCATCTTGCCACTGGAGAGGTTGGTGATGCCGCGCACCGGGTCGATGGCCTCGAAGGTCGGGCCGGCGGTGATCAGCACCTTGCGCCCGGCCAGGGGCTTGGGCGCGAAGAAGGCGATCAGCTCGTCCAGCAGCTCCAGGGGCTCCAGCATGCGGCCATCGCCGGTTTCGCCGCAGGCCTGGTCGCCATTGCCCACGCCGAGCACCCGGGCGCCGTCCTTGGCCACCTGGGCCAGATTGCGCTGGGTGGCGGGGTGGGCCCACATTTCGCGGTTCATGGCCGGTGCCAGCAGCAGGGGCACCTTGTCCATGGGGCGGGCCAGGCACAGCAGGCTCAGCAACTCGTCGGAGCGGCCCTGGACCAGGCGGGCGATGAAATCGGCGCTGCAGGGCGCAATCAGGATCGCATCGGCCTCGCGGCTCAGGTTGATGTGGGGCATGTTGTTGGGCTCGCGCGCATCCCACTGCGAGCCGTAGACCGGCCGTCCCGACAGGGCCTGCATGGTCACCGGGGTGATGAACTGCGCGGCGGCCTCGGTCATCACCACCTGCACGGTGGCGCCCTCCTTGATGAGCTGGCGGCACAGGTCGGCCGACTTGTAGCAGGCTACGCCCCCGCTCAGACCCAGAACAATGTGTTTGCCAGCAAGCTCATTCATGGGCGCGAATTTAGCAGACGGCCGGCATGCCGGCAGGCACGCCCGAAAGACCTTGGCCGGCCCGGTGCCGGGCGGCCATCTATAATCCCGATTTCCCACCACCAAAAAAGACATGACCAAATTTGTCTTCGTCACCGGCGGTGTGGTGTCTTCCCTGGGCAAGGGAATCGCCTCAGCCTCCCTTGCCGCGATCCTCGAATCGCGGGGCCTCAAAGTCACCCTCATCAAGCTCGACCCGTACATCAACGTGGACCCGGGCACCATGTCCCCGTTCCAGCACGGCGAAGTGTTCGTCACGGACGACGGCGCCGAAACCGACCTCGACCTCGGCCACTATGAGCGTTTCATCGAAACGCGCATGAAAAAGACCAACAACTTCACCACCGGCCGCATCTACCAGAGCGTGCTGGAGAAGGAGCGCCGCGGCGACTACCTGGGCAAGACGGTGCAGGTGATCCCGCACGTCACCAATGAAATCCAGGAGTACATCAAGCGCGGCGCAGGTGTCGGCACCGACGATGCGGTCGATGTGGCCATCGTCGAAGTCGGCGGCACCGTGGGCGACATCGAGTCCCTGCCCTTCCTGGAGGCCGTGCGCCAGCTGAGCCTCAAGCTCGGCCCGAACAACGCCGCCTTCGTGCACCTGACCTACGTGCCCTGGATCGCCGCGGCCGGCGAGCTCAAGACCAAGCCCACGCAGCACACCGTGCAGGAACTGCGCAAGATCGGTATCCAGCCCGACGCGTTGCTGTGCCGCGCCGACCGCCGCATGCCCGAGGACGAGCGCAGCAAGATCTCGCTGTTCACCAACGTGCCCGAGTGGGGTGTGATCAGCATGTGGGACGTGGACACCATCTACAAGGTGCCGCGCATGCTGCACGAGCAGGGCCTGGATGGCCTGATCTGCGACAAGCTGCGCCTGAACACGCCGCCCACCAGCCTCAAGCGCTGGGACCAGCTGGTGTACGAGACCGAGCACCCGCAAGGTGAAGTGACCATCGCCATGGTCGGCAAGTACGTGGACCTGTCGGACAGCTACAAGTCGGTGAACGAGGCACTGCGCCACGCCGGCATGAAGAACCACGTGCGCGTGAAGATCGAGCATGTGGACTCCGAGACCATCAACGCCGATGACGCGGCCGAGAAGCTGGCCAAGTACGACGCCATCCTGGTGCCCGGCGGCTTTGGCGCGCGTGGCGTGGAAGGCAAGATCAGCACCGCCCGCTTCGCCCGCGAGCAGCATGTGCCCTACCTGGGCATCTGCCTCGGGATGCAGGTCGCCACCATCGAGTACGCGCGCCATGTGGCCGGCCTCAAGGACGCCAACAGCACCGAGTTCGAGCCCGCCACGCCCCACCCCGTGATCGCCCTGATCACCGAGTGGAAGGACGCCGACGGCACCATCAAGCAGCGCGACGAGAACTCCGACCTGGGCGGTACCATGCGCCTGGGCGCGCAGAGCTCGGACGTTTCGGCCGGCACGCTGGCGCACGAGATCTACGGCAACATCGTGACCGAGCGCCACCGCCACCGCTACGAAGCCAATGTGAACTACCTGGACCAGCTGCGCAAGGCGGGCCTGGTGATCTCGGCGCTGACGCAGCGCGAGCAGCTCACCGAGATCGTGGAGCTGCCCAAGAGCGTACACCCCTGGTTCATCGGCGTGCAGTTCCACCCCGAGTTCAAGTCCACGCCCTGGAACGGCCACCCGCTGTTCAACGCCTTCATCAAGGCGGCGGTGGAGCACCAGAAGAGCCTGCAGCAAAAGCCCGCGGTGGCGGCCTGACTGACTGCGCAAAACCCACAGAAGAAAAGAGACCTTGCCATGAAACTCTGCGGCTTCGACGTCGGCCTCGACCAACGCTTCTTCCTCATCGCAGGCCCCTGCGTGATCGAGTCCGAGCAACTGCAGATGGACGTGGCCGGGCAGCTCAAGGAGATCACGGGATCGCTGGGCATCCCGTTCATCTTCAAGAGCAGCTTCGACAAGGCCAACCGCTCCTCGGGCACGAGCTTTCGCGGCCCGGGGCGTGAGAAGGGCCTGGAGATCCTGGCCAAGATCCGCAAGGACCTCAACGTGCCGGTGCTCACCGACGTGCACACCGAGGACGACATCACCGAGGCCGCCAAGGTGGTCGACGTGCTGCAGACGCCTGCCTTCCTGTGCCGCCAGACCGACTTCATCCGCGCCGTGGCGCAGTCGGGCAAGCCGGTGAACATCAAGAAGGGCCAGTTCCTTGCGCCCCACGACATGAAGAACGTGATCGACAAGGCCCGCGCTGCCGCCAAGGAAGCCGGCCTGCCCGAGGACGCCTTCATGGCCTGCGAGCGCGGCGCGAGCTTTGGCTACAACAACCTGGTGTCGGACATGCGCAGCCTGTCCATCATGCGCGAGACGAATGCCCCGGTGGTGTTCGACGCCACGCACTAGGTGCAGCTGCCCCGCGGCACCGGCACCAGCAGCGGCGGCCAGCGCGAAATGGTGCCGGTGCTGGCGCGTGCGGCCGTGGCCGTGGGCGTGGCCGGCCTGTTCATGGAAACCCACCCGGACCCGGCCAAGGCCCTGTCCGACGGCCCCAACGCCGTGCCCCTGAAGCACATGAAGGCGCTGCTGGAGACCCTGGTGGCCCTGGACGGCATCACCAAGAAGAACGGTTTTCTCGAAAACAACTTTGGAGCCTGAGACATCATGAGCAGTGGTTACGTCATCGCATCCGTCACCGTCACCAACCCCACGCAGTACGAGGAGTACCGCAAGTGGAGCACCATCGCCATGCAGGCCCACGGCGCCGAAGTGTGCGTGCGCGGCGGCAAGGTCGAGGTGCTCGAGGGTGACTGGAACCCCGGCCGCACGGTGATCCTCAAGTTCCCGAGCTTCGAGGCGGCCCGCGCCTTCTACGATACGCCCGAGTACCAGAAGGCCAAGGCGGCGCGCGAAGGCGCTGCGATCATGCGCATGGTGTGCGTCGAAGGCGTCTGAGTCCGTACCCGGTTCGTACCCGGACCCCTTAATTACTATCAAATCGGTAGCATAGAATCGCGACCGACGCGCGACAGCATCAGTTCTGGCTGGATTCCACCTGCCCCATGCCTGTCTGGATGAATTTCAAAAACCCTCAAGGAAGATCATGAGTGCCATTGTTGACATCGTAGGCCGCGAAGTGCTGGACAGCCGCGGCAACCCCACCGTCGAGTGCGACGTGCTGCTGGAGTCGGGCGTGATGGGCCGTGCGGCCGTGCCTTCGGGTGCGTCCACCGGCAGCCGCGAGGCCATCGAAATGCGCGATGGCGACAAGAGCCGCTACCTGGGCAAGGGCGTGCTCAAGGCGGTGGAGCACATCAACACCGAGATCTCCGAAGCCGTGCTGGGCCTGGATGCCTCCGAGCAGGCTTTCCTGGACAAGACGCTGATCGACCTCGATGGCACCGACAACAAGAGCCGCCTGGGCGCCAACGCCATGCTGGCCGTGTCCATGGCCGTGGCCCGCGCCGCAGCCGAAGAGTCCGGCCTGCCGCTGTACCGCTACCTGGGCGGCATGGGCAGCATGCAGCTGCCCGTGCCCATGATGAACGTGATCAATGGCGGCGCACACGCCAACAACAGCCTGGATCTGCAGGAGTTCATGATCATCCCCGTGGGCGCCCCCACCTTCCGCGAAGCCCTGCGCTGGGGCGCCGAGGTGTTCCATGCCCTGAAGAAGATCCTGCACGACAAAGGCATCAGCACCGCCGTGGGCGACGAAGGCGGCTTTGCACCGAGCGTCGAGAACCATGAAGCCGCCATCGTGCTGATCCTGCAGGCCATCGAAGCTGCCGGCTACACCGCAGGCGAGCAGATCGCCCTGGGCCTGGATTGTGCGGCCAGCGAGTTCTACAAGGACGGCCACTACGTGCTGGAAGGCGAAGGCGGCCTGAAGCTCACCGCCACGCAGTGGACCGACATGCTGGCCAGCTGGTGCGACAAGTACCCCATCATCAGCATCGAAGACGGCATGCACGAAGGCGACTGGGATGGCTGGAAGATCCTGACCGAGCGCCTGGGCAAGAACGTGCAGCTGGTGGGAGACGACCTGTTCGTGACCAACACCAAGATCCTTAAGGAAGGCATCGACAAGCACATCGGCAACTCGATCCTGATCAAGATCAACCAGATCGGCACGCTGACCGAGACCTTCGCCGCCATCGAGATGGCCAAGCGCGCCGGCTACACCGCCGTGATCTCGCACCGCTCGGGCGAGACCGAGGACAGCACCATCGCCGACATCGCCGTGGGCACCAACGCCGGCCAGATCAAGACCGGCTCGCTGTCGCGCTCGGACCGCATCGCCAAGTACAACCAGCTGCTGCGCATCGAGGAAGACCTGGGCGACATCGCGCACTACCCCGGCCGCGCCGCGTTCTACAACCTGCGCTGAGCCTGCCCGCATGCCGGTCCGGCCGCCTGCCCTGCCGACGGGCTCCGGCCGCGGGCGGCCGTTCCTGCGCGCAATCAGGTAAGCTGGCGCCACCATGGTCAACCGCCTCGTTCCGGTCGTGCTGCTGGCCCTGCTGGCAGCCGTGCACGCCCAGCTCTGGCTGGGGCGCGGCAGCCTGCCGCGCGTGAACGAGATGCAGCGCCAGATCGACGTGCAAAAGGCCGCCAATGCCCAGGCACAGCAGGCCAACGAGCGCCTGAGCTCCGAGGTGCACGACCTCAAGGAAGGCCTGGACATGGTCGAGGAAAAGGCGCGCAGCGAGCTGGGCATGGTGCGGCCCAACGAGATCTACGTGCAGTTCACGCCGCGCTGAGCGCGGTGGACACCCTTCCCGTGACCTCCACCATCGTGCTGCTGGGTGCCCCCGGCACCGGCACCCATGCGCTGGCCGAGGCCCTCGCGCCGCACCTGGGCGCAGCGCCCGCCCCTCTGACGCTCACCCACTCCCTGCTGGCACAGGCCGTTGCCGCCGGCGATGCCGTACACGTGGCTGCCGCACTGCAGGCGCACCAGGGCGCGCAAATCACCCTGCTGATGGGACTGGACCTGCCCTGCCCGGCGGCGGAGCAAGAGCCCCGGCAGGCCCTGGATGCCCAGTTGCGCGCCACGCTCGGCGCCCAAGCCATCGCCTACCGCGTGGTGTACGGCCAGGGGCCGGCACGCCTGGCCAGTGCGCTGCGTGCGCTGGGCCCGCTGCTGGGGAACCAGGCCATCGGGGAGCAGGCTTCTTCGGCGCACAGCGAAGCCCGCGCGGCCCGGCTGCGCGCCTATGGGTGCGAGAAATGCAGCGACCCGGTGTGCGAGCACCGGCTGTTCACTGCGCTGACGCGGCCTCCTGCGCAAGGCTGCGCTTGAGCTCCTTGAGCAGCAGCACCACCTGGCTGGAGCCGTGGCGGTAGCCGCCATTGAGCACCTGCACCACGCGCGGCCATTCGCCCTGCTGCGCCAGCTCAACGATGGTGGCGGCCTGTTCGTGGAAGTACTGGTGGCGCGCCACCAGCAGCGTGAAGGCCGGGCGGTCGCCCAGCAGCTCGGCGCCCACGCCGTGCAGCCAACGGCCCAGGGCGTCCTGGTCGGTACGGCGCACCATGGCCGGGTCCAGCCCCTTGGCCGAGCGGCCTTCGAGGTAGTCCATCAGCCGCTCTTTCCAGCGCTCATGGGCGTTGATGGCGGCATCGAGGTCGAGCACGGCGAGCACCGTGTCGGCACGCCGGGAGTCCTGCGCGAGCGAACTCTCGTACAGCGCCAGCGGCGGCACTGCCCTGTTGCGGGCCGAGAAGCCCATGACGCGACTGATAAACCCCATGACACACCTTTGGTACAGGCCTTCATGGTAGACCTGCCACGGCCCGCGCGGCGGCCGCGATTGTCAACGATGGTCACACGAGCAACCACACCCCGCGTGGCGGCGCCCCCGGCTACTGCATGCCCGTGGGTCCCTGGGGCTGGATGATGGCCGGCTCCACGAAGATCTGCGCCGCGTCCACCGCGTCGAAGCGGTACTGCTGGCCGCAGAATTCGCAGCCCACCTCGATCTCGCCGCGCTCGGCCAGGATGCTCTCGGACTCGGCCGCGCCCAGGTTGCGCAGCATGTTGCCCACGCGCTCGCGGCTGCAGGTGCAGGCAAAGCGCGGGCCCGTATCGCCCTGCTGGGGGGTAAAGCGCACCAGCTTTTCCTCCCAGAACAGGCGGCGCAGGATGGTGTCCACATCCAGGCTCAGCAAGTCTTCGCGCGTCAGGCTGGCAGCCAGGTGGGCAATGCGGTTGTAGTCCTCGTTGTGGCCGATCTGGTCTTCGTTCTCGCGGTGCGAGAGGCCCTCGGCCAGGTTGCCCTCGCCCTTGATGGGCATGCGCTGGATCAGCTGGCCGGCCGCCACCTGCTCGTTGGCGCCCAGCACCAGCACGGTGTCGAGCTGCTCGGACTGCAGCATGTAGTGCTGCAGCACGTCCGACAGGCGTTCGAGCTTTTCGTGGTGGTCGCCGTGCAGCGGCACCACGCCCTGGTAGGGCTGCTGGCCGGGGTGGCGGTTCTTGGGATCGAGCGTGATGGCGCAGCGCCCACTGCCGCCCACGTTGACCATCTGGCTCAGGCGCGCGTCGGCCGGCACTTCGCTGGTGACCGTGGCAGTGGCGCGCAGGGAGAGGTCGGACTGCACCTCGGCCACGTCCAGCTTCACCGGGCCATCGCCGAACACCTGCAGGATCAGCGCGCCATTGAACTTGATGTTCGACTGCATCAGCACGCCGGCCGCCGCCATCTCGCCGAGCAGCTCGGTGACGGGGGCGGCATAGGCGCCGGTGGCCGTGTTGCCGGCACGCCGGCGCAGGATGTCGGTCCAGGCGTCGGTCAGGCGCACCAGCATGCCGCGCACGGGCAGGCCATCGAAAAGGAATTTGTGAAGTTCAGACACGCGAAAGGGTTCCAGTCAAATACGGGGATCGGCCGAGAAAAGTGCTCAGGCGATCCGGTGCAGACCGCTGTGAAAGCGGCGCGCATTGTCGATGTCGTGCTGCGCGCTCTGGCGCAGGCCTTCGATCTGCTCGGGAGACAGTTCGCGCACCGCCTTGGCGGGACTGCCGATGATCATGGAGCCATCGGGAAACTCCTTGCCCTCGGTCACCAGCGCGCCGGCCCCCACCAGGCAGTGCTTGCCGATCTTGGCGCCATTGAGCACGATGGCACCGATGCCGATCAGCGACTCGTCGCCGATGGTGCAGCCGTGCAGCATGACCTGGTGGCCCACGGTCACGCGCTCGCCCACCACCAGCGGCTTGCCGATGTCGGCGTGCAGCACGCTGGCGTCCTGGATGTTGGAGCCGGCGCCGATGGTGATGCTTTCCGTGTCGCCGCGCACCACGGTGCCGAACCAGACGCTCGCGTCCTCGCCCAGCACCACGTTGCCCATGACCTGGGCGCTGTCGGCCACCCAGGCCGAAGCGGCCACCTGGGGAATCGCACCATCGAGTTCGTAAATCGCCATACCGCAGTCTCCAGACAAGGGAAGTATTGTTCGCACCGGGGGCCTGCCAATGGTTACAAAGCGTTTGCAGCGTTACGCAAAGGCAGGGCCTAGAATTGTAAGGATGGAGCTTCGCCAACGTGCACTGCAGGTCTTGTGCCTTGCAGACCCCGAACAAAAAGCGGCGCAGTCGCTGAGCCTGCATGCGCAGGCAGCTCATTTTTCGATAGCAGAAAAAGCCCCTGCCGGCCCCGCGGATGCCGGCGTGCTGCCCGGCCGCCCCGAGCGCCCCCTGCTGCTGCGCCACACCGAGGTGGCGCGCCGCTCGCCCGCCACGCCCGAAGGCCGGGCCGTCCTGCTGCACGCCATCGCCCACATCGAGTTCAATGCCATCAACCTGGCGCTCGATGCCATCTGGCGCTTCGACGGCATGCCCGGCGCCTACTACCTGGACTGGCTGCGCGTGGCTGCCGAGGAGGCCACCCACTTCGGCCTGCTGCGCGCGCACCTGCGCGCCCAGGGCCACGACTATGGCGACTTCCCGGCCCACCAGGGCCTGTGGACCATGTGCGAGAAGACCCAGCACGACATCGTGGCGCGCATGGCCCTGGTGCCGCGCACGCTGGAGGCGCGCGGGCTCGACGCCACGCCCCTGATCCAGCGCAAGCTGCGCCAGGTGGGCACGCCCGATGCGCTGGCTGCCGTGGACATCCTCGATACCATCCTGCGCGACGAGGTCGGCCACGTGGCCATCGGCAACCACTGGTACCGCTGGCTGTGCACGCGCGAAGGCCTGGAGCCCGAAGCCCACTACGGCGTGCTGGTGCGCCAGTACGAGGCACCACGCCTGAAGCCCCCTTTCAACGACAGCGCGCGCCGTGCGGCGGGATTCACCGACGCCGAACTGGCATGGCTGCAGCAGGGCTGAACGTGCCCACGATCTTCCCTACAATGCTTCGCGCCCTTTCATCCCCCATGTCCAGCCAACGCATCCACGATCCATGCCCACCCATCCTGCCCATGGAAGAACCTACCCTGCCAGCACTGCGCCTGGCCAGTCGTCCGTGGCAATGATCGCGCGCCAGGCCATCGTCAATGGCCAGCAGGTCGTGGTCGGCTACGAGCTGTTCAACCGCTCGCGCACCGAAGCTGCGCACACGGCGGCCAGCGACGTGATCCTGATCTTCAATGCCCTCTCGCATGCGGGCACCGAAGAACTCGTCGGCAAGAAACTGATCTTCGTGAACTGCACGCACGAAAGCCTCTCGGGCGGCCACCTGGAGCTGCTGGACCCCGACAAGGTGGTGCTGGAGATCCCCCCCCTGGGCCACGCGGCGAGCGAAGAGGTGGCGGCGCGCCTGCCGATTCTCACCGGCCTGCGCGACCGCGGTTTTCACCTGGCGTTCAACCACACGGTGCTGCAGTCGACCTATGCTCCCTGGCTGCCGCTGGCCGACTACATCAAGCTCGACCTGTCGGTACTGGCGGCTGACCAACTGGCGGTGCTGATCAGCTATGCCGGGCGCCACTCCCAGGCCGAACTCATTGCCGAGAAGGTGGAAACCGCCCAGCAGTACGACATGGTGTCCACCCAGGGCGTGCAGCTGTTCCAGGGTTACTGGTTCGCCCGCCCGGCACTGGTCGAGGCCAAGCTGCTCACGCCGTCGCAAAGCGCCATCATCCAGCTGATCAACCTGGTGCGCCAGCAGGCCAGCACCGACGAGATCGAGGAAGTGCTCAAGAAGGATGCTGGCCTGGCCTTCAACCTCATGCGCCTGATCAATTCGGCCGGTTTCGGCATGAACCGCGAGATCACCTCCTTCCGCCAGGCGGTGATGCTCATGGGCCTGAAAAAGCTGTTCCGCTGGGCCGCGCTGCTGCTCACCGCATCGCGCACCCGCGGCGCGCCCTCTTCCGTGGGCCAGACGGCCGTGGTGCGCGGGCGCCTGATGGAGCTGCTGGCCCTGGAGACCCTGCCCCCCGACGAGGCCGACCAGGCTTTCGTGGTGGGCATCTTCTCGCTGCTGGACGTGATGCTTTCCATCCCCATGGAATCGGCCATCGGCCTGCTCAACGTGCCCGAGGCCTCCGCCGCCGCGCTGCTGCGCCGCGAGGGTTTCCTCGGGGACCTGCTGAACCTGGCCGAGGCCTGCGAATCCAGCGACGACGCCGTCTTCCATCGCGCTGCCGGCACCCTGCACCTGACCAGCCAGCAGATCAACCTGGCCCACCTGCAGGCCCTGGCCTGGGCCGACCAGTTGACCGAGGATTGACCTTGCGGCACGGGGGCGTGCTTTTTGCATACAGAAGGATTGCGGGAGCGGGTCTAGAATCCCCTCAGCAACCCCTTTCGCCCCATCTACCGCAAGCGCCCCATGTCGACCACACCTGAACACGCCGCACCCGAAGTCGACCCGACCCAGGAAAACGTCGAAGACAGCAACCTGGCCATCATTGCGCGCCAGCCCATCGTGGACCAGCACCGTGCCGTGTACGGCTACGAGTTGTTCGACCGTTCCACTGCCAGCGCCTCGCACACGGCCGCCAGCGATGCGGCGCTGCTGTTCAACGCCCTGTCCTATGCGGGTACCGAAGCCCTGGTGGGCAAGAAGACCGTCTTCATCAACTGCACGCACGACAGCCTGGCCGGCGGCCACCTGGAGCTGATCCACCCCGAAAAGGTGGTGCTCGAAGTGCCGCCCCTGGCCGACAGCGCCACCCAGGAAGAGATCGACGGCCGCGTGCCCGTGCTCGAGTCGCTGCGCACGCGCGGCTTTCGCCTGGCGTTCAACCAGCATGCCCTGCGCCGTGCCTATGCCAACTGGATGCCGCTGGCGTCCTACATCAAGCTCGACATGCAGGCCTTCAAGCCCGAGCTGGCCGCGCCCCTGGTCAAGTTTGCCGGCAATTACGCCAAGGCCACGCTGGTGGCCGAAAAGGTGGAAACGCCCGAGCAGTTCAAGATGATGTCCGACCTGGGCGTGAAGCTGTTCCAGGGCTTCTGGTTCGCCAAGCCCTCGCTGGTCAAGGCCACGACCATCCGGCCCTCGCAGGCCACCATCATCCAGCTGATCAACCTGGTGCGCAAACAGGCCAGCACGGCCGAGATCGAAGACCTGCTCAAGAAGGACCCCACGCTGTCCTTCAACCTGCTGCGCTTCATCAACTCCTCGGGCTTCGGACTGTCGTGCGAGATCACCTCGTTCCGCCACGCGGTGATGATCCTGGGCCTGAAAAAGCTGTTCCGCTGGGCCGCCCTGCTCATGACCACCTCGCGTGCCGATGGTTCGCCACCGGCCGTGGGCCAGACCGCCGTGGTGCGTGGCCGCCTGATGGAGCTGCTGGCCACCGAACTGCTGCCCCCCGAGGATTGCGACAACGCTTTCGTGGTGGGCGTGTTCTCGCTGCTGGACACCATGCTCAACGTGCCCATCGAGAAGGCCCTCGAATCCGTGGCCCTGCCCCAGCCCGTGACCGATGCGCTGCTGCACAACACGGGCGTGTTCGCCCCGTTCCTGGAACTCACCAAGGCCTGCGAGAGCGGCGACGAGGTGGTGTTCGCGCGCATGGCCGAGGCCCTGCACCTGTCCAACCGCCAGGTCAACTGGGCCCACCTGCAGGCCCTGACCTGGGCCGAAAGCCTCAACGCTGATTGAGCCTGCGCGGCGCATAAAAAGGGGAGCCTCGGCTCCCCTTTGTCATTTTCGCGTGGTCAAAACCCGTCACTGCCCCTTGATGCCCGCCGCGCGGATGATGCGCAGGTTGGCCTCGGAGTCCATGGCGATGCGCTGGCCGAAGTCGGCCGCCGTGCCGCCCAGGGGCACGTTGTCGGAGGCGTCGAGCTTGGCGCGCACGTCGGGCAGGGCCAGCACCTTGGTGATCTCGGCGTTCAGGCGCGCCACCACGGCGGCCGGCATGCCGGCCGGCGCGAACACACCGAACAGCGAGGACAGGTTGGCCGCGCCCTGGCCCAGCTCGGCCAGTGTGGGCACGTCGGGCAGGGTGTCGAGCCGATCCGGCGCCCCCACGGCCAGGGCTTTGAGCTTGCCGGCCTAGATGTGCTGCAGCACGGCCGGCCCGGCGTTGGTGGAGAGGATCTCGAACTGGCCGCTGAGCGCGTCGTTCATCTGCTGGCCGCCGCCCTTGTAGGGGAGGTGCGTCATCTGCACGCTGGCGGTGTGCATCACCTGCTCCAGCATGATGTGGCCCAGCGACGCCTGGCCCGAAGTGGCCCAGCGGATGGCGCCCGGCTTGGCCTTGGCCTGCGCCAGCAGATCACGGAAGTCGCGCGCGCTGCTGGCCGGCGTGCCCAGCAGCAGCACGGGCGAGTACATCACGCTGGCCACGGGCACGATGTCCTTGGCGGGATCGAAGGGCGATGTGCCCAGGTGGGGGTTCAGCGCCAGGGGGCTGATGGCGGCAAAGCCCAGCGTGTGGCCGTCGGTGGCCTTGGCGACCGCATCCAGGCCGATGCTGCCGCTGGCGCCGGCCTTGTTCTCGATCACCACGGGCTGGCCAAGCACGGGCGAGAGCTTGTCGGCCAGCAGGCGCGCGACCACATCGCTGACCCCGCCGGCCGGGTAGGCCACGACGATGCGCACCGGGCGCGCGGGCCAGACGGGTGCCTGGGCATGCAGCAGGCCGGGCGCCAGCAGGGCCGCAGCGCCGCTGGCCATGGCCGCGAGCGCAGTGCGCCGGCCCGTGTTGACGGCGTGGTGGTTGTCTTGGATTGCCATGTTGGTTCTTTCCTGGTGATGGGATGTGTTCAGCCGCGCGGGTGGTGCTGCGCGTGCAGCGCCTTGAGCCGCTCGCGCGCCACATGGGTGTAGATGGTGGTGGTGGAAATGTCGGCGTGCCCCAGCAGCAGTTGCACCACGCGCAGGTCGGCGCCGTGGTTGAGCAGGTGGGTGGCGAAGGCATGGCGCAGCGTGTGCGGCGACAGCGGCGTGGTGATGCCGGCCACGGCCGCCCACTTCTTCACGATGACCCAGAACATCACCCGCGTCATGCCGGCGCCGCGCTGGGTCACGAACAGGTCGTCGGTCTGCTGCCCGCCGAGGATGGCGCCGCGCGCCTCGGCCAGGTAGCGCTGCAGCCAGGCCCGTGCCTCCTCACCAAAGGGCACGAGCCGCTCCTTGCTGCCCTTGCCGGTAACGCGCAGCACGCCTTCATTGAGCCCCAGCTGGAAGGTCTTGAGCGTGACCAGCTCGGTCACGCGCAGGCCGCTGGCGTACATCAGCTCCAGCATGGTGCGGTCGCGCAGGCCCAGCGGGTTGCCCAGGTCGGGTGCGGTGAGCAATGCCTCCACCTGGGCCTGCGCCAGGGTCTGGGGCACGCGCAGGGGCTGGCGCGCTGCCTGCAGGCGCACGGTGGGGTCGGCGCTGATGCGGCGCTCGCGCAGCGCCCAGTGGAAGTAGCGCCTGAGCACCGTGAGGCGCCGGTTGGCCGAGGTGGCGCGGGTCTCGCCATGGCGCGCCGCGAAGTAGCCCTGCAGGTGCTGCTCGGCGGTGCCGTCGAGCGCCATTTCAGGGTGGTGCTTGGCCAGCCACTGCGCGTACAACGTGAGGTCGCGCCGGTAGGCCGCCAGGGTGTTGCGCGACAGGCCGTCCTCCAGCCAGAGGGCATCCACGAAGGTATCGATCGCATTCAGGCTGGCGGTGAGCATGCCAAAACCATAGCACGTAAAAAAGCCGCCCGTGGGCGGCCCGGGGATGCAGTGGCCTGCGCTTGGCTTATTTATTCCAGCGCCAGCTTCTGCTTGGCCACCACGTCCTTGTAGACACCGAACTCGGCCTTGATCTGCTCGGCGAACTGCTCGGGCGTGTTGCCGATCACGATGGAGCCGGTTTCCTCGATGCGCTTCTTCACGGCCGGGTCTTCCAGGGCCTTGCGCACGGCGGCGTTGACCTTGTCGACCACGTCCTTGGGCAGGCCCTTGGGGCCGACGATGCCGTAGTAGGCCATGCGGTTCACGGGCTCCAGGCCCAGTTCCTTGAACGTCGGCACATTGGGCAGGCCGGCCACGCGCTGGGGTGCCGCGACCACGATGGGCACCAGCCGGTTTTCCTTGATGAAAGGCAGTGCCGAGGGCAGGTTGTCGAAGATCATCGGCACCTGGCCGGCCACCGTGTCGTTGAGCGCCGGGCCGGCGCCACGGTAGGGGATGTGCGTGACGAAGGTGCCCGACAGGCTCTTGTACAGCTCCATCTGCAGGTGGCCGATGCCGCCCGTTCCCGACGAGGAGTACGAGTACTTGCCCGGCGACTTCTTGAGCTCGGCCACATAGGCCTTGTAGTCTTTGGCCGGAAAGCTCGGGTGCACGGCGATGACGTTGGGCGTGGCCGCGATGTTGGTGATGGGCGTGAAGTCCGTGATCGGGTTGTACGGCGTCTTGGGGTTGATGGCCGGGTTGGCCGCGGTGGTGGACACCGTGGCCACGCCCAGGGTGTAGCCGTCCGGCGCCGAACGCGCGGTTTCGGCCGCACCCACGATGCCGCCGCCACCGGCCTTGTTCTCGACGATCACGCTTTGGCCGAGGGCCTTGCCCAGCGGGTCGGCGATCACACGCGCGATGATGTCGGTGGTGCCACCGGGGGCAAAGGGCACCTGCAGTTGGATGACCTTGTTGGGATAGCCCTGGGCTGCGGCAGATCCTGCGGCAGCCACCAGCGTCAGCGCGAGCCATTGGCGACGTTGCATTGATTTCTCCTTTTGGGGTTTACTTGGCGGTAGGCAATGTTATGCGCAATGCGGACCCTGGCTCCCTATGGATTCCACATAGGGGCTTACCCGCAGGTCACCAGAGCTTGGTTTATCCTCGAATGGTGAACTATGCCCAGCTCCTGCTCCCCGATTTCTCCTTGATCCTGTGCGGTTATCTGGTGTGCCGCTTCACCCCGCTGAACCGCTCGGTGTGGCAGCCGGTCGAAAGCCTGGTGTACTACCTGCTGTTTCCGGTGCTGCTGTTCCAGTCCATCGTCAAGAGCCCGGTGGACATCGGCGCCGCCTCGGGCCTGATCGCGGCCGGCATGCTCACCGGCGTGGCGGGCATCGCACTGGCCTACAGCCTGCCGCACTGGCCCTGGCTGGGCAAACGCCTGGACCTGCGCGACCATGCGGCCAGCGCGCAGATCGCGTTCCGCTTCAACTCCTTCATCGGCCTGGCGATTGCCGAGCGGCTCGCGGGCGCCCAGGGCCTCTTGATGATTGCCGTGCTGATCGGCGTGTGCGTGCCCTTGTTCAACGTGGCCGCCGTGTGGCCCATGGCGCGGCAGGGCGAGCACGGCTTTTTGCGCGAGCTGGTGCGCAACCCGTTGATCGTGGCCACCGTTACCGGCCTGGTGGCCAACCTGCTGGGCTCTCGCATCCCGGGCTGGATCGAGCCCACCGTCACACGCATCAGCGCCGCCTCGCTGGCCCTGGGGCTGATGGCCGCGGGCGCGGGCATGCAGTTCGGCCTGCTCACGCGCGGCAAGGCGCTGAGCGTGGCGGTGCTGTCCATCCGCCACCTGGTGCTGCCCGTGATCGCGTTCGGCCTGGCGAAGCTGTTCGCACTCAACCCGGTGCAGACCACGGTGCTGCTGGCCTTCTCGGCCCTGCCCACGGCCAGCACCTGCTATGTGCTGGCCGCGCGCATGGGCTACAACGGGCCTTACGTGGCCGGGCTGGTGACGCTGTCCACCGTGCTCGGCGTGGTGAGCCTGCCTTTTGCCCTGGGAGTACTGCGGTGAATACCACCACGCTCGCTCGCCGGCACCTCCTGGCCATCGGCCTGCTGGCGGCCGCCATGGCTCCGCTGGCGGGCTGCGGGCGCAAGCCGCCGCGTGCCCAGGCCATCCCGTCCGGGGCCACCGTGCTCGCGCTGGGCGACTCGCTCACCTCGGGCGTGGGCGCGTCTGCCGACAGCGCCTACCCCGCCGTGCTGCAGCGCCTGACCGGGTGGAAGGTGGTCAACGGCGGCATCTCGGGCGACACCTCGGCCCAGGCACTGCAGCGGCTGCCGGACCTGCTGCAACAGCACCAGCCCGCGCTGGTGATCGTGGGCATCGGCGGCAACGACTTCCTGCGCCGCCAGAGCGCCAGCGCCACGCGCGCCAATGTGCGCCAGATCTGCGAGCTGGCACGCGCCGCCGGCGCCCAGGTGCTGCTGGTCGCCGTGCCCGAATTCACGGTCATGGCCACGCTGGGCCAGTTGAGCGACCATGCCATGTACGCAGAGATCGCCAGCGAACTCAGGATTCCCCTGCACCGCAAGGGATGGTCCGGTGTGCTGGCCGACGCCACGCTGCGCTCCGACCAGATCCACGCGAATGCGGCAGGGTACGAGCGCTTCGCTCAGGGGCTGGTGGAGACGCTCAGGGCAACCGGGCTGCTGGCCGGTGCCTGAGCCAGGCCCCAGTCCACGTGCTCGCGCACCAGGGGGCTGGCATCGCCAGCGCGCGATTGCAGCGCCGCGCGAAGAGCCTCGTCGCCCGTCGCCCGCAGCGCATTGCCCAGGGCCACGGCCACGTTGCGCAGCCAGCGCTCATGGCCGATGCGGCGGATGGGGCCGCCCTCGGTCATGCGCAGGAAGGTGGCCTCGTCCCAGGCGAACAGGTGCACCAGTTGCTGGCCCGACAGGCCGTTGCGCTCGTCGAAGTCGGGCAGGCGGCTGACCTGCGCGAACTTGTTCCAGGGGCAGGCCAGCTGGCAGTCGTCGCAGCCGTAGATGCGGTTGCCCATGGCCGCACGGAACTCCAGAGGGATGGCGCCGCCATGCTCGATGGTCAGGTAGGAGATGCAGCGGCGCGCATCGATGCGGTGCGGCGCAATGATGGCCTGCGTGGGGCAGATGGCGATGCAGGCGCTGCAGCTGCCGCAGTGCGCGCTGACGGGTGCGCTCTCGGGCAGCGGCATGTCCACGTAGATCTCGCCCAAAAAGAACATCGAGCCCGCCTCGCGGTTGAGCACCAGCGTGTGCTTGCCGCGCCAGCCCTGGCCGCTGCGCGCGGACAGCTCGGCCTCCAGCAACGGGGCCGAGTCGGTGAACACCCGGTGGCCGAACGGGCCGACGGCCTCGGCGATGCGGTCGCTGAGCTTTTGCAGCCGCGCGCGCAGCACCTTGTGGTAGTCGCGGCCCCGGGCATAGACCGAGACGATCCCCTCGCCCGGGCGCGCCAGGCGCGACAGCTCCGCCTCCTGCCAGCCTTCCATGGCCTTGCCGCGCGGCAGATAATCCATGCGTGCGGTGATCACGCTCACGGTGCCGGGCACGAGCTCGGCAGGGCGCGCGCGGCGCGTGCCGTGGCTGGCCATGTAATGCATCTCGCCATGGAACCCCTGGGCCAGCCACTGCATCAACCCGTCTTCGGCGGCCGACAAATCCACCCCGGCCACGCCGATTTGGGAAAATCCCAGCTCGCGGGCCCACTCCTGCATTTGAGGAACGAGTTGACTGTTGCACCACATACCGGCCAGATTGTAGAAAGCCCCGCGGTCCCGGCCGCCGGGCAAAGCCCTCGGACCTGGCTCTGGCACAGTGAGGACGACACCGCCGCCTTCGCGCAGGCGCTGTCCGCCCAGCCGCAGCTGCTGGCCCAGGCCTTCCTCACCCTGCACGGCGACCTGGGCGCGGGCAAGACCACCCTGGTACGCCACCTGCTGCGCGCCCTGGGCGTGCAGGGCCGCATCAAGAGCCCCACCTACGCCGTGGTGGAGCCGCACGAGGCCCCGGGCCTGGCACCGCACGCCACCACCGTCTGGCACTTCGACTTCTATCGCTTCGACGATCCGCGCGAGTGGGAAGACGCCGGATTCAGGGACATTTTTGCCAACCCGGGCCTCAAGGTGGCAGAATGGCCGGAAAAGGCCGCAGCGCTCACCCCGCCTGCCGACCTTGCTATACACATTGAAGCAATTGACGACACCGAAAGGCAAGTGACCGTGCACGCCCATACCGCCGCCGGCCAACGGCTGCTGCAAGGACTCTGAACGAATGACGCTGCCCCTCCACCCGGCGCCGCGCCCACCGTCCCGCCGCAGCCTGCTGCAGGCGGGCAGCCTGGTGCTGTTGCTGGGTACGCAGGAAATTGCCCGCGGGGCCACCATCCTGGCGGTGCGCGTCTGGCCCGCACCCGAATACACGCGCGTGACCATCGAATCCGATGGCAAGCTCACGGCCAAGCAGTTCTTCGTGACCACGCCGCCACGCCTGGCGGTGGACATCGAAGGCATCGACCTGAGCCCCGAGCTGCGCGAGCTGGTCGCCAAAGTCAAGCCCGACGACCCCAACATCGCCGGCATCCGCGTGGGGCAGAACGCGCCCAACGTGGTGCGCCTGGTGGTGGACCTGAAACAGCCGGCCATGCCCCAGGTGTTCACCCTGCCCCCGGTGGCCGCCTACCAGCACCGCCTGGTGTTCGACCTGTACCCGGCTGCGCCGGTGGACCCGCTGGAGGCCCTGATCGCCGAGCGCTTGCGCGAGACCTCGGGTGGCCGCGCTCCCGCCGCCGCGGTTGCAGCCGCCCCCACGCGCCCACCGGTCCCCGCGCCAGCGCCCCCCTCGGCCGAGAGCGACCCGCTGGGCGACCTGATTGCCCAGCACGCCAACCGGCCGCCCCCCCAGGCGCCGGTCGCGACGCCCGACCCGGCGCCTGCACCACCCGCCGTCGCGGCCGCACCGCCGGCCCGGGGCGGGGGCAACAACAAGGCCACGGCGACGCAGACCGACCGCATCATCATCGTCGCGCTGGACCCCGGCCACGGCGGCGAGGACCCCGGAGCCATCGGCCCCGGCGGCACGCGCGAGAAGGACGTGGTGCTGCGTGTGGCTCACCTGCTGCGCGACCGCATCAACGCCACCACCGTGGGCGGCAACCCGATGCGCGCATTCCTCACGCGCGATGGCGACTTCTTCGTGCCTCTGGGCACGCGCGTCGAGAAGGCACGCCGCGTGCAGGCCGACCTGTTCGTGAGCATCCACGCCGATGCCTTCACCACGCCGGCGGCGCGCGGCGCCAGCGTTTTTGCGCTGAGCCAGAGCGGCGCTTCGAGCACGGCCGCGCGCTGGCTGGCCAACAAGGAGAACCAGGCCGACCTGGTGGGCGGCCTGAACGTGCAGAGCCAGGACCGCCACGTGCAGCGCATGCTGCTGGACATGAGCACCACGGCGCAGATCAACGACAGCCTGAAGCTCGGCAGTGTGCTGCTGGGCGAGATCGGCAACATGGCCAAGCTGCACAAGCCGCGCGTGGAACAGGCCGGTTTTGCCGTGCTCAAGGCGCCCGACATCCCGAGCGTGCTGGTGGAGACCGCCTTCATCAGCAACCCCGAGGAAGAGGCCAAGCTGCGCAGCCCCGCCTACCAGGTGCAGCTGGCCGATGCGCTGATGCGCGGCATCACGCGCTACTTTGCCAAGAACCCGCCGCTGGCACGCAGCCGCTCGGTATAGCCGGTGTAGGCCGGCACGCCCTCCACAGGGGTGTGGCTTGCTTCCTCGGCCCTTCACAGGCACAGTGGAAGCCAACGATCCACGACCCCGGTGAAGGAGAAGAACCATGGCACTGCCCCACGCACAATCCGGAGAAGTGGCCAGCGTGCGCCCCCTGGGCGCGCAACTGGCCGGCGCCACCACCTCGGCCATCCTCAAGGCCGGCCAGTTGGAAGTGATGCGCGTGGTGCTGCCCGCAGGCAAGGTCATGCGCGAACACCAGACCCCGGGCGAAGCCACTGTGCAATGCCTGGAGGGCGCGGTGGAGTTCCATGCCGGCGAATCGGTGCAACTGCTGCAGCCCGGTGACTTCGTGCACCTGGCACCGCGCTCGCCGCACGCGCTCAAGGCCGTCAAGGATTCGTCGCTGCTCCTGACGATCTGCCTGCTGCCGGGATGATCCCAGGGACTACGCCAGGCGAAATACGCTGACGATCTCCGCCAGGCGCGCGGCCTGGTGCTTGAGGCTGTCGGCCGCGGCGGCGCTCTGCTCTACCAGCGCGGCATTCTGCTGTGTCACCTGGTCGAGCTGGGTCACGGCCTCGCCGACCTGGCCGATGCCGATGGTCTGCTCGCCCGTGGCGCTGGAGATCTCGGCGATCAGTTCGTTCACGCGCTTGACCTGGTTGACGATGTCTTCCATGCTGGAGCCCGCATCGGCCACGAGCCGGGTGCCGTTGTCCACGCGTTCGGCGCTGGCACCGATCAAGCCCTTGATCTCCTTGGCCGCCTCGGCGCTGCGGCCGGCCAGGCTGCGCACCTCGCTGGCCACCACGGCAAAGCCCCGGCCCTGCTCGCCGGCGCGGGCTGCTTCCACGGCTGCATTCAGCGCCAGGATGTTGGTCTGGAAGGCGATGCCATCGATCACGCCGATGATGTCGGTGATCTTCTTCGACGCGGCCGAGATGTCCTGCATGGTGGCCACGACCTGGCCCACCACCTCGCCCCCCTTGACCGCCGCCTGCGACGCGGTGCCGGCCAGCGCGGCCGCCTTGCGCGCAGTGTCGGCATTGTTCTTCACGGTGCTGGTGATCTCTTCCATCGAGGCGGCCGTTTCCTCCAGGTTGCTCGCCTGCTCCTCAGTGCGCTGGCTCAGGTCGGCGTTGCCCATGGCGATCTCGCTGGAGCCCGTGGCGATGGAGTCGCTGCTCTGGCGCACCGCACCCACGATGCGCACCAGCGAGGTCTTCATGTGCTGCATGGCCTGCATCATCTCGGCCACCTCGCCACGGCCCTGCACGGCGATGTGCTGCGACAGGTCGCCCTCGCCGATGTTGCGCGCCACCACCGCCACCCCATGCAACGAAGCGCGGATGCGCCGCACCACCACCCAGGACAGCAGCATCCGCAGCGCCAGACCCGCCCCGCCAGCCACCAGCACCGTGGTCCGGTACGAGCGGATCAGCCCCGCCGCTTCGGCAGCCTGATCGGCCGAGCGCTGGACCTGGTAGGCCACCATCTTGTCGGCCACCGCGTTGTACTGGTTGACCACCGGGACGAAGGTGGACAGGGCGAACGCCTTGGCGGCCGCCATGTCGCCCGCCTTCTTGAGGGCCAGGGCCTTGTCGCGTGTTTCCAGGTAGGGCTTGCGCACCGTGGCCAGTTCTTCCTGGATGCGCAGCCCCTCGGGGCTGCTCTCCAGTTCGGTGTAGCGCTTTTGCACCTGCGAGGTATCGGCCGTGGTCGCCGCGATCAGGTCCTTGAAGAAGTTCTGCAGGTCGTCGCCCTCGGACTGCACGACCGAGAACACGCGCGTGGAATTGACCGCGATGTTGCTGCGCCAGCGCAGCGCCAGTTGCAGGCGCTCCACCTGCTCGCTGGCCAGGTGGTCCACCGTGGCGCCCAGGTGCTGCACGCGCACCAGGCTGAGCGCCAGCACGACGATGAGCACGGCAGCCGCCAGGGCCACCACCAGGCCGATCTGCTGGGCCACGGTCAGTTGGCCCCCCGAGGTGCTGTTGTCGCTGCGGGGTGATGGAAGTGCAAGGGTGGTCATGGTGTGTCTCCGTGTCATTTTTATTGCCCCGCCTGCGGCGCAGGCTGCGGCTGGAATGAACACAGCATAACCCTCCCAAGGCACCGTTCACCATCAGCAAGTGCTTCGCACCACGATTTGCCGGGACAGGGCGCCCGGACAGGGTCCTACAGCCGCTGCCCCCGCGTACCTACACCGCAAAAACGGCTGGCGGGGGACAGTAGAGGCACAGGTCGAAACCCTGCTGCCTCCGGGCTTCAGAGCCTCAAGGCCTGATCCACCAACCGCAAAGGACTCTTGCCATGACCACCACGCTCCGTACACTTCTTGTCGCCGCATCCGCCACCGCCGCACTGGCCATGGGTGGTTGCGCCTCCAACCCCACCAACGCTCAAGTCGGTACCGGTGTCGGTGCCGTGGTCGGCGGTGCCGCCGGTAACGCCATCTTCGGCGGCCCCGTGGGTACCATCGGCGGCGCTGCGGCCGGTGCCTTGGTGGGCCACGAAATCGGCGAGGACCGCGACCAACGCCGCTATCGCCGTTAAGCCGCACTCATCGCCGCCTCACCGCGGCCATGAAAAAAAGCGCCGCCATCTCGCGATGGGCGGCGCTTTGCCATTCGGGCCCGCGGGGTCAGGCCAGGGCCTTGGCCTTGCGCCCGGCGCGCCAGGCACCGAAAATGGCGATGAGGCCAGGGATGAAGATCATGGCCCAGATGATCTTGTCCAGGTTCTCCTTGACCCAGGCGAAGTTGCCGAAGAAGTAGCCTGCCGTGGCGATGCCCAGCACCCACAGCAGCGCGCCGCCCACGTTGTAGGCGGTGAACTTGGCGCGCGACATCTCAGCCACGCCGGCCACGAAGGGGGCGAAGGTGCGGATGAAGGGCATGAAGCGCGCGATCACGATGGTGATGCCGCCATAGCGCTCGTAGAAGGCATGCGCCTGGTCGAAGGCGCGGCGGTTGAACCAGCGTGAGTTCTCCCACTGGAACACCTTGGGCCCGAAGTAGCGGCCGATGGAGTAGTTGCACTGGTCGCCCAGGATGGCCGCCACGATGAGCACCGTGCAGGCCAGGGGAAAGTTCATGAGCCCCGCACCGCACAGCGAGCCGACGATGAACATCAGCGAATCCCCGGGCAGGACGGGCATGACGACCACGCCGGTCTCGACGAAGACGCTGACGAACCGCAGTGCATAGACCACGGGCCCGTAGTTCGGCACGCACATCTCGAGGTACTTGTCCA
>NZ_JBKDTZ010000246.1:0-24540 GCF_046339755.1 Acidovorax sp. | reverse complement strand
TCTATGATCAGGTTCTTGTTGATGATAAGCTCGCCGCTGGCCAGCGTGACGGTCGAAACGGCGCTGAAGGTGATGGTGTCGCCGGCGGTGGCGGATGCGATGGCCTGGCGCAGGGAGCCCGCGCCGCTGTCGGCACCTGTGGTGACGGTGACGGTTGCCAGTGCGTGCTCGTAGCTGGCCGCAGCGTCTGCGGTGACGCCGGATACCGCTTCGACATGCCCGTTGGTGATTTCCAACTCCCAATCCCCGCCCGCGCCCGTGCGGTCGTCGCTGGCTGCCACGTCGGCCCCGGTGAGGGCCGCCAGGCTGCTGACGAACTGCGCGCCAACCTCGCCCTGGGCCAGGTTGCAGGCATACACCAGCAGGTCGCCATCGGCCGTGATGCCGCGCCCGATGGCGGCCAGCGCATCGCCGTGCCCGGCCAGGTTGCCGGAATAGAGGAAGGTGGTGCCAAGCCACAGCTGCCCTTCGCTGCCGTGGGCCAGCACATGCACGGCGCCCACGTCGCCGCGCTCGCCCAGCGCGGCCGCCATCTGCGCCAGACCGTCCTTGCCCGCATCCAGGTAGACCACTTGCGCGCCGGGCGGAAAGCCCTTGAGCAGGGTATCGGCGTCCTTGACGCGGCTGTCGACAAAGATGATTTCGCGGGCGGCCGCATCGTTGGTCTGGAGGGTGGTCATGGTGCTGCTTCAGTGAAATGGGTGAATGGGCTGCTCGCCAGGCCCCGTATGCACACCTGAGTGGCGTGGCGCGCCGTGGCCTGGGCTGTGGCGCCGGTGATCGCGAGGTTGCCGGCCGAATGCATGGGCGCAAGGGTGCGCCAAGTGCAGATGGGCCGGCGGTCTGTCAACACAGGGTGAACGCAAGCGCGAAGGGCGCCTGGCAAGCTGTTTGGCAACGCGGTTCGCGCCAGGTATCAAGGTTCGTTGCTTCGGTTGCGTTCATCCAGGGCAGGCGCTATGCAGAAAGTCCCCCGGTCTGGGGTGGTGGTTGAAAGTAAGTGAAAGATCCGCAAGGGTCAACAAAAACTCTGCACGGCGTTCGTCGGTAACCGAATGATTCACGCGGGCGTGCAGGCAAAGGGCATGCGCCTCGCTGCACTGGGCGCGCGGTGGGGTGGCAACATGGCGAAGATGTGACAAACGCGGGCAAGGCGGTTGTTGCCGGCGAAGAGGGGTCGGGACGCCTGCCTGCATATATGCCGCGCGTTGTCCGCCAACGGGTGCTCCGCAACACTGCGGTGCATGCGCAATCCACCGCTTTCTTTCCCGCCACAGGCCCTGGTCGAGGGCCTGCCTGCCCTGGATGCCGATGGCATCACTGCCCTGGTCGCCACGGGGGCCATGGGCACCGACGAGGCGCTGGCCTTGCTGGCTGAAGCGGCAGAGGCCGACGCCGTGCAGCAAAGGCGCGAGGCCGAGGCCCGCGCAGTGCGCGTGGGGGCGCTCGGCCGGCGCCTGCTGTCGCTGGCGCAGGAGCAGGTGCAGCAGCGCCAGGTGACCGAGGAGCGCTGGTACAAGGACGTGCGCCAGTTCAACGGACAGTACGACCCGGGCATGTTCGGCGACGAAAGCGAGTACGGCAGCCGCGTGTTCGTGCCGCTCACGCGTCGGCTGTGCGGGTTGGTGGAGGCGCGGCTGTTCGACATGCTGTTCCCCAGCGAGGAGCGCAGCTATGTGATCGAGCCCACGCCCGTGCCCGACCTGGACGAGGCCCTGGACCTGGCCGGGCAGCTGCCGCCTGCCACGCCCATGCAGTCGCCCGAGGGGCCGATGCTGACGGCCGGCGGCATCCAGCAGGCCATCGGCCAGTTGGTGGACGAGGCGGCCAAGCGCTGCGACGCGATGCAGCGCGAGATCGACGACCAGCTGGCCGAGTGCAGCTACCCGCGCCATGCGCGCGATGTGATCCACGATGCGGTGCTGTACGGCACGGGCGTCATCAAGGGGCCGGTGCCCATGTTCCGCACCACCAAGCGCTGGGAGCGGCAGGGCGATGGCGCGTATGTGATGAGCCTGGCACGCAAGCCGCTGCCGCAGGCGGGGCGCGTGGACATCTGGAACTTTTTTCCCGACATGAGCAGCACGCACATCCGCGAGGCGGAGTTCGTGTTCGAGCGCCACTACCTCACGCGCCAGGAGGCGGCCGACCTGCAGGACATGCCCGACGTGGATGCCGATGCGCTGCGCCGCATGTTGGGCGCTGAGCCTGGCACGCCCTCCAGCAACCACCGCGAGCGGCTGCGCGCCATCAGCGGCGCCAGTGGCGCCAAGGACCGGCGCTACGAGGTGTGGGAGTACCACGGCCCGATCAGCGCGCAGGACCTGATCGACTGCGGCTGCGCTGTGGATGAAGACCCGCTCAGGACCTACACCGGCGTGGTCTGGTTCGGCAGCCAGGGCGAGGTGCTCAAGGCGGCGCTGAACGCGCTGGACAGCAACGAGCACCCCTACAGCGTGTTCACCTGGCAGATGGACGAGGCCAGCATCTTCGGCTTTGGCATGCCCTACGAGGTGCGCGACAACCAGGAGAGCGCCAACAGTGCCTTTCGCGCCATGCACGACAACATGGGCCTGTGCGTGCTGCCCCAGGTGGTGGTGGACGACCAGGCCATCGAGCCGGTGGACGGCTCCTGGCGCATGGCGCCGGGCAAGTTCTGGCGCAACAAGCGCCCGGGCTCGGACGCGCGCCAGGGCATCCAGTTCATTGCCATCGATGCGCGGTTGCAAGAACTGCAGGCCATCTTCGGCATGAGCAAGCAGCTCATCGAAGAGGTGGGCACGCTGCCAGCCTTTTTGCAGGGCACCGAGGCGCCCAACTACATGCAGAGCGCCACGGGCGCCAGCATTGCCTACAACGCGGCCAACCTGTGGGTGCGCCGCGCGGTGCGCAACTGGGACGACGACATCGTCACGCCGCTGATCACGCGCTTTTTCGACTGGAACATGCAGTACAGCGAGAAGGCCGAGATCAAGGGCGACAGCCGCGTGCGCGCGCTGGGCATTGCCGCGCTGGTGGAGCTGGAGGGCCAGGCCCAGCGGCTGCAGGCCTTCATGCAGACGGCGCAGGCCATGGGCCTGCCGCCGAGCAACCAGATGCGGCTGATGCGCGAGTTTGCGCGCGCCTTCAAGCTCGACCCCGACCGCGTGCTGCCCACCGAGCAGGAGATCGCCCGCATGCAGCAGGCCGAGGCGCAGCAGCCCCCGGGCAAGGCGGACCCGCAGGCCGAGCGTGTGGCCCAGCAGCGTGAGCAGGCCGCGATGGAGGGCGAGCTGGAAAAGGCCCGCCTGCAGATGCGGCGTGAGGAAAGCCTGGCCCAACGCGAGCTGGCGCAGCAGCGCATGGCACTGGATGCCGCACGCAGCGCTGCGCGCGAGCGCACCGGCCAGGCCGAGGCCACGCAACGCCAGGCTTTCGAGGTGCACAAGACCCGCGCCGTGCTGGCCGACCGCCAGGCCGACCGCGACAACCGGGCGCAGAGGCTCAACGCCGAGATGCAGTTCGCCGCCATGAACGGGAGGGGGATATGACCAGAGGGAATTTCACATGAGCTGGATGGAACAGATCAACCCCGCCACGGCCGTGTGGCGCGGCGTGCAGGCCTACGCGGCCGAGCGCATCGCGGAGCTGACGGCGGTGTGCACCACGGCGCGCTCCACCGATGCCGAGATCCGCGCCGCGCAGGCCGCCATCCAGGAGCTTGGGGCCCTGCTGGCGCTGCCCGCGCGCATCACCCTGCAGGCGCAGCAGCGCGGCACTACCGATCGCAGCAAAGGATATTGACCATGGCGGGATATACGCAAGACCAGATCACCACGGCCTACAACAACGCCAAGGCCAGCGGCATGAACGACGCCGACATCTTCGACTCCGGCGCCAAGAACTTTGGCGTGACGCAGGAGCAGTTCAACCTGGCCCGCCAGGCCTGGGGCAGCACGCCCGATGGGAGTTCCTACAGCTCGGCTTCCACACCGGCCGCTGCGCCCGCACCCGCCGTGGCTGCTGCAACCCCGGTGTCCTCGGGATGGGAGGGTGGGCGCGACCTGACCGCCGACGAGATCGGCAAGGCGCGCCAGTGGTCCGTGGGCAAGACCAGCCAGGAGGCAGCGCAGCAGGCCACGGGCATGAAACTCACGCAAAAGCAGTTCGGCCAGATCTACGGCTGGTCGGCCGAGGATTCGGCGATGGGCGGCTACGGCACCCAGGGCGGGCTGGAGAAGCCGTATTACGACTACACCTACGACGCCCAGAAGGGCTGGACCAAGGACACGAAGAAGCCGCCCACCACGGGCATCAACCTGTCGCAGCTGCAGGGCATGACGCGCTGGGACGTGGCGCCCAACGAGACGGTGCGCAGCCAGCTGCAGCAGATCATTGCCGACGACAGCCCGCTGATGCAGCAGGCGCGTGCGCGCGCCATGCAGACGGCCAATACGCGGGGGTTGCTCAACAGCAGCATGGCGGCCACGGCCGGCGAGTCGGCGCTGTACGACGCGGCCATGCCCATCGCCACCCAGGACGCGGCCACCTACGCCCGGGCGGGCGAGTTCAACGCCGGCCAGGCCAACACCTTCGCGCGCGACAACAACCAGTTCGTGCGCGATGCCTACATGGCCGACTTCAACGTGCAGGCCAACGAGTGGGCGGCGCAGCAGCAGTTCGACCGCGACTACAGGATGCTGGACCGCCAGCAGCAGCTGACGCTGGAGCGCGACGCGATCCAGAACGGCTACCAGTCGGCCCGCGACCAGTTCACGGCCCAGCAGCAGGCCCTGCGCGACGACAAGGACATTGCGGCACGCCTGCAACTGGGCCAGATGGACCTGAGCGGCAGGCTGGCCAGCGTCCAGCCCGACACCAGCGTGCTGCGCACGCAGATGCAGGTGGATGCCGACGACCGCAGGGCCCAGCAGCAGATGAACGCGGATGACCGGGCCTCGCTGAACAACCTGCGCGCCGAGTACGCCAACAAGGTGTTCCAGGTCAACACGGCGGATCTGTCGCCCGAGAAGGCGGACCGCGCCATCGCCGACCTGGCCGCGACCTACAACCCGCAACTCACGGCGCTGTCGAACCGCCTGGGCTACAACCCGGACAGCTGGATCATCAAGACGGAGCCGAAGGCCGCTCCAGCGCCTGCGCCCGCGCCAGCAGCCGCGCCCATTCCAAATGGCGATGCTGGGGGGTGAGCCTGATGACCATCATCCGCCGCGCCACGCGCGAAGACCTTCCCGCCCTGACTGCGCTGGCCCTGCGCGAGCACGCCGCCAGCCAGTTCGCCAGCCAGCCGGTGGAACTCGCGCATGTGCAGGCGTCCTTTCTCGGCGTCATCCACGGCCTGGCCGGTGCGGTTTTCGTAAGCGAGCAGGGCGGCACGGTGCGCGGCCTCATCGCAGGCATCGTGCAGCCCGGGCTGTTCAACCGCCACCAGACCGCCTATGAGCTGCTGTGGTACGCCGAGAACGGCTCCGGCCTGCGCCTGCTGGCAGCCCTGCAGGACTGGGCACGGCGCATGCGCGCCGTGCAACTGGTGGTGCACGACTACGCCGGCATCGCCGATCCGGCACGTTTCAACAAGGTCATGGCCCGCCGCGGCTTTGGCGTCATGGGCACGGCCTACGTGTCCGCACTGGAGAGCTGATCCATGGCCATCATTGTTCCCATCCTCGTTTCCTACGGCGCCACTGCCTTGGGTGTTGCCGCGACCACAGCCACGATGATGGCCACGGCGGCATCGGTGGTCTTCCAGGTAACGGGCGTCAACGACAAGATCAACAAGGCCGCGTCCAAGGTGTTCGGAGAGGACCTGGTGATGATTGCCAACGTGGCCGGGGCCGTCTACGGGGCCGTGAACGGAGGGTTCGATTTCGGCAGCGGGGCAGAGGGAGCCGCTGGCCTGACGGAGGCGGGCGGCACACTGAGCGCGAAAGCCATGCTCGATGGCACGGATTCCTTCGGGCTTAATTCGATGAAGGACGCATTCCCGCTCGCGGACGGCGTGGGCTCGGCGAGCCTGGCTACTGGCGACTTCTCGGGCACGACGGACGCGTTTGGCAACAGCACGCTCACGCCGGGTGACACGACCTCCATCGAGATGAGCGCCGCGCGGACGCCTACCCCCTTCGCACCCGAAGTCAGCAAGGGTGTTGACCTGCTGGACGACGGTGGCGCGCTGGGGAAAGATGCGAAAGCCCTTGCAGCGCCACCAGCCACAAACACGTCGCAGGGCGGTGCCGTAGGCCCGCAGGCTGCGGCTGCCGACGCCGCGAAGCCCAACGCTTCTGCCGCCCAGAACTCCATGTCGAAGCCAGGTGCGTCCGCTACCAATGCTTCTGGGCTGCAGGCCGCCGGCAAGCCGCAAGCCAACAGCTTTTTCGACAGGCTGCTTTCCAACGACAAAGCCGTCGGCGAGCTGATCAAGGGCGTAGGCGTCGGTATCAGCGGCGCGGCCAATGCCAAGGACGAAAAGGACAAGCTTGCCTGGCAAAAGCAGCGTTATGGCTTCACTCCAACCACGCGCATCGTGCAATGAAGGACTCCCGATGAACCTCCATGAAATGGCCATGCAGGGCCCGGCCGGGCAAGGCGCCAGCGCCGCCGCCCCGGGCGGCAAGACCCCCGCCAGCGCTGAGCAACAGGCGCAGTTCGACATGATCCTCGGCCGCGCGCGCCAGTTGCTGGGCGAGTCGGCCCGGGAATGGCGCGCGGCGATGGACATCGACCCGGCGGGGGCGGCGGTGCGTTTCGGCACGGCGACCCTGCGCTTTCTTGCGATGGAGTCGGAAAAGGCCGGCCAGCCTGTGGACCCTGCCGTGCTGCTGCATGCCGGTGTGCAGTTCGTGAAAGACGTGGCCGGCCTGGCCAACGACGCTGGCCTGGTACCCGACGACCAGCTGGAGCCCTTTTTGCAGCGGGTGATGCAGGAGTCCATCGCCGAGTACATGCGCTTGGACGCCGATGCGGGCCTGATGCCGCCGACGCGGGGCGCAGCGCCGCGACGGCCCCCCCCACCCGGCACAGGCCCGCAAACGGCCCACGGCGCGCACGTGGCCTTGCCGCAGGGAGGTGTGCAATGAGCTTCTTCGCCAATCTCCTGGGTGGCACGCTGCAGGGCGTGGGCGCCGGCATGTCGGCCGTGGCCACCGACGAAGACAAGGTGCAGGCGCAGCGCGCGCTGCTGCATGAAAAGCAGCAGGAGCGCATGGCCGACCGGCAATGGCAGCAGGAGCAGATGAGCACGCGCCTGGCCGGCAGCCGGGGCTTCAACCTGATGGAGGAGGCCGCCCGCGCCCAGACGCCGGGGCAGCGGCAGGACCTCATCAACCGCGTGCGCGCCGTCGATGAAGACGCCGGCCTGCGCCTGGCCGATGTGGGCTTTGGCATGCCGGTGATGAACGCCGTGGCACGGACGGCCGGGGACTTTGCACGCTACGACCGTACCGGCGACATGGGCGCCGCGCCGCCCACCACCACGCTGGAGCGCGCCGCCTACGACCGCGAGAAGGGCGCGCAGGCCCTGCAGCGGCTGTACACGCTGTTCCTGGACCCGGGCAAGCTGGAGGCGCATGCGCGCGGCGAGCGGCAGTTTGGATTGAACGACCTGGCCGAAGCCAGCGCCGTGGCGGTGGAGCAGGGCGGTGGCTCGGCCCTTGACGTGGCCGCGGCCTTCCAGCGCGGCAGTGCCCCGCAGCCCGAGCGCCCAGGTGTGCGCCCTGGGGCAGAGTCTGCTCTGCAGCCCATGGGCTCCGTCCCCAATGGTGGGCTTGGCCCCGGCTCGCTGGCAGGCACCGGCGCCAAGCTGACTCGGCCGCTCTCGTCCGCGCCGCGCGACGGCGCGGTCGTGCGCGACGCCAATGGCCAGCAGTACGTGGTGCGCAATGGCCGGCCTGAACTCCAGGCAAAGGGGCGGTGATGGACTGGTCCCGGTTTGAGCTGGTGGATGCGCCGGGCGTTTCCGACGCTGACGTTGATTGGTCTGGGTTCGAGCTTGTGGCGCTGGGGCCGGGCGATGGCGTGCAGCAGTCGCCTTCCTCGCGGCCGGACGCGGCACCCACAGTGCCTGTGAACGACGGTTGGCGTCCGAGCGCCGCCCGGCCGGGTGATGCCCCTGTGCCATCGATCATGGCGGATGCGCCGCCCGTTGCGCGCAGCATCGCAAGTGCCGCGTCCAAGGCCCCCGCACGCAAGGGCTTGCTCGGCCGCTTGGGCGATGAGTTCACGCAACTGCGCGACGAAGTCTTTGCCGGCGCAACGAACGCCTCCGCCAACCTGCAGGCCATGAACGCCAGCGCCGCAGCCCACCAGTTGCTGCAGCGCCAGGAGATGCTGGCCCAACTGGTAGGCGAAGGCCGGGGCGACAGCACCCATGCGCAGGGCCTGCGCACCTATATCGCGCACGCCTCCCAGCGGCTTGGTGGTATGGCAGTCGACACGGCTGAGGCCGGCGCCCTGGCCGATGCCGCAAGCCGCATGACCACGCGGCCGCAGGTGCGCGCGGTGTTGGAGGCCAAGATCTTTGGCGAAGCCTGGGAGGTGTTCAAGAAAGACCCCTATGCGGTGGTCGCTGGTGTCACGGCCCAGTCCGCTGCGCAGATGATTCCGATGGTCGTCGCCGCTGCCACGATGGGCCCCGTTGCTGGCGCGGCTGTGGCCGGCGGCACCAGCGCGCTGACCGAGTTTGGCAGCGGCATCCGTGAATTCGCGCGCGACAACGGCGTGGATCCGTCTGACAAGGAAGGCCTGGGAAGGCTGTTTGCCGATCCGAAGATGCTGCGCGAAGCCACGGCCTATGCGGGGACGGGTGGCGCCATCGTGGGGACGATGGACGCAGTCTCCGGCGGCGTTGCGAGCAAGACGCTGGTGCCCAAGGTCCTCATCAAGAACCCGGCCGTGCGCCAGGCCATCAATGTGCCACTGCAGGTCGGTGTGCAAGGGGCTTTGGGTGGTGCCGGTGAAGCCGGGAAACAGTTGGCGCAAAAGGGAGAGATCGACCAGCCTGGGCAGGTGCTGGCGGAGGTGGCCGGCGAGCTGGGCGGGGTCCACAATCCCTTGCGAGAAACATCGGCAAATGTTGTCGAAAACGATGGCAGGCGTGCAGATGGCCTGCCTGTGCCCCGCGTGCCAGCCCAGACGGCAGCACCGACTGCTCCCGTCGGATCGCCCGGCACTGCAGCGCGCAACTCGTATGCCAATGGGCTGGGAGCTGTGGCCTCTTCCACTGCCGGAGAGGAAACGCGTGCCGTGACAGACGGCGATCTGGACGTGTCGGAGGCACCCACCGGGCACCATGCCGACGTCGGGACTTTCGCCCAGCCGGTCGAGGCGACGGGTGGGCAACAGCTTCTTGCCACAGTCCCAGGCTCGCATGAATCGGCCCCACAAGGCGAAACAGCCCTGGGTTCGCCCGCAGACGTTGCGGTAGCACCCTTTGTCGGTGCAGTTCGCTTGACCGACAAAGGTACGCTGAGCGTGGAGGGTGATCCCCGTGCGCTGGAAGCTTTTCTGGGCAAGGCGGGCGTAGACAAGGTGTTTTTGTTTGACCGCAGACTGTTGGTGGCTCCAGAGCAAGCAGCGCAGGCGCAACAGGCGCTGGCGGCTTTGCCGCTTTCCTTGCCAGGGCACAACGGAATGGGCGTCCCGCCCGCCGCGCCTGTTAGCAACCAAGTCATCGAGCTTGCGTCCGGCATGCTTGCTGTGCGTGGAGATCCTGATGCCATTGAGGCGGCGCTGCTTGCCGGTGGTGTACGCGGCGCGAGACGGTTCGCGAAAGGAACGATGGTGCCCGTGCAGGAGGCAGCTCTGGCGCGTGCAGTGATGAGCGCGCCTGCAGAAGGCGTCGAGACCATAGACACCCCGGGACCGTCGTCCGAGCCCCGGCGCCTCCAACTGGGTGTGGTTGGCCATGACCACCGTGGGCAGGGCCGGTCGCCGCGGGCAGCCATGCCCCCGCCCGCAAGCGAGGATGCTGCAGCCCAGGAGCGGGAAGCGTCGAACGCAGCTCCACGCGCTTCATCGGCTGCAGACGTGAATGCTGTACCGCAATTTCCCGGCTTCGAGGGATCCGCAGACTTGGCGACTGAGGTCATTCAAGGCGGTGGTGGCGCTGCTCGCGAAGGCAATCGCTGGGTGCAAGGACAGGGGCCTGCGGCACCCCAGGCGAGCGCTGAGGCCGTTGAGTTGGAGAGATCCACTGAGAACAGTGTGGTCGGTGGCAGGGGCCTTGCTCGGTCCTTGCGGCTGCCGCCCGAGATCGAGAGAATCGGGTTGTCCGACGCTGGGCGCGAAGCCTTTGCAGCGGGCTTCAGCCTCGGTATTGGCCTGACACGCATTGGAGATAGGGCCAATTCCCTCGCGCAATTCGCGCGCGCTCATGGCTCCAGGATCTACAACGCAAGGGGTGGGGGTGATGCCAACCTGTTTGGTTCGCCTTGGCCAGGGTCTGATGAGGCACTGGAAAGAAACATTTCACTGGCAATGGAACATGCTTCGGAAATCAATGTCAATCTGGATGGGGTGCTGAGATCCTTGGACGAGCTTCCGCAGGTGTTGAAGCTTGGCGAGAAAGGGATTGGTCACCGCCGTGAGCTGGAAGGCGTGCCCGTTGGAAATGTGACGAACTGGGAGATCTGGAAAATAATGAAGAATGAAAGCTACAGGATGAAATCCAATTTCTTTTTCAATGGAAGTCCGGTGGAGGTGGGGCCGTGAAGTTCAAACAGAAAGATATGGATGGATTGGCTTCATTTTTTGCGGAGTGGCGCGGTGAAAACGCTTTCTTTGCCGGCTATGTCAATGGCCATGACCGGTTCACCATCGGATTGCAGCGCAGTGGCGGTTCGACGGACTTCATTGGCGTGACATTTGTGCAATGCGTGTATATAAGTGGCCCGGTTCGCTGGTCTGGCTGTGATATCCAATGCGAGATAGTGGCCATGCCAGAAGGAGAGCAAGGGCTTGAGATTCGCGACCGGTCGAGCGGATTCTTGGTCCGGTGTGAAGGCCCCGTCTTCATTGGCGGAGGGAAGGCAAGCTATCCAGAGTAGCCTGGCTGGCCGCGCTGTTCACTGCCACGGCGGTCTGATAAGGCCCTGCCAAGTGCTTGCAGGGGGAGGGGCGGGCTGGCTCAGGCAGTGCCTGGCGCGGGCGCGGCGCCTTACGCCGCCAGGGGGCGTGTGGTCTGCCAGTCGCTGTGCGACATGCGCAGGGCGTTGGACACGGTGATGTCCAGGCGGCGGGCCCAGGAGTCGAGGTCGTGCCGCTGGGCGGTGTCGTGCCGCTCATTCCAGGTGAGTTCGGCCACCAGGCGGTCGGGCAGGTCGAGCACCGTGCGGAATGCGCGGTCGTTGGCCATGAGGGCCCAGTTGAGCAGCACGGCCTGGGCGTCCGTTGAGGCGGACACGCTCGGTACAACCTTGCAGACGCCGGAGCGGGTGAATTCGAAAAGTGCAGTGATCACGTTGGGTATGCCACGGTCGCTGGCTTGGCCAGATGTTGTGCCCCAGCGACCATGGCACCAGAAGGGAGTGTTCTCCGGGGCCTGGGATGGCTGGGGGCGAGCATGTCTGCACTTGGCAAAGCATTGCTTGTCAAGGGGCATCGAACGTGATTGGAGTGCAAATTTCTGGCGGGCGGTATCCCCCAAAGGTAGGGCTGCGCCGGGCGCGGCGTGGACTGCGCGAAGGCCGTGGATGCGCAGGCGGTCCCTGCGCATCCATTCGTTTCAAATGTATTCCAGCCCCACCTGGCTCAGCCCCACCAGGTTGATCTTGCTGGCCGTGAGGTCCGAGCTGGCCACGGCCCAGGTCAGCGATGCGCCGGTGTAGCTGCCCGATTGGAGCAGGCCTGCCAAGTTCTGCACGGTGGCGGCATCGGCCGCAGTGCCGAACGGTTGGCGTACAGCAGGGCCACCACCTGATGGGGCGTGGCGGAGGGGCCGGCCACGGCGGTCAGGGCCAGTTCTGCCAGTTGCTGGGGCGTGGCACCCGATTCGTCCACGGCCTTGATCACGGCGCCCACCAGGCCCTTGTTCTTCAGCGCGTCGGAGCCCAGCAAGGTGCTGATGAGGCGCGCGGCGGTGCCGGCAGCGCCGTTCAGGTCCAGCGCCACGGAGTGGTCGGCAAAGCGCACGCGCTCGATCTGCTGCAGGGTGTCCAGGCCGTCGTGGCCGGCGCCCTTGTCGTTGAGCTGCCAGCCGCCACCGGGCAGCGGCTGCAGTGTGTAGCCACCGCGCAGGCCGTGGGTCACCAGCGTGTCCACACCGGCAGCGCCGGTGAAGGTCTCGTTGGCGGGCTTGCTGTTGAACAGGTCGGCATCGGCGGTGCCCGTGGTGCCGCTGGGCAGGTTGGGGTTGCTGGGCGTAGGGACCGGCTTGGGCGGCGTGGGCGCAGGGGCCGGTGTGGGCGCGGGCGCAGGGCCCGGCTTGGGATCCGGGGTGGGCGCAGGCGCGGGCGTGGGGGTGGGGGTGGGCGCTGGTGCAGGGGCTGGTCCGGGCGCTGGCGTGGGTGCTGGAGCGGGGGCTGGAGCGGGGGCTGGTGCCGGGGCCGTATCGAAGGTCAGCGTCGGGCCCTTGGTCGAGTTGAAGCCGTAGGTGCCGCCCAGGCCGTCGCGGCCATAGAGCCAGTCGAACGCCAGCAGGTCGTAGGCCTGGAAGGTGGTCTTGTTGGGGCCGGCATGCGTGTACGACATGACGGTGTTGTTGGTGTTGTCCTGCCCCGCGGGCAGGGGGCGCGAGGAGTCGAAGGGGTGCGACAGGCCCAGCGCATGCCCCACTTCGTGCAGCAGCACTTCGTAGCCGGCGCCGCCGGCCGTGGGCCGGTTGTTGATGCCGGCGTGCTCCACGTTGTCCAGGTAGACCACGGCCTCGATGTTCAGCGAGTTCACGGTCTGGTTGGGGCCGGAGTAGCTGTAGCCGTAGCCCGACGATGCCAGGCCTGCGGTAGAGGGGCCCTGCAGGTTGGTGGCGGCGAAGTGCAGGTCGGCCTGGGCCGAGGTGGCCACCTCGGAGAAGACGAAGCCGGTGACGGCCGAGGCGTGCTGCAGGATCTGCAGGGTGGATTGCTTCTGGTCGGCGTTGAAGGCCGTGACCGCGCTGCCGGTCTTCTTGGTCGCCTCGCTGCCGGCGCTGGCGTCGAAGGTGTAGTAGATCACCTTGCGGCCGTCGGGCCAGAAGTTCCAGATGGGCGTGCCACCCAGCAGGGCATCGGCCTGTGGGTTGCCGGAAAAGCGCATGTTCTGCAGGTCGGAGACGGTAACGGCCATGTCGTGCGGGATGGGTTGGCGTGGATTCGGGCGGAAAAAACGCCCGGCACAGGGCCGAGCGACCGGCGAATCTATCACCGGGGTGCCGCGCTCACTGTGGCGCGAAACCAAATGTCACGACATGGCGCTGCGCGCCGACAGGCGGTCGCCGGGCGGCGCTGGGCGGTGGCCTCACGGGCCTTGCCGCAGGCCTGCAACGCCGAAGGGAAGGGCGTTTTCAGCGCCTTGTGCACACGAAGATGTGCGAGGTGCTGAAGTCGCTGGCCTGGTAGGCCAGTGCCAGCGGGTAGCGTGCGCCGGCGGTCGTGTCCAGGGACACCAGGTACTGCGGAAAGCTGCGGTTGGCGTAGATGCGGTCGCCGCTGCTGCCCAGGCCGTCGAACGGCAGGCTGACGCTGGGCACCGGGATGGCGGGTATGCGCGATGTGTCCACCACCGCCTGGGTGTTCGTGATGGTGGCGGTGGCGTTGTAGCTGGCGCCCGCGCTGCTGGAGCACAGGTAGGCGCCGCTGTAGGCCGCGTAGGGGTTCACCACGGGGGGGATGGGGTATTCCGCCAGGGTGGCCACCTGGCGGAAGCGGCCGCTGGCCAGCATCTCGAAGAAGTCGGTGCCGTAGCCTACGAAGACGGCTGCCCCCAGTTGCGCGCTGGTGTTCCAGTTGCCGATGGCAATGGTCTCCGTCGACTGGCGCATGGTGCGGTATTCGGGGATCTCGCCGCCGGTGTAGGGCACGAAGCCGCGTGTCTCGGACAGCAGGTAGAACTGGTTGTTGTGCAGCAGCACAAAGTACAGCTTGCCCTGGCCCAGGAACTGCGCCTCGGGGTTGACGCTGACGGCGAAGTTCAGGGCCTGCGTGGTGCCGCTGATGGTGGTGGCCACCGTGGTGATCTGGGCAAAGGCGGGCGTGGCGCCCAGGCCCAGTGCCAGGGCGGCGCTGGCGATGAGGTTGCGCAAGGTGGTACGGATGGGCATGGCAGGGTCCGGTTGCAGCAGCACTTTCATGCAACGCGGCTGCGTTGCCGGTGGTTTACGTAAGGTAAGGTGGGCATGTACGGTGCATTTTGCACCCTGCCTGGGTTGCAGGGCCTGCGGTAGGCGCATACTTCAGGTGCGCGCTGGCCATGATGGATGGTGCCTGCGCGCCGTTGCGTTGACATTGCCATTCCTCAGCCCAGCCGATTGCCACCATGCCCTCAACGACCCCCACACCCACCCGCCTGCCCACCCCGTTTGAATCGCTCGCGGGGGTTGCCAAGTTCCTGGGCGCACAGGAAATGAGCCCGGCCTTCCATGCGCGGCATGCGCAAGCCATCGATGGGGCCTGCGCCTTTTTGCAGGAGCTGGTGCGTGAGCACCCGTCGCTGGACATGGCGTTCAACGCGGCGCTGCCGCTGCCCGTGGTGGACGGCGGCAAACTGGTGCTGCAGGCGCTGTCGTCCATCCAGTTCGCCGAGCGCAAGCTGCACTGGTTTGACAGCCAGATGGACACCACGCTGCGCGCCCTGGCGCCTGTGGTGCGCGACCCGGCACTGCCCACCTGGATGGCGGAGTGCCGCTGGGCGGTGGATGGGGCGGCGGTGAATGTGTAGGAGCCTGGGCAGGCTCCAGATGCAGCGCTCGGCGCGGTGTTAGCGCCGCAGGCAGCTATAGGCCACTTCGGCGCTGTACATGCTCGATTGGTAGACAAGCGACATGCCGTAGGGCAGGGTCCGCGTCAGGTCGAGCACCACCACCCGCACCGGATAGCTCAGGTTGTTGTAGATCATCAGGCCCGGCTCCTGGAC
Source organism: Acidovorax sp. (assembly GCF_046339755.1). Lineage (GTDB taxonomy): Bacteria > Pseudomonadota > Gammaproteobacteria > Burkholderiales > Burkholderiaceae_C > Acidovorax. The sequence goes on along the minus strand of NZ_JBKDTZ010000246.1, from coordinate 9,498 downwards.
CAGCGTGCTGACGGGCACGTTGAAGGTGTAGTCGGGGATGCCCGTCAGCCACGTGGTGTCGACCACTGCCCGGCTGGCCGTGAATGTGGCCGTCACGGAGGCTGAGCGCCCGGAACGGTCATAGCACGTGTAGCTGCCGTTGTGCACTGCGTAGGGACTGGACGGGGCCGGTGCGGGCGTGGGCGCCGGAGCGGGAGCTGGTGTCGGTGCGGGCGCGGGCGCCGCCGGCAGCGTGGCCACCAGCTTGAACCTGCCATTGTTGAGCATGTCCATCACGTCGGAGCCGTAGCCCACGAAGATCGACGCGCCGGCCTGCGCCGTGGTGTTCCAGCCCTGCACGGTGATGGTCTCGCTGGCCTGGGTGATGGTGCGGTACTCTACGGGCTCGCCGCCGGTGTAGGCAAGGAAGCCGCGGGTCTCCGACAGCACATAGATCTGCGAGCCGTGCAGCATCACGAAGTACAGCTTGCCGCGGCCCACGTACTGCGCGTCGGGCGTGATGCGGGTCACCAGGGTGTAGGCGCGGGCCGAGCCGCTGGCGGTGGCCGATGCGGTGATGTCGGCCCACACAGGACTGGCGGCGCCCAGGCTGGCGACGATGGCAGTGGTGATGGCTACTTTCTTGAGCGTGCGGGAGAGGGTCATGGCGGCGGCGATTCGGGGTTGCGCTGGCTTGGGCTTCTTGGGGTTGTGGTGGCCAGCAGGTGGAGAAACGAAGAAAACGACACATACGAAACGTACGAATGGGGTACGGAGCGCACAACCATTACCGACACATTTGTATCCAATGGTTTCTTGATTTCAAGGCAACGCTGCCTTGTTCGCAATAGCCAATATGGGGGAGGCGGCCCTTCGGTGGGTTTTGACCGGGAGGGGTCTCGCAGGCCGCAGATGCACAAGACCGGTGGCAGCAGCAGCGCGGCGAGGCTGGCCGTGCAGAACCCGTTCTGCTTTCATGCGAAGGCGGCATCCCCATGCATTCACCTGATGCTGCTGCTGCTACTTCTTGCACCAGTAGATCGTCTGGGTTCCGTAGCGCTCTCGCTGGTACATGATGACCAGCGGGTAGTTGCCTTTCAGGCTGGGGTCCATGAGCACGATTTTCTGGGGGTAGGTGTCTACCCCGTTGTGGTAGGCCCTGTGGGGCTCGGGCTCGCGCGCGACCGGGCCGAATTTCGGGCCGAAGCGCACGTTGTAGTGGGTGGACGGGATACCCGACAGCCGAAATGTATCGACCACCGCGGTATCGGCGTTGATCCAGGCGCTCACCGGGCCCGGCATCGGCGTGTAGTACTTGTCAATGCACTGGTACTCGCCGGTATTAGCTGCATAGGGGTTGGGCAGGGAGGGCAATGGCCCATTCGATGGCGGCGTGATGTTTACCGTCTTGTACCGGCCGTTGTTGATCATGTCCCAGGCATCCACTCCATAGCCCACGTGGATCGGCGCGCCCGGCACTGCGCTGACGTTGAAGTTCATCAGGGGAATGATGTCCTCGGTCTGGTCGATCCTCTTGTACTCCGGAATCTCGCCGCCGGTGTAGAGCACGAAGCCCCGGTCGCGCGTGAGCAGAAAGACGTTCGGCCCATGCTGCATGACCAGGTAGAGCTTTGCGCCCAGGAAAGCCCTGTCGATCGAGACGGTTGCCACGTAGTCCAGTGACTGGGGCGTGCCTGTGAAGGAACCCGATGCGGTGATAACGGCAAACGCGGGACTGGCGATCAGGCTGCTGCCGGCCATGGCTGCGAGCGCAGCCATGGTCCGCAAGGGGGTGTTAGACGGTGCCATCTCTCTTGTTCTCCACATGGTTATTGCTTGGTGCAGCCGTAGACGATCTCGGTGCTGGAGCGGCTGGCCTGGTAGCCGACCACCATGGTGTACGGGCTGCTGGTGCGCACCAGGCTCAGGCCGACCGCGCGCACTGGATAGGTCTGGGTTCTGTAGAGCAGCATGTCAGGCTCATAGGCCAGGTTGTTGATCGGCAGATCGTACGAGTAGTCTGGAATGGCCGACAGCTGCGTGGTGTCGACCACCGCCCGGCTGGCCGTGAACGTGGCGGTGACGGACCCCGAGCGGCCATGGTCGTCAAAGCACATGTAGGTGCCGCTGTACGCCGCATACTGGATGTTCGGCGGTGGTGCCGGCGCCGCCGGCAGCGTGGCCACCAGCTTGAACCTGCCGTTGTTGAGCATGTCCATCACGTCGGAGCCGTAGCCCACGAAGATCGACGCGCCAGCCTGTGCCGTGGTGTTCCAGCCCTGCACGGTGATGGTCTCGCTGGCCTGGGTGATGGTGCGGTACTCCACGGGCTCGCCGCCGGTGTAGGGCAGGAAGCCGCGCGTTTCGGACAGCACATAGATCTGCGAGCCGTGCAGCATCACGAAGTACAGCTTGCCGCGGCCCACGTACTGCGCGTCGGGCGTGATGCGGGTCACCAGGGTGTAGGCGCGGGCCGAGCCGCTGGAGGTGGCCGATGCCGTGATGTCGGCCCACACAGGGCTGGCGGCGCCCAGGCTGGCGACGGCGAGGGTGGTGGTGGCGGAGATTTTCTTGAATGGGCTGGCGAACTTCATGGCGGTAGGAATCGAGGTGGTGGGGCCGGCGCTGCCGGCCATCCGGTTCGCGGATCAACGGCTGCCGCGGCCTGCAAGCGTGGGTGTGGTGCGGCCCTGGCCTGCGTGTCGCTGGCACGGCCCCAGTCTGCGCGGCGGTTGTGCGTCACTCGTCCATGCCGTCGGCCGCGCCAGTTGCCTGCCCTGATGGCGCTCAGCGCCGGGAGCAGATGAAAACGCGCGGCGTGCTGGAGCCATTGCTCGCGTAGCCCAGGGCCAGCGGGTAGCGGGCTCCAGCGGTCGTGTCCACGGACACCAGTCGCAGCGGGAATGCGTTGTTGGTATAGATGCGGTCGCCAGTGGTGCCAATGTTGCTGTAGGGCACGTTGAAGGTGTAGTCCGGAATGGTGAGGATCCTGGACGTATCCACCACCGCCTGGGTGGCCGTGATGGTGGCGGAAACCGTGTAGCTGGACCCCGTTTCGCTGATGCACAGGTAGTTGCCGCTGTAGGCCGCATAGGGGTTGGTCACAACGGGGGGCGTTGGCGTTGGCGTGGGCGTGGGTGTCGGCGCGGGCGCCTGGGGCAGGGTGGCCACCTGCTTGAACCTGCCGTTGTTGATCATGTCCATCACATCGGTGCCAAAGCCCACGAAGATGGCGGCGCCGGCCTGGGCGGTGGTGTTCCAGCCCGGCACGGTGATGGTCTCGGTGGCCTGGGTGATGCCGCGGTAGGCCTCGGGCTCGCCGCCGGTGTAAGGGATGAAGCCGCGCGTTTCCGACAGCACGTAGATCTGCGATCCGTGCAGCATCACGAAGTACAGCTTGCCGCGGCCCAGGTACTGCGCGTCGGGCGTGATTCGGGCGACCAGGGTGTAGGCGCTGGCCGAGCCGCTGGTGGTGGCCGATGCGGTGATGTCGGCCCACGCGGAACTGGCGGCGCCCAGGCTGGCGACGACGAGGGCGGTGGCGGCGGCAATTTTCTTGAGCGTGCAGGTAAGGCGCATGGCGGTGATGGATCGAAGTTGAGCCGGCGTGGGATTCTTGGGGTTGTGGTGGCCGGCAGAGGGTGACAAGGAAAACGCGCACGAAGCGCATGTGTCCACATGGACACACTTGTATCCATTGGTTTCTTGATTTCAAACCAATGGAGCGATCACCACAATCGCCAATATGGGTGATGCCAGCAGGGTTCACCGCCGAACGCGCTGCAGGGCGCGGTGAGGGGCGGGACCGCGCCGCGTGCGCGGACTGCGCTGTTACAAAAACCGCTGCGCCAAATAAGGCGCCGGGTCCACGAACGGCTTCTCACCGCTGACCAACTCGGCCACCAGCCGACCGGTGACGGGGCCCAGGGTGAAACCCTGGTGCGCGTGGCCGAAGTTGAACCACAGGCCCGCGTGGCGCGGCGCCGGGCCCAGCACGGGCAGCATGTCGGCGGTGCAGGGGCGCGCGCCCAGCCAGGGCGTGGCCTCCACAGGCTGGCCCAGGGGCAGCAGCTCGCGCGTGGACTCTTCGGCGCGGCGCAGTTGCACCGGCGTGGCGGGCGCGTCCAGCAGCGCGAACTCGGCCCCCGTGGTCAGGCGCAGGCCGCGCGCCATGGGCGCCAGCATCACGCCGCGCTCGATGTCCAGCGCTGGCATGGTCAGGCTGGGGCCGCCGGCAAAGTGGCGGTGGTAGCCGCGCTTGCTGAACAGCGGCAGGCGGTAGCCCAGTCGCGTGGTAAGTTCGCCGGCCCAGGGGCCCAGGGCGATGACGGCGTGCTGCGCGCTGATGCTGCCGGAGTCCACCTGCACGGCCCAGCCGCTGCCCTCCTGGCGCAGCGTCAGCGCATCGCCCGTGGCCAGGTGGCCGCCGCGCTGCACGAACAGCCGCGCATAGCGCGCCACCAGCTCGCCAGGGTCGCGCACGGTCCACGGGTCCTGCCAGTGCACGGCGCCGGCCAGCGGTATCTGCAGCACGGGCTGGGCGGCGGCCTGGGCCGCTGTGTCCAGCACCGGGCTGGCCTGGCCGGGCGCGGCCGCGGTGGTACGGGCCAGCGTGGCCGCCGCGTCGAACACCGGGGCGGTGCGGTACAGCTGCATCCAGCCTTGCCGGTGCACCAGGTCGGCGGCGCCGGCGTCGGTGATCCAGCCGCCATGCTCGGTCAGGCAGTGGGCGATCAGGCGGCTGTAGGCCTGGGCGATGGGCGCGTAGCGCGCAGGCGTCGAGGCGGCCCAGTAGCCCAGCAGCTGCGGCGCCAGGCGCAGCAGGGCGCCCCAGTGGTAGTGGGCGTCGTTGCTCAGCCCGGTGGCAATGCGTGCCAGCGTGGCGATGTTGCGCGGAAAGGCATAGGGCTGCACGGCCTCGCGCTGGATGATGCCGGCATTGCCGTACGAGGTCTCCTGGCCCGGGGCCTTGCGGTCGACCAGGGTGACGGCATGGCCGCGCTGCTGCAAGGCGAGGGCGGTGCTGACGCCGACCATGCCGGCGCCGAGAACAAGGGTTTGCATGGGTGATTATTGCGGCGGTGGACGGGGGAGGGCTGGGCCGAACGGTCGGGCTGAATGCACCGATTGTGCCGGCCCCCAGGGGGCGGCGGGCCCGGCTGGGGCGCCATTTTTAGACGATTGGATTGCCGCATTGGCAAAGCCCGTGCAGCCGATTTCTCGGTTTCAGTGGTCTAGGTTTACCTGCGGCACACTGGTGGCGCGAGGCGCCAACAGCGCGCTTGCGAGCTTACAAATTATCGAGAAAGCGCCCAAGCACTGCATTGAACTGCTCGGGTGCCTCCAGAACCGGCAGGTGTGCGGTGCCTGAAATCACGAAGCTTTGGGCTGCAGGTATGCGCTGGGCAAGCAACTTGCATCGCTTCTGCAGGTAGGGCACGTCAAGATCGCCCCACAGCACAAGGGTGGGTGCCTGTATCGCTTCCACGCAGTCCCATGCGGGCGGCTCCTCAGATGCGACCCCGGGGCTATCGGCCCGCAAGGCGGTACCGTTCATTGCAAGAAAAAGTTGGCGAGCCTCGCCTCCTACGCGCTCTGGCGGACCCAAGGGGCCGTCCAGCCAGAGCCTCGCCTGCAGTTCATTCTTTGCATCCAGATCGTCCCGCGCCGCCGCATCGCCGATCGCATCCATCAGTGCCGTGACCTCATCGCCATGTTGCGCTGGTGGCGCACCACTGACCCCCGGCGCAACGACCACCAGGCCGCTCACGCGGTCTGGCCGAGCCAATGCTGCGTCGATGGCGATACGGCCGCCCAGGGAGCAGCCTACCAATACCCCCCGGTCATATCCAAGCGAATCCATCACCGCCCAGAGATCGGCCACATGGGAATGCGGTGTCGAGCGCAATGTGCGCGACTCTCCGAAACCCCGGCGGTCATAGCTTATGACCGGATGGCGTGTTGCTAGCGCATCCACTTGGCCTCGCCACATGAGCCGGTCTGCAACGTTGGCGTGCAAGAAAAGAACTGGCACGCCAGTGACGCCATGATTTGCCTCGCACTCCACGGCCAACAACGCGCCCTGAACTTCAATCCACTGCATGGTTTTCATGCCCATGACGATACTGATCGTGGTCTTTGAATGTCAAGGCGATGCTGGCCGGTTGCAGGCCCTGTCGGTACGCGCATCCCGACTCTCCAGCGCTATTTTGTGCGCGGCACACCTGCCATAGCCGTTAGAGTCTGGGGCATCGTTGAATCGTCGGTAAGCCCAACAAGAGCACCCGCATGCAAGTGGAAAGCCGAGTCACCGTCTCCGTGCCCCCCGAGAGGATCTTCGCGATCTATGCGGATGTCGGCAACTGGAAAGCCTGGGACCCGGACTCCAAGGACTCATCGATCGACGGCCCCTTCCAGACCGGGAGCAAGGGCCGCATCACCCCGCCCAAGGGGATGTCGGTCCCCATGGATTTCATCTCCGTGGTGCCCAACCAATCGTTCACCGTCGAGTCCCGCATTCCCCTCTTTCGCATGCTCTTCGAGCACGAGCTCCGCCCCACGGCGGCGGGCACCACCGAAGTCGTCCATCGGGTGACGTTTTCCGGCGCGCTGTCTTTTGTGCTCGGCCCCATCGTCGGCAATCCCCTGCGCACCGGGCTTCCCATCACCCTGGCATCGCTCAAGCGGCTGGCGGAGAGTGGCCGCGTGGCGGCCTGATACCGGCCGACTTTGTCCACCTCGCCCTGAACGGGGCACTCGATGGCCTGCGCGAGCAACCCATCCCCCGCAGTTTTGGGTAGCATCGTCTGTGCCGGGCTCCCCACGAAAGGCCACCCATGTCCGCTGAGTCCCACCCCGCCTGCGTGCGGGAGTTTCGCCAGGTCCTGCTGTGGCCCCTGCGCCTGATGCCGGTGCGCGGCTCCGAAGGCCGGCACGCCAAGCCCTGGCAACTGCTGGCGGACATGGGCGAGGAGGCCTCGCCCTGGCGCGAGGTGGTGGACGAATTCACGGGCGACAGCAGCCGTTTTCACGAACGCCACTACAACGAGTTCGTGACCTTTTTGCCCTACGTGCAGCGGTTCCTGTATGGCGAAGGCCGCAGCCAGCCAGGCAGCAGCGCCACCGGCTCGCCGATGCGGGTGTTCCGGCGCAGCGACGTCAGCGCCGTGCGGGCGGTGCTGCGCCCCGGCGATGCGCCCATCAGGCTCGACATCGTGCATGTGGACCTGTACTTTTTTCTCGACCTGGATCTGGTGCTGCTCAATGTCGAGGTCAGCGCCCGCGACCTGCAGCTCGCCCAGGCGCAGGAGCTGCTGTACCGCTTCGGCCGTGGCTACCCCGCCGGCTGGGATGCAGAGGGCCATGCCCAGCACTGCCTGTACAGCGCCGAGTGGCTTGACGCCGCCGGGCAGGTGCTGGCCGCGTCCGACGCCAACCAGCGCGACCTCTTCATGGCCCACGTCAGCAACCACCGCGCCCCGCGCATCTCGGCCCACTGGGCCTGGCTGCTGGAGCCGCTGGTCAGCGACCATTCCGAGCGCACCGGCCCCTTGCGCTACCGGCAGATCGAGTACTACCGCATGCCGCAGCTGGCCTTTCTGGCGCTGGACGACCCGCGCGCGCTCAGCCGCAGCGACTTCATCCGCTTCGGCCTGGTCACGGGGGCGGCCCAGCCCAGCGATGATGGCACCTGCCTGCCTTATTCCGAAGAGCACCTGGCCGATTTTGAAAAACGGTTCTGCTACGACCGCTTCTGGAGCAGCAGCGGCGCTGCCCCCAACACCCGCTACCTGTGCAGCGGCCATTCACTGCTGGTGCTGGGCGATGCCAGCAGCCCGTTCTACGTCTGCCGCGACCGGGGTGTGCTGGCGCAGTTCAGGCACCAGCACTTCCTGCTGTTCTTGATTGCGCACTTCCAGAAGGCGGCGCTGCTGATGTTCTCGGATCGCCTGGCCGAGGCCCTGAAAGACCTGGACATTGCCGACGCCGCCAGCGTGCGCCGCTTCAAGCGCACCATCCGCGACAGCTTCGCCGGTTTTCTGCGCTTCACGCACCGCTACTGGTTCCACGAGGTGTCCGAGCAGGCCCAGGTGCGCGCCCTGTTTCGCATGTGCGCCAACCACCTCGGGCTGGACCCGCTGTACACCGAGGTCAAGGAGCGCATCGGCGAAATGAACCAGTACCTGGACGCCGACAGCCTGCGCCGCCAGGCTAATACCGTCGTGCGGCTCACGGTCGTCACCATCTTCGGCCTGATCGGCACCGTGACCACGGGCTTCCTGGGCATGAACCTGCTGGCCGAGGCCGACGCGCCTTTGGGCCGCAAGCTGGGCATCTTTGCCCTCGTGTTCGTGCTGACCACCGCGCTGACCATCTACACCATGGTCAAGTCCAAACGCCTGTCGGACTTTCTCGACGTGCTCTCGGATGAACGCGCCACTGCCTGGCAGAAATTCAAGGCGCTGGGGCTGGTGTGGCGGCGGGCGGGCGGGTGAGGAGGGCGGGTAAGCGGTACGCCATGGGCCGCAGCCGTTGAGCAGTCGGCAGGCAACGTTGCTCTGGCGAATCTACCCGTTCACCGACAAGGGCCTGGCTGCCGGCAAGCTCGACGCGCTCGGCGATTCCAAGTCCCACGAGAGTGGCGGTCCGATGCGGTAAGGGTGTTCTTCCACCCCGCCGCAGAATCCCCTGGCTGGTCCCTTGGTCGTCGGCTGGCTCCATTCGCCCGGCAAATCCGACTCCCACGAGAGAGGCGGTCCGATGCGGTAAGGGTGCTCCACCACCCCGCCGCAAAGCACCATCGCCGGCCGCTCGGGCGTCGCCTTGAGTGGGTCCGAATCCATCGTCGGGCTGGTTTGGTTCGTGAACGCGTCCATTGGCATCACTGTAGCCGCTGCGGTATCTCTCTGCAACGAACTCGCTTTGGCTTGGTGCAGGATTATGAGGTTGCGCAGGCTGACGGCCGCCCAGCAACTGCCGCGCCTTGCGCACCTGGTCGAGCCCGACGAGCACGCCGCCCTTGCGCCGCAGCACGCGCACCACGCCGCCTTGGCGCAGGCGCTCCTGCAGCTGTACGGGGTCGCCCTTGACCATCAGCGTGCCGTCGCGCTGCATCTCCATGACGGGCACGTGTCTTGGCTGTCGAACAGCTCCGGTTTGTTCGTGAGCCTGTCCCATGCCTCGCGCATGGCGGCCCGCACCCGCGCCAGCCAACCCCGCACCGAATTGATGGGCATCAGCGCCGTAGGCTGCACGCCCAGCTCCATGGCCACCTGCACGGCGTAGGGGAACAGCTCTTCACTGCTGTAGGTGGCAGTATCTGCGCTGTCTGGCCGCGAAGCCTGCACGCGCGCTGCGGCCTCGTCGTAGACCTGGCGCTCCAGACTTCCTTCAGGCCTGTTCGCCCAGGTGCCGATCACCCCGTGCAGTTGCCTCCACCTTGCTTCGCCCAGCACCGCCTTGCCATGCTTGTGCACCAGCTCGTGCGCGGCCACAGCCATCTCTTGGCCAGCTTCGATG
>NZ_JBKDTZ010000245.1:0-21868 GCF_046339755.1 Acidovorax sp. | reverse complement strand
GGTCTACACCACACCCTCGCACCAGTACCCGGTGGGCAGCGTGCTGAGCCTGGCGCGGCGCCTGGCGCTGATCGACGGGGCGCGCCAGGCCGGCGCCCTGGTGATCGAAGACGACTACGACAGCAATTTCCGCCACGACGGCCCGCCCCTGGCCTGCATGCAGGGCCTGGCGCCCGATGCGCCCGTGCTCTACCTGGGCACCTTCAGCAAGACCATGTTCCCGGGCCTGCGCATCGGCTTCATGGTGGTGCCCACAGCCCTGGCCCCCGCGCTGGCGCTGCTGCTGGACCGGGCCGCACCGCGCGGGCGCACGGCAGAGCAGCGCGCACTGGCCGAATTCATCGTAGGCGGCCAGTTCGCCCTGCACCTGCGGCGCTTGCGCCGCCGGTACCGCCAGCGCCGCGATGCGCTGGTGGCGGCGCTGGCGCAGCACCTGGGCGGCGTGGCCAGCGTGCACGGCGGCACGGCCGGCATGCACCTGGCGCTGCGCCTGCACGACGGCGCGGCCGACGACGTGGCGCTGAGCGCGCGCCTCATGGCGCAGCACGGCATCATGGCCCCGGCCCTGAGCCTGCACGCCGTGGGCCTGCGCGCCCCGCTCTGGCGCGGCTTTCTGCTCGGCTCTGCGCACGTGCCGGTAGAGGCCATGGAGCCGCTGGAGAAAAAGCTGGCGGGCGTGGTGCGGGGCTGAACCGCCGCCTTGAGCGGGTTCAGCGTTGCTGGATCAGCGGAGATATCGGCAGGAGCCGGAAGGCCAGCGAAGCCAGCGCCAGCCACGCCGCAATCGCCAGGCACACCATCCGGTAAGGCTCGATGCCCCACGCCCCGGCCCAGGCCGCCACCACGCCGGTCACCGATTGCATCAGGGCCACGCCCAGGAACATGGACATGGTGTACAGCGACAATGCGCGCCCGGTCATCTCGGCCGGATAGGAGGCGCGTGCGTCGCTGTACTGCAGCACGCCATAGCCGGACAGCAGCCCCATCAGAAAAATAAGCGCCACGGTGCCGGCACCGTGGTGCAAAAAGGCCAGCAGCGCGAACAGGCTGGCCATCAGCAGCGAGGCGTTGCCGATCCAGGCGCGGCGCCGGTGGATGCCCGGGTCCATGCGCCCGAATGCAGCCGGGGTGAAGACCACGATCAACGACAGCGCCAGCGCCACATTGCCGCTGTCCAGCAGCGAGAAGCCAAAACGCTCGGTCAGCAAAGGCCCCAGCCACAGGCCGCGCAGCGTAAGGAACGCGGCATAGCACGACATGCCCAGCACCACGATGCCCCAGGTGTGCGGGACGGTGAGCAGCTCGGCAAAGCGCGCCAGCGACTGGCCCCAGCTTTCCTGGGGGGTGGGCGCTGCGTCAGGGACCACGGGCTCATGCACCAGCACTAGGATCAGCAGCCACGACAGCGCGCTCAGCACGGCGAGCAGGCCGAAACCCGTGCGCCATCCCCAGTGCTGCACCACCCAGGCCAGCGGCGTGCCGGTGAAGATCAGGCCCAGGCTGCCGACACCCATGCTCACGCCCGAGTAGAAGGCAAACCGCTCGACCGAAAAATACCGTGCAATGAACAGCGTGCACGCCACGAACGCCGGTGAGTAACCGACCCCGATCAGCACCTGCCCGGCCATCAGCCAGCCATAACTGGGCGCCATCGCCGACAAGGCGGCGCCCGCGATGCCCAGCGGCGCGGCCGCGAGCACCGTGCGGCGCAGGCCATAGCGGTCCAGGCCAATGCCCATAAGCAACTGCGCGATGCCGAACGACAGGCCGAACAACCCGGCGAATGCGCCCAGCGACGAGGCCCCCAGGCCAAAATCCGCCTGCAGCCCCTGGGCCACGATGGAGGCGGTGGTGCGGTAGGCCTGGCTGAGCGCAAAGCCCGACAGCAGAACCAGGAGCATGAGCCAGAGGGGTCGTGAGCGTGATGATGAAGGGAGCGTGGCAGAGGAATGCTGCGGTGGCATGCAGGGGATTGTGCAGTGCGCGGGCTTGGGGCGCAGGCACACAGGCCGACACCCAGATAGCCCGTTGGTGATTCCTGGTCTGCTTCTTTGGCCGCAGGCTGTCCGGTCGAGCGGATGGTTGGGCCTCGCGCGACGAAGCCGGCAGATTCCATGCGGACGTACCAACTCCGCTCCAAAGCTCGCGCAGTTCGAGCGGCAGTGCGTCCAACGCACGAGCGAAGGCATCCGAAGGGAGCACGGCGAATAGTGCGAGGCCAACGGATTCAATGGCGTTGTCCGGGGAGAAGTTGTGTTCGCGATCGCAGTGATCGGACTTCGCTCAGCATCTCGGTCCGAGTGCCGACGGTGCAAACTTGATTGCCAGGTCTCCAGCCTTCGATGGAAGAGGCCTCGTACCGCACGCAGGCGGCAATTGATCCGCAAAGCGAAGAGCTTGCTCAAGAGTAAGCCTGCGGCGGAATGCATGGAGAACGCCTTTTACCATGTTCTACGCCATGTTCGTGAAAAACGCCAACCGGCGACCAGCCGGCGCCGGGCATGCTCGTGCGCCTCCGTCAGGCTAGCCGCTTTGCGGCCACCGCTTCAGGACGAGCGCGTCTTGCCGATAATTAGAAGGTTACGATGAAAAGCCTCCTCGCTCTGCTGCTGGCCGGCGCCTGCTTCCAGGCGCAGTCCGCCAACCTGCCTCCCTGCGACAGGGCGGTGCGTTTCAGTGCGGCTTGGTTCGCCGACCCGGAGGTGGACAACACCAAACCCGCCGCCGAACTGACGAAGATCGGCGCGGGCGCCGGCCGCAGCGGTACGCAACTCGGCCACGTCGTTGTCGAGACCAAGCTGGCGGTGATGCCGCAGACCAGTTGCCAGGGCGTCGTCGTGCGGCTGGATTACATCAAACCGGTGCTGCGCGTGGCCAGCGAGCTCCCGCCGGGCAGCTGTGCCTATGCGCACGTGATGAAACACGAGCAGACGCATGTGCGCATTCACCGCGACATCGCGCGCCAGTTCCGCGAGCTGGACTATCCCTGGACCTCGGGCGGCAACAGCGCGGGCATCCTGGTCTACGCGAAACAGGAACTCGACCGCCTGATGCAAGCCCAGGTGATGTTCGACAACCCCGAGGAATACGCCAGCAATTTCAGCGCGTGCGGTGGTGAGATCGCGCGGCTGGTGAAGTCCGCTGCGTCTACCAAGTCGGGGCAGACACCGGGTTGAGGCAACCGCCTTCCGCGAAGGCTGATTGATCGCGCCTTGGGCTGGACCAGACGGATGCCGACGGTCAGGCTTGCTGCCGCCGAGACCGGAGTGAGCCACCGCGCCGACCTTCGACTGCGCCACTAGTTCCGCCCCCGCACCCAACAGGCGTGTGGGTAAAGAGCCACTCGCGTGGTTCACGGGGTCGTAGGCACACGGGTCAGAAGTGGCTTACTTCTACATCGCCGCCAACAGGCGGTGCCTTGCGCAAACGGTCCGCGGCCTTGCTGCGCCGCGGTCACTCCATCGTGATCTTCGATGTGGTCACGATGTCCCGGTACAGCGCCGCCTGCGGCTTGATGAAGGCCTTGAACTCGGGGCCGCCCAGGGGCGCCACGGTGATGCCGGCGTCCAGCAGCTTCTGGCGCAGCTCGGGCTGGGCCAGCGTCTCCTTCAGGGCCTTGTCGTACGCGGCCACGGTTGCGGCGTGCGTGCCGGCCTTGAGGAACAGGCCTTGCCACAGCGGCAGGGCCATGCCGTTGAAGCCGTCTTCCTCGCCGATGCGCTTCACGTCCGGCAACTGGGGCACACGCACGGTGTCGGAGACCGACAGGGCCTTGATCTTGCCGTCCTTCAGGAAGGGCATGGCCGTGGAAAGCACCAGCATGGCGCTGTCCACCTGGCCACCCACCAGGTCGTTGGTGATGTGCGTGCCGCCGCGGTAGGGCACGTGCAGCATCGATACCCTTGCCTGCTTGTTGATGAGCGCGCCGTACAGGTGCTGCATGGTGCCGATGCCCGGCGTGGCGAAGTTGATGCTGTCCTTGCCGCCCTTGCGCAGCGCCCCGATCAGGTCGGCCAGGCCGGTGTACGGCGCGGCCTTGGGCACGGCGAAGACCATGGGCACGGTGCTCATCCGGCCCACGGGCACGAGGTCGTTCTCCCAGTCGAGCTTGACCTTGGGGTTGACCATGGGCACCACCACCGTGTCGGTGCCGCCCATGTAGAGCAGGCTGCCGTCGGTGGGGCCGCCCAGCACGCGCTGCGCGGCCAGCATGCCGCTGGCGCCCGCCACGTTCTCGATGATCACGGTGCGCGCCAGGCGCTTGCCCAGTTCGGTGCCCACGATGCGCGCCACCAGGTCGGCGCTGCCGCCGGCCGAGTAGCCCACGATCAGGGAGATAGGCTTGTCGCCCTGGGCGTGCACCAGGCCTGGGGCCGCCGCGCACGCCGCGGCTGCGGTCATCTGGGTAAGGAGGTGTCTGCGTTGCATGGCATGCCTCCTGGTCAGAACGTGTGCTTCACGCCGAAATCGATCGCCGTGGTGCGGGTGAGCCCGTCGCGCTTGGCGGTGCCCAGGTTGGTGTAGAGCAAAGTGCGCTTGCTCAGGTCGTATTGCAGGCCCAGGCCGATCATCTGCGAATCGAGGTTGGTGGCGGGCTTGAGGCTGCCATACATGAGGTAGGTGCGGCCAAAGCTCAGGGGCACCAGGGCCGAGACGCTGTAGGCCGTGGCATCGCCATTGAGCCCGCCCTTGGCGCGGCTGATGCTGGCCTTGGCCTGCACCACGCCGAAATCGTAGCCGCCCGCCAACAGCTCCATGTGGGTGCTGGAATCGAGCCGGTCGAACGCCGCACCCACCCATACCGGCCCGTTCTTGTACTGCAGGTTGCCCGAGGTGGCGTTGCTGCGCGTGCCCTCGCCCAGGGCGGCGGCGATCTCGGCGCTCACGCCCGCGATGGTGGGCGACTTGTAGCCCACGGTATTGGCCCAGCGGATATTGGAGGCTTCCACCGTGGCGGCCACCGGCGTGTAGTTGGCGTAGGTGTAGGCCGAGCCGAGCTGGCTCACATAGCTCCAGTAGGTCGGGTCGGCGTTCAGCGCTACGGTGTAGGCGGCCGAGTATTCGCGGCCGGCATACACCTCGCCCCAGTCCTTGCTGCCCACGGCCACCAACGAGCGGCCCAGCCAGTACACGCTGGCGTTGCTGGGTGCGCCGGTGTCGGCGGCGAAGCGGTGCTCCAGCTGAAAGCGCGAGTACAGGCCGCCGCCCATGTCCTCGCGTGCCGCAAATCCCAGGCGCGAGGTGTTGCCGGCCTTGAGGGTCCCCACCAGCGGCGTCACGCCGCGGCCGGGCAGCAGCGCGCCCGGCGTGGTGCCGCCGTTGGCGCGTGCCAGGCCCTGGTCGACGATGCCGTAGATGGTGAGCGAGGACTGCGCCTGCGCCGGGGCGCTGGCGCCCAGGCCGGCCAGGGCCAGCAGCAGGGCAAGGGAGGTGGAAGTGCAGGCGGGAGTGCCTGCGGGGAAATGCCGCGTCATGGTGGTTCTGTCTCCTATTGGATGGGCTTTGTAGCTGACGCGCAAATTGTATGTATTGAATTTGAATTGTGCAATACAATGCAATTCAATCGATGCGGAGGGGAGACCAAGATGGCATATGCGTCCGAGTCGCTTCACAGGCAAACCAATGCAATACAAATGCAATCCAGGTACATACCCTAGGTTGTATGAACGGAGCACACATGGCGGTCGGAATGTTCGAATCCTTCATCACAGGCCACTGGTTCAATGCCGAGGCCAAGGCCCTGTGGAGCGATGGCGCCACCCTGCAGGCCTGGCTGGATGTGGAGGCCGCGCTGGCCCGCGCGCAGGCCGAGCTGGGCGTGATACCGGCCGAGGTGGCGCCGGTGATCTCCGCCCACGCACGCGCCGAGCTGTTCGACCTGCCGCAACTGGCCGAGGCGATTGCCTTTGCCCAGCACCCGCTGGTGCCGGTGCTGCACCGCTTCGAGCAGCTGTGCGGCGAGCCGGCGGCCGGCTACATCCACTGGGGGGCGACCACGCAGAACATCTTCGACACGGCCAGCGCGCTGCAGATGCAGCGCACGCACGCATTGCTGGCGGGCCACCTGGATGGCGCCATCGCTGCGCTGGCCGCGCTGGCCCTGGCGCACCGGGCTACGCCCATGGCCGGGCGCACGCATGGCCAGCATGCGCTGCCGATGACGCTGGGCTTCAAGCTCGCGGGCTGGGTGGACGAGCTCGGCCGCAGCCGCCAGCGCCTGGCGGAGCGGCTGGCCACCTCCTTCCCGGCCAGCATGGGCGGGGCCATCGGCACCTTTGCCGCCACCGGGCCGCTGGGGCCTGCGGTGCAGGCACGGCTGGCCGCGCAGCTGGGCCTGCTGCCGGCGGCCCTGCCGCTGCGCTCGTCCTACGACCGGGTGGGCGACTACCTGGCCGCGCTGGGCCTGCTGGCCGGCACGGCGCAGAAGATCGCGCAGGACGTGGTCTTCATGCAGCGCACCGAGATCGGCGAGGTGGCCGAGGCCTTCCACATCGGCAAGGTGGGCAGCTCCACCATGGCGCAAAAGCGCAACCCATCGACCGCGCTGCTGCTGGTGAGCCTGGCGCGCATGCTGCGCACGCGCACAGAGGCCGCGATGGAGACCATGGTGCGCATGGACGAGGGCGACTCATCGGCCACAAACGTGGCCGACACCCTGCTGCCCGAGATCGCCATCATCGCCACCTCGGTGGCCGAGACGCTGGCGCGCCTGGCCTGCGGCCTGGTGGTGGATGAACAGGCCATGGGCCGCAACCTCGCGCTGACGCAGGGCTTGATCGCGTCCGAAGCGGTGATGATGCGGCTGACCCGCACCATGGGCCGGCACGAGGCGCACCGCCTGCTCTATGCGGCGGCGCAGCGCGCGCAGTCCGAGGGCGTACCTTTCGTCGACGCGATCCGCGCGCTGCCCCCGTTCGATGGCAGTGAACTGCCGCCTGACCTGCTGCAGGCGCTGGATGCAGCGGCCTATGTGGGCGAATCGGCCGCTCTCACGGTGCAGACCGTGGCGCGCGTGGTACCCGGCGGGTAGCTACGCCGCCGGTGGCGCCACCGATGCCCCCGCGCGCCGCAACACCGGCGTGAGGTGTACGCCATAGGGCGTGTCGGCATCGGCCCAGCGCGCGGTGATCGCGTGGTGCAGCGCGTCGACCTGGTCAGCCACGCTGCAACCCACCACGTCGAAGAAATCCGCATGCTCGTTGGCCAGGTCGGTGCGGCCTAGCAGCACCACACTGAGCTGCGCGGGTACGGCAATGCCGGCCTGGGCCAGCAGGCGTTGGAAGAGTGCGCCGTCTTCTATGCCCCAGGCCACCAGGGCAGTGAAGGGCAGGGCGCCATCGCTGCCAGCGCTGGCCTGCAACTGCTGCACCAGCCGGGTGGTGTAGTCCTCGTGCGGCAGCATGCCGAGGGTGATGGCCTGCAGCTCCACGCCGGGCAAGGTGCCCTGCAGGTATTCGAAGCGCCGCTGCCCGAGTTGCGTGGCCAGAAAGGGGTGCGAGGTGCTGGCATAGGCGATGCGCCGGTGCCCCTGCTGCACCAGCTGCGCAATGGCTGCGGCCAGCGGCTCACCCCACTCGGTGCCCACGGCCTCTACGTCGGCGCCCACCAGCGCCGTGCCATCGACCGCCAGCACATCGCACTTGTCGCGCAGCGCGGCCAGCAGCGCGATGGGGATGGCCTTGAAAGTGGACTGCACCACGCAGGAGTCGAAGCGCGGCAGCCCCTTGAGCACCGTGAGCGCGTGGTCCGGGTCGGTGTACGACAGCTCCAGCACCCGGTGCCCCTCGTCCGCCAAGCGGCGCTGCAGGCCCTCGACCAGCATGCGCCCGCGCGCAATGCTGATGGAGCGGCGCAGCAGCAGCACCGATTTAACGCTGGTGGATGCTGTGGCGCCGGTCGCAGAGGCCTTGGCCCGCTCGGTATCGCCAAGCACCGTTGCCGCCGGTATCCGTGATCCTGCACCTCGGAAATAAGTGCCTCGGCCCACCTGCGAATCGATCAGCCCCTTGTCCTTGAGGCCCTGGAAGGCCCGCTGCACCAGCATCTGCGAGGCGCCAAAGCGCTTCATGAGTTCGCGGATGGTGGGTAGCCGGTCCCCTGGGCTGGCCTCGTGCGCAAGCTGGTCGAGGAATTGTTCGAGGTCGGGTGGGGAACTGCTGCGCATGGTCTCAATACAATACACCGAAAATTGAATTGAACTGAACAGCGAGGGTGCAGGGTCTGATACTGTCGCCTGCATGTGGCGCTCCAACGCCTCTCGCGAGGCGAGGGCCCCTCAGGAATGCACCTCCCACTGGGTTGCCAGCTCCTGCAGGTGTTCCAGAAATGCGCTGGCCACCGGCGACAGGCGTTTGCCTTGGAGCCACAGCACCGACCAGGACGAGGGCACAGGAAAGCGGTTCGCCTTCAGCACGGCAAGCCCTTCTGTCGATGGCTGGCCGGCCAGGGCGTGCCGGGACACCAGGCCCAGCCCCATGCCCGCAGCGACCGCCTGCTTGACGGCCTCATTGCTGCCGAGCTCCAGCCGCACGCGAGGGTGCAGCCCCAGGCGCGCGAAATGCGCGTCGCCAGCCAGTCGCGTGCCTGACCCCCGCTCGCGCAGGATGAAGGGCTCTTGCTGCAGCCGCGCGGCACGCACGCGGGAGGCGCCCGCCAAGGGATGGCCCAGCGCGGCGATCGGGACCAGCGGGTTGTCCAGCAATGCCAGCCGCTCATGCGGCAGGTCGTCTGGAGGCAGGGACAGGATGTAGAGATCGTCCTGGTTGGCGCGCATGCGCTGCACCACGCCATCGCGGTTCAGCACCTGCAGCTCGATGTCCACCTCAGGGTGCCTGGCGCAAAAGGGGCCCAGCATGCGCGGAATGAAGTACTTGGCCGTGCTGGCCAGCGCAACCCGCAGCCGCCCCTGCCGCAGGCCCTTCAGGCCCGCGATGCGCTGCTCCAGCGCCTCCCACTCCGCCACCATGGCGCGCGCGCTTTCCGCAACAGCCTCGCCGGCAGGTGTCAGGTACAGGGCCCGGCCAATCTGCTCATGCAATGGCATGCCCACGGCATCGGCCAGCTCCTTGATCTGCATGGACACGGTGGGCTGGGTCACATGGCATGCGCGTGCCGCGCCGGTGATGGACCCGGTGTCGGCCAAGGCCACCAGAAGGCGCAGTTGTCGAAAGGTGGCATGCATAGAGTTTCATCTATGGGTCGTATCGATACTATTGATTTTCCTCGATTGCCCATTGTCCATACCATTCGCCGCCATGGACATTCTTCTGGACCCCGCCATCCTGTTTTTCGTGCTCGGCGTTGCCGCCGGGTTGCTGCGCTCCAATCTGGAAGTGCCACCACCCCTGTCCCGATTTCTCTCGCTGTACCTGTTGATGGCCCTGGGCCTGAAGGGCGGCTTCGCGCTGGGCCAGACCGGGGTGACGGCGGCTGTCGTGGCGGCCCTCGGGTGCGCCGTGCTGCTGGCCATCCTCATCCCTTTGCTGGACTGGCAGTTTCTCAAGCGTGCGCTGCCTCCGCTGGACGCCATCAGCGTGGCGGCAACCTACGGCAGCGTGAGTGCCGTGACCTTCGTGACCGCCGCGCACATCCTGGAGTCCCAGGGCAACCCCGGCGGCGGGTACATGGCTGCAGCCATGGCCTTGATGGAGTCGCCGGCCATCGTGCTGGCATTGGTGGGGGCGCAGTGGGCCCGCACCCAGGGCATGGCGTCTGGGGGCTCTGGCGCCGCGGCGATGGCGATCGGCCATGCGCAGCCGCGCCTGGCGGGCGTGCTGCGCGAAGCCCTCACGGACGGCGGCACGGTGCTGCTGGTGGGCGCCCTGCTGGTGGGCCTGGTATCGGGCCCCGCCGGGGCGAAGGCGATGCAGCCTTTCACCGGCGACCTGTTCAAAGGCTTGCTGGCCTTTTTCCTCCTGGACATGGGCCTGCTGACTGCGCGCCAGATGGCGGGCTTGCGCTCGCTGGCCCCGTCTCTCTTTGCCTACGCGGTGCTGGGGCCGGTGGTGCATGCCATTTTGGCGCTGGCACTCGCGCGGGTGGCAGGGCTGGCGGCCGATGACGCCACCCTGCTCGCCGTGCTGGCGGCCAGCGCTTCCTACATCGCCGTGCCCGCCGTGCTTCGGCATGCGGTCCCGGAAGCCCGCCCCGCCGTCTACATCGGGCTGTCGCTGGGCATCACGTTCCCTTTCAACCTGCTGGTGGGCATTCCGCTGTACCAATGGATGGCCAGTTTCATGGTGTAGTACCCGAGCAGCATTCCTCTCAAGATACAAAAGGATTTTGAACAGGCTATGGGCATGTCCTTGGATGGACGCACCTGCCATCCCAAGCTGATGGGGTGTGGTGCTGATCAGTACAAGGTCTTCATTCCGACAGGCGTCCGGATGTCTGCCCGGTAGCGGACGGCATCTCCCTTTTGCACCTGCGGCGCGTGCTTTGCGTCAAGCGCTGCATACAGCGCCTCGACGCTGTAGGGGTCAGGGTGCTCGAGGGTGAAGCTGGCAAGCCGCGCCCCCAGGTCCGGCATGGCTGCGATCGGTGGCGGGCGCTGGCCCCGGTCGATCACCGAGGGGGCCACACCTGCGAGCGGCAGCGTGCCCCCGGGCGGAATGGCAAAGGAGTAGGGCGGGGCGGCCCCGGCAGACAGCTGGGTCTTGCGGCCCAGCAGGTGCCCGTGCTGCGCCAGCACCGCGTCGATCTGCTGCGTGCGTGCCACCCAGCCGCGCAGGCGGTGGCCACTGTCCCAGGCCGCCCGCACTGAGTCCCTGTCATCGAGCCCGAACCAGCGCGCCTGCGTCGGGGCGGGCGCGGTGAGGTCGATGGCGATGACTTCGAGGTACACATCGTCGCCCAGCCGCAGCACGTGGTTGTGCGTGCCCATGTCGGGGTGCTTGCGGCCAGAGGGCATGTCGATGTCCAGGCAATCGCGCACATGGGCCACGCCTTCTTCGAGCGAGGGCGCGATGATGGTCAGGTGGTCGAGGGTGAGCATGGGCTTTGTCGGCTGGTGTGGCCGATGGAGCGCGTCAGGCGTTCGCACGGGCTCGATCGAATGACAAGCCAAGATTGAAAATTTTCCGGGCCTTGTCCACATAGCTGTGGCATTGCGCACGGGTGAGCGCATCGATGGCACTGTTGAAAGCCAGCTGCCGTTCGCGTGGAGACAGCCGAGTGTCTCCCATGAGGTCGTCCACCGGATGGGCGAGCGTGACCGCCGCAAAAGTGTGGATGGCGTCGTGTCGGCCAACACCTTGGTCTTGCAGCCGTTGCAGGGCGCGGGACATTGGGCTGCGTGCAGGCAGGAGCATGTTCTCGATGTTGACATGCATCAGCGCGTGCCACTTGAGGTGTGGCACTGCGATGCCGCATTGCACGTGAAAATGCACCACGGCGCGTATACGTTCTTTGCCGTCCAGTGCGCGCCACTGCAGCGCGTGGGGCTGGCTGTCGGCGTCGTAGATGGTGGGGCCGTTCACTGCAATCCTCGGATATTCGTCGCGTCCGTCAAGGCGCAGAACCACTCATCCCTCAACCCATGCGCCTGCCGCAGCTCGGCGTCTGACTGCGGATCGAACGGAACCGCACCTGCCTGCCGGAGCCTTGCACCGTGCTCGCTTGCATAGCGGTGTGCATAGTCTTCCTTTTCCGGGGATGGGCGACTGTCCCACTCGTCCGCGGAAAAGCGCCTGTAGTCCACATGGTGGCCCAGCTCGTGCAGCAGCGTGCGGTAAAGCACCGTGTTGCGCAGGGCGGCGGGCGTGGGCCGGATCTCTATCGTGCGCCGGGTCTTGTGGACCTTGTGGCCATCGGCCTGCAGCCGGTCGAGTTCGCGCCGGTCTTCGGGCGTTAGTGAATTGCGCCAGAGGGTGGGTGCGAGGGGCTGCGCTTCGAGCACGATGGCGCTGCCGGCATGGGGTGCCAGTTCGAACTGGAACACCGCGCGCCCCCACACGGGTCGCAGAATGCGTTGCTTGCGCGTGGGCTGGCGCATCACGATGAAGTCAAGGATCGCGAGGTCTGCTGCGGGGACCTGGGAAAGGATCTCCATCGCGTCCTCGACAGAGCAGGGGTGGAACCAGCCAGTCCGGGTAGGCTCCACAAAAAATCGGAGGTAGTGGCCGTTGACCTGCTGCGTGAAGGTGGCGCACGCACCCAGGCGCTCGTAGAAGACGCTGCGGTCGTGCAACGACTCCGGGATAGTCAGCCGGTTGTCCTCCCCGTGGCCCTGGGCAGGCGTGCCGATGTTCCGGTTTCTTCGGACAGGGTTCCAGCCAGGGCGCATGGGTTTCTGGATTGAGGGTCATCTCGGAGCGACATGCCCATTATCGCGATGCGTCCCCTCACCCCAGCTCCCGCAGATCCACCAGATGCACCGCGCAGGCGTTGCGCCCGCCGTGCTTGGCCGCGTACAGGGCGCGGTCGGCGGCCAAAAGAAGGTCGGTGGGGCGCACGGGCTCGTCGCCGGGGGCCAGGTAGGCCACGCCCACGCTGGTGGTCATCTGCCGGGGCATGTTGTGTTGCTGCCGCAGCGGCATGGGTTCGCGGATGGCCTGCAGCACCTTGTCGGCCACGGTCCGGGCCTCGTCGCACGACGACAGGTGGGGCAGCACGACGGCGAATTCGTCGCCGGCGATGCGCGCCGGGAAGTCCGTGCTGCGCACGGCCTCTTGCAGCCGCTTGGCCATGGTGACCAGGGCCGCGTCCCCGGCGGCGTGGCCCCAGGTGTCGTTGATGGCCTTGAAGTGGTCAATGTCCAGGAACATCAGCGCCATGCCGGTGCCTGAGACCTGGCTGGCCTGCAGGGCGGCGGCCAGGTGGATGTCGAACTGGCGCCGGTTGGCCAGGCCGGTCAGGGTGTCGGTCATGGCCAGTTCCTTCATGCGGCGCTCGGACTGGCGGATGGCGGTCACGTCGGTGGTCAGCGTATAGATGCCCAGCACCTCGCCCACGGCCTGCATGTCCGGGATGTAGTCGGTCTGCAGGATGCGGCGTTTGCCAAGGGTCTCGGATTCGACCTCGAACTGCACGCGCTGGCCCGACAGGGCGCGGCGCAGCGGGTCGGCGCGTTGGGCGTACAGGGCCGGGCCGATCACCTCGGGCAGGGGCTTGCCCAGGGCCTGTTCGATGGGAAGACCTGTCCACTCCTCGAAGGTGTGGTTCAGGAACTGCAGCCGGTGGGCGCGGTCGATGTAGGTGATCATCACCGGCAGGTTGTCGGCAATGGCGCGCAGCCGCCGCTCGGTGCGCTCGTGGCGCAGTTGCAGCTCCTTCACGTCGGTGACGTCGAAGGACATCAGGTAAAAGCCCACCACCGCCGGCCCGGTGCTGCCCTCGCCATCGCCGGCATCGAACTCGGGGATCAGGTGGCTTTGCAGGTGCCGGGGCGTGCCCTCGTGGTCCACGCAGCCCTCGAACTGCGTGCGCCGGCCGGCCAGCGCCTCCAGCAGGTAGGGCAGGTGCAGCGCGTACTGCACGTCGCCCAGCAGTTCCTGGGCGTACAGGCCGACCTGCGGGTGGGCGATGAGCCCGCGCGACTGCAGCGCGTAGTCGTTGGCGAAGAGGCAGCGCTGGCGGGCATCGAAATGGCAGACCACGGCCGGCAGGTTGCACAGCACGTCGCGCAGGCGTTGCTCGCTGCGGGCCAGGCGCTGCTCGGCCTCGCGGCGCGCACGGATGTCGCGCAGGAAGGCGTTGGCCACGGGGCCGCTGGCGGTGGACTGCACCGCCATCATCATCTCCACCGGCACCTCGCTGCCATTGCGGTGGCGGCCCAGCAGCTCGGTGGGGCGCCCCGCTGCCAGGCTGCGGCCCAGGTCCAACAGATGGGTGTAGTCCGTGAGCGGAGAGTGCGGGGGGATGCGCGGCGCCAGCAACTGCACCAGATCCCGGCCGATGGCCTCGGCGGCGCTCCAGCCGAACATGCGCGCGGCCTCGGGGTTCCAGTCGGTCACGCGGCCATCGGCCCCGATAGCGATGAAGGCGTCGCCCGCCGTGTTCAGGATGTTGGCGGTGCGCTGCTGTTCCTGCACCAGTGTGGCCAGCAAGGGCCGCACGCGCCCGCGCAGCGCCCAGGTGCCGGCGGCCACCAGCCCCAGCACCGACAGCGCGATCAGGTGCAGTTGCCCGCGCAGCGGCGCGTACAGCGTGGTGACGTCGGTCTTGAGCACCAGGCCCAGGCCGTAGCTGCCGATAGGCCCGTAACCGGCCACCACCGGCACGCCGCGCAGGTCGCGGGCGTAGTTCACCCCGCTCTGGCCCAGCAGCGCCAGGCTGATGGGCAGGCTGGGCTTGCCCGCCGCCGTCCACAGCGGCACGGTGAAGGGCGCGGCGTAGAGCCGGCTCGGCGCGCAGGCGGCAAGCTCGGCGCGGCGGCGGCAGATCACGGCGTCGGCCGACTCGGTGGAGCGGCGCATCTGGTCCATCAGGCTGTCGAACAGCCTGAGCTTCTGCTCCAAGACCACCTGGCCCACCACCGTGCCGCCCTGGCGCATGGGTACCACGGTGCGCAGCACATGGCCTGCGTTCCAGCGCAGTTCGGCGTGCTGCAGTCCGTCCACATCCAGCGATTCGATGGAACGCGCACTGTCGCCCAGGAACAGCCCGGCCGCGCCCAGCAGGTGCCCGCGCGCGTCGAGAAAGCGCACGCCGTCCACGCTCCCCACCAGGAAGCCGGGGATCAGCCGCTCCAGCTGCTCCCTGGCCTGGGCATCGCGGGGCTCGGCATGGAGGCGCTCCATGGCCTGGGCCACCGCATGGCGGTCGCCCACGGCGGCCGACAGTGCCAGGCTGCTGCGCAGCGCATCGTCGAGCGCCAGCGCATAGGTGCGGGCGGACTGCTCCATGGCCTGCAGCACAGACTTCTCGAAGGTCTCGCGCATCGCGACAAAGCCCGCGATGCCCCCGCCCACGGCCACCAGCGTGAGCGCGGTGATGGCGCGGAAGGTGATGCGCCGCTCCAGCCACTGCGGATCGCGTGTCCGGTCGATGGCAGCCGTGTCGCGCAGCTGCCAGATGCCCGCAGCCAGCACCAGCAGCGCCACGGCCGTGCTCAGCCGCACCTGGTTGTGCGAGGCCACGCGGTACAGCAGCTCCAGCCCCATCAGGTGGCCGGCCAGCCCCAGCGTGGCCACCGCCGCCAGCAGCGCCAGCGCCAGCAGGCCGGCGCGCCGCTGCCGGGTGCGGCGCAGGGGGGCCGCGCACCACAGGGCGGCAGCACCCGCGATGAAGGCCACGCCTCCATTGGGCGAGAGGCTGTGGGCGCCTGGGGCGCGCAAGCTGCTGCCGGTGATGAAGCCGGGCAGGTCGGCCGCCGCATCGTGTCCCGCCAGCGCGCGCCACAGGGCCAGCACGCTGTACAGGCCGGCCGCCAGCGCCAGCAGCGAGGCAGCCGCCTGGGCCGGCCGGTGGGTGTCGGGAAAAGCGCGCAGGCACAGGGCGGCGCCCAGGAGCAGCAGGATCAGCGCGGCGTGGATGCCGGGCTCCAGCGTGTCGGCGATGCCCTTGCCCAGGGCCAGGTGCGGGAAGGCTGAGCGCAGCACCAGAACGAAGGCAAAAGCGGTTCCCAACGCCCCCAGTGCCAGGGAGGTGGTTGCATGCCGGTCGCGCACCATGTGGGCCATTGGATTGCCCTCGTGTCTTGTGACAACATGTTACGACTGGGGCCGCGATTGCGCCAGACAGGACAAACCCCCACATGTGCGTTGCGCGCGGGCCGCCGGCGGGGCACACGCCAAGCCTGCGGCCTGCATCCTGCGCTGCACGGTGGTAGCATGGAGGGGCTCGCGCGCCCTGCGCCAGCCAGGCTGTGGACGACTTCGGCCGTGTACCGACACCCGGGGGACGGCCCTTGTTTTCCTGCAGTGGGACGACATGCCCAAGCCGAACCTTCGCAAAACTCCCCATGGCGCTGTAGCGCATCCGGCTCACCCTGGCCAGCTGCGCCTGGTGGCGCCCGCCACCTGGGCATTACTGGCCGGCGCCTGGCTGGTGGCCGGGCTCTTCATTGCATTCGGCAGCGCCTGGCTCGCGGCGCCGCTGGGCCCGGGCGTGGCGGCCGGCGCCTTCGTGCTGCTGTTCGCCACCATCCTCGCGGCATCCTTCGGGGTGGTGCACGAGGCGGACCACCTCGCGCAGCAGCTCGGGGAGCCCTATGGCACGCTGGTGCTCACGTTGTCCATCGTCTCCATCGAGGGGATCCTGATCGCGTCGGTGCTGCTCGGCCCGGGCGATTCGTCGGCCATCGGCCGCGACTCCATCTTCGCGGTGATGATGATCATCATGAACCTGGTGATCGGCATCTGCCTGGTGGCCGGCGCGGCGCGCCACGGCGACCAGGAGTACAACGCCCAGGGTGCCACGGCCTACCTGGGCATGATCGCGCTGCTCACCGGCACGGCGCTGGTGCTGCCCAACCACCTGGGCGGGGCGGGCGCGTTTTCCACACCCCAGGCGCTGGGCATGGCGGCCATCACCGCCTGCCTCTACGCGGGCTTTCTGTGGCTGCAGATGCGCAGCCACCGGCGCTGCTTCATCCAGCCCGCTGCCGGTAGCATTGCCGTGCCGGCTTCGGCGCCGGTAACGCGCAAGCACGAGGCCCAGCCGGGCGCCGGCCGGCGCGCCGTGCTTGTGCGCTCGCTGGTGCTGCTGGCGCTGGTCCTGCCCATCGTGCTGCTGGCGCATTACCTGGCCATCGTCACGGACTACGGCATCGCCGCCGCTGGCGCGCCTGCCGCCGTGGGCGGAGTGCTCATCGCCATCATCGTCTTCACGCCCGAATCCATCACTGCCGTGCGCGCCGCCATGGGCAACGAAATGCAGCGTGCCGTCAACCTCTGCCTGGGCGCCTTTGTCTCCACCGTGGGCCTCACGGTGCCCGCCGTGCTGCTCATCGGCGTGGCCACGGGCCAACGCATGGCCATGGGCCTGTCAGGCACCGAGGTGGTGTTGCTGGTGCTGACGGTTGCACTGTCCATTCTCAGCTTCAACGGGCAGCGCACCTCGCCGATCCAGGGGCTGATGCACCTCACGCTGTTCGTCGTGTTCGGGCTGGTGCTTTTTCTTCCCTGAGGCGGCAGGGGCCGGGATTTCCCGGAATGTCATCGCATCGACAGTCATGCGCAGCCGCCATGCCTAGCATGCCGCCATGACCTGTTCACCCCCGCCCACGACCGTAACCGACCCCTCCATCCCGCACCCTGACCGCGCGCCCGGCGCCGCGCCCGTCGCCGCCCAGCCGCTGCGCCAGGCGGTGGACTGGGCCATCGTCTCGCGGCGCAGCATCCGCGCCTTTCTGCCCACGCCGGTGGGACCGGGCGAGGTGCATGCCATCCTCGATGTGGCGCGCCATGCGGCCTCGGGCATGAACACCCAGCCCTGGCGTGTGCACGTGCTCACGGGCAGCGCCAAGGAGCGGCTGAGCGCCGCCATCGCCGCCATCGACAACGATGGCGATGCGGCGGCGGCCCTCACCGAGCCCTACCACTACTACCCGCTCGACTGGGTTTCGCCCTATGTGGAGCGGCGCCGCAAGGTGGGCTGGGACCTGTATGGGCTGCTCGGCATCGCCAAGGGCGACAAGGCGCGCATGCACGCCCAGCACGGCCGCAACTACCGCTTCTTCGATGCGCCCGTGGGGCTGATCTTCACGGTGAACCGGGTGATGCAGGCCGGCAGCCTGATGGACTACGGCATGTTCCTGCAGAGCGTGATGGTGGCGGCCCGCGCGCGTGGGCTCGATACCTGCCCGCAGGTGGCGTTCACCAAATTCCACTGGGTCATTGCCGCCGAGCTCGGCATTCCCGATACCGAGATGGTGGTCTGCGGCATGAGCCTGGGCTACGCCGATCCGGCGGGCATCGAGAACACGCTGGTGACGCAGCGCGAGAGCGTCGAGTCGTTCACCACCTACCACGCATGACCGCAGCAAAAAAATGGAGACAAGCATGAGCCACACCCCCCACCGCAGCCCTTACCAGCACGGCCTTGAGCGCACCCCCGCCAACCACCTGCCGCTCACGCCGCTGGGTTTTCTGGACCGCAGCGCACAGGTGCACCCCGAAGGCATTGCCGTGGTGCATGCGCGGATGGCGCAGACCTGGGCACAGACGCGCGAGCGCGCCTACCGCCTGGCCAGCGCCCTGGCCAGGCGCGGTGTGCAACGCGGCGACACCGTGGCCATTCTCGCGCCCAACACCCCGGCGATGCTGGAGGCGCACCTGGGCATCCCCCTGTGCGGTGCGGTCATCAATGCCATCAACTGCCGGCTCGATGCCGAAGGCATCACCTTCATCCTTCGCCATGGCGAGGCGCGCGTGCTGCTGGTGGACAGCGAGTTCGCGGCGCTGGCGGACAAGGCCGTTGCGGGCCTGGACCAGTCGCCGCTGGTGGTCGCCATCCACGATGCGGGCCTGCCCGCGCAGCCGGCCTTCGGTGCAATCGACTACGAAGCCCTGCTGGCCGAGGGCGACCCGGCTTTCGAAGGCCGGTGGCCCGAGGACGAGTGGGACCCCATCGCGCTGAACTACACCTCGGGCACCACCGGCGACCCCAAGGGCGTGGTGCCCAGCCACCGCGGGGCGTACCTGATGAGCCTGCTGCAGCTGACCGACTGGGCCATGCCGCGCAAGCCCGTCTACCTGTGGACGCTGCCCATGTTCCACGCCAACGGCTGGTGCTTCACCTGGGCCATCACGGCGGCGGCGGGCACGCATGTGTGCCTGCGCAAGGTCACGGCCAAGGCCATCTTCGAGGCGATTGCCGAGCACGGCGTGGACCATTTCTGCGCCGCGCCCACGGTGCTGGCCATGCTGGCGAATGCGCCGGCGCACGAGCGCATCGCGCTGCCGCGTCCGGTGCGGGTGCGCACGGCGGGCGCGCCGCCGCCCGCCGCCATCCTGCAGGCGATTGCCGCCATGGGCTTCGACGTGGACCATGTCTACGGCATCACCGAAGTCTCGGGCACGCCGGTGAGCTGCGTGCGCCAGCCCGGTTGGGCGACGCTGCCCGAAGCCGGGCGCGCACAGTTGCAGGCGCGCCAGGGCGTGCGCGCTGCTGCGCTGGAGCACCTGCGCGTGCTCGACCCCGACACGCTGCAGCCCGTGCCGGCCGATGGCGTGACAGCCGGCGAGATCATGGTCCGCGGCAACACGGTGATGAAGGGCTACCTCAAGAACTCCGGCGCCACGGCCAAGGCCTTTGCCGGCGGCTGGTTCCACACCGGCGACATCGCGGTGCTGCACCCTGATGGCTATGTGCAGATCACCGACCGCTCCAAGGACGTGATCATCTCGGGCGGCGAGAACATCTCCTCGGTGGAGGTGGAAGACGTGCTGCACCGCCACCCCGCCGTGCTGCTGGCCGCCGTGGTGGCCCAGCCCGACGAGCGCTGGGGCGAGGTGCCCTGCGCCTTCGTGGAGCTCAAGCCCGATGCCGTGGGAAGCGTGAGCGCCGAGGAGCTGATCGACTTCTGCCGCAGCCATCTGGCGCGCTTCAAGTGCCCGCGCCAAGTCGTCTTCGAGGCCTTGCCAAAAACGGCCACCGGCAAGATCCAGAATTTCCGCCTGCGCGAGATCGCCGGCAGCCGCGAGGCCATCACACGGCTCGCGCAGATTCAGACCGAGCCCGCAGGCTGAGGGTTCAGCCTTCGCGGGCAATCGCCTGCAGCACCTTGAGGTCGATCACCTCGATGGAGCCATAGCCCAGGCGGATCGCGCCCCGGTCCTGCAGCTCCTGCAGCGCCCGGTTGGCCACCTGGCGCGACACGCCCGACAGGCGCCCCAACTCCTCCTGCGACAGCGTGATGCGCCGCGCGGTGTTGGGAAACAGCGCATCGTTGAACAGACCCGACAGGCTGTAGGCCACCTGCGCCGTGGTGTCGCCCAGTCTATCGGTCTGTACCTGCGCCACGTAATGGGCCAGGCGCGCGTTGAGCTGGCCGATCAGCCACAGCGCAAACGGATGGCTCTCGTGCAGCAGCCGCAAAAACTCGCTGCGCGGCAGCAGCGCCACCACGCTGTCGGTCAGCGCCGTCACTGCATAGGGGCGGGGCTCGTCCTTGAGCACCGAGCCCTCTCCGAACCAGGCGCCCGAGGGCACGCCCGCAAACGTGCTGGTGCGGCCTTCGGCGGTGATGTTGTCCAGCTTGAGCATGCCTTGCATCACCCCGGCCCAATGCGCCGTGGGCGTGCTGCGCGCGAACACCGCACCGCCCGCCGGGTAGCTGCGCACCGTGATCGTCTTGCGCACGCGCGCGGCCTCCTCGGCGGTGAGGCTGGACATCCAGGGCGACTGGGCGAGGAAGAGGTCGAGAGGGGCTGCGGTCATGGTGTGTTGCAGGAGGCGGACCGCAGAATTCTGCGGGAGATCGCGGCCTGCGCCAATGGGGAAAAGACCGGAAAGGCCGCGCCGCTGCAGGCGGTCTTCGGCCTGATCGTAAACAGGTGCTACCGCCCGGCTTTGTTCCTTTGGCGGTGCCAGAATGGGCCCATCACCAGACCATGGACGGAAGCTCCCTCATGCCCAGCCCGCGCACCCTGCCAATGACCCTGAAGTCCGTGCTCTGCGCCCCACTGTCCGCGCTGCTGTTGCTGCAGGGCTGTGCCACCCAGGCCGGCGACCCCACCCGGGTGCAGATGGTGTGCGCCGTGGAACCCACGGCCACCGAGTCCATCGCCGAGCCGCGCCGGCTGGCGGTGGTGGAGCAGAAAGTCGGCTTCAAGGACGGCACGGGGCCACAGGTGCGCAGCTACACCGGTGCTGCGGCATGGCCGCTGCTGCAGGCCTGCGCCCAGCAGGCAAAGGCGGCTGCAGACCCGCATGCGCAGCGCGTTGCACCCCTGGGCCGCTATGTGCTGGCCAGCGGTGCTGGTGGCTACAGCGCCGTGTTCTCGGTGGGCGAGCTGCACCCGGACTTCGGCAACAAGGGCAGCATCATTGCCTATGCCGAGCACGGGGCAGGGGAGGGCGATGCTGCGGCAGGGCTGCGCTTTACCGCGCCGGGCGACGTGCTGGGCAGCCGCTACGTGGCCGGGCTCACGCGGCTGGAGGTGCGATCCTCGGGCTCCGTGGGCGCGGGCAGCGGCGTGGCAGCCCCCCAGGCCGTGCAGGTGCTGGGCGCGGTGAAGAACACCTTGAATCTGGACGCGGCCGCCCTGCGCGCGCTGCCCGCCGTCACGCACGAGGTGGGCGGGCGCCGCTACACCGGTGTGGACCTGTGGAGCCTGCTGCACACCTCGGCCGCCCTGGAGGCCGATGGCGACAGCGGCGCCAACGTGCAGGCCATGTACCTGGTGGCTACGGGGGCCGATGGCTACCAGGCCCTGGTGTCGCTGGCCGAGATGAGCCCCGAACTGGGCAACCGGCGCGTGCTGATCGCCTACCTGCTCGACGGCCAGCCCCTGGCGCGCGGCCTTGCTCGGGTGGTTGTGGAAGGCGATGGCAAGGCCGGCCGTTCGGTGTCGGCGCTGGAGGCCATCGAAGTGTTCGCGGCGGCACCCGCGGCGCCCTGACCGGACTGCCCCAGGCCTGACCGGGGCGCATTCACCACCTGCAAAGATATCGCACAACTAAGTGTTTTCCCTATGGTTTGCGTGAATGTTAACGTTAACATTCACCCATTCGAGGCGTTCGCGATGGCTTTGAAACCGTAGGAAATCAGGCTGGCGCTTCGCCAGGGGAGCCCGCAAGCCCTTCCATCGCAGCACTGCCAACTTGTACGACCTGTTCACCTGACTGCCGCACTTCCACCGTCCACCACCATGACCCCGCAAGACCTCAAATCCATCATGGGCTCCGGCCTGCTGTCCTTCCCCGTCACCGACTTCGACGAGCAGGGCAACTTCAACGCCAAGGGCTATGCGGCCCGCCTCGA
>NZ_JBKDTZ010000244.1:0-19676 GCF_046339755.1 Acidovorax sp. | reverse complement strand
CACGGGCTTGATGATCTCTTCGATCACGGCCTCGACGAAGCTCTTCTTCATCGTCTTGGCGGTTTCGCTCTGGTCGGGGTGGTGCTGGGTGGAGAGCACCACGGTGTCGATGCTGTGGGGCTTGCCGTCCACGTAGCGCATCGTCACCTGGCTCTTGGCGTCGGGCCGCAGGAAGGGCAGGCGGCCGTCCTTGCGCAGCTGCGCCTGGCGCTCGACCAGCCGGTGCGCGTAGTAGATCGGCGCGGGCATCAGCTCGGGCGTCTCGTCGCAGGCGTAGCCGAACATCAGCCCCTGGTCGCCGGCGCCGGTGTTGAGGTGGTCGTCGCTGGCCTGATCGACGCCCTGCGCGATGTCATTGCTCTGCTTGTCGTAGGCCACCAGCACCGCGCAGCCCTTGTAGTCGATGCCGTAGTCGGTGTTGTCGTAGCCGATGCGCTTGATGGTGTCGCGCGCCACCTGGATGTAGTCCACATGGGCGTTGGTCGTGATTTCGCCCGCCAGCACCACCAGGCCGGTGTTGGTCAGCGTTTCGGCGGCGACGCGGCTGCGCGGGTCCTGCTTGAAGATGGCATCGAGGATCGCGTCCGAGATCTGGTCGGCCACCTTGTCGGGGTGGCCTTCCGAGACGGATTCCGATGTGAAGAGAAAGTCGTTCGCCATTTGAATAAACTCCTGTGTTCCGGCATTTGGGGCGTTGCCCTCACCCCGAAGGAGCTTTGGCGAACGCTTTAGCAGAAATATTTAACGTCGCCCTGCAAGTTGCTCATTTAACTCAGCGACCCCGTCATTTTAATGCCATCTTTGTTCCGTCTGTTTTCCGTGTTTCCACTGTGGCTGCTCCATGGCCTGGGCGCAGCCATGGGCTGGGTGGCTTTTCTGGCCTCTCCGATCTACCGCGGCCGCTTTCGCGCCAATGCCGCGCTGGCCGGTTACCGTTTTGGTGAGGTGAGCGCCGCCATCGGCCATGCGGGCCGCATGGTGGCCGAGCTGCCGCGCCTGTGGCTGGGGGCACCGCTGCCGTTTCGCATCGAGGGCGGTGCCTGCGTGGAGGCGGCCTACGCCCAGGGCCGTGGCATCCTGTACCTGACGCCGCACCTGGGCTGTTTCGAGTTCTCGGCCCAGGCAGCCGCGCAGCGCTGGAGTGCCGAGCATGGCCCGATCACCGTGCTTTACCGTCCTGCGCGTCAGCCCTGGCTGGCCAAGGTGATGGAGACGGCGCGCAACCGGCCCGGCATGCTGGCCGTGCCGACCAATCTTTCGGGCGTTCGCCAGATGATCAAGGCGCTGCGCCGGGGCGAGGCCGTGGGCCTGCTGCCCGACCAGGTACCGCCCCACGGGCAAGGCCAGTGGAGCCCTTTCTTCGGCAAGGATGCCTACACCATGACGCTGGCCGTGCGCCTGGCCCACCAGACGGGGGCGGCCGTGGTCCTGGTGCGCTGCGAACGCCTGTCCTGGGGCCGTGGCTACGTGGTGCATTTCGAACCCCTTCCCGCCGCGCCGCTGGCGCAAGACCCCGACACCGCATTGCTGCAGATCAACCAGGCCATGGAACATTTGATACGACAGTCGCCCGACCAGTACCTGTGGGGCTACGGCCGCTACAAGGAACCCCGTGGGGAGGCTGTAGCCCCTGCTGCCGGAGAGGGCGCATGACGGGCCGTCTCGGGGTGTGGTTCATGCGCGTGCTGGCCTTGCTGCCCCTGCGCGTGCTGCGGGGCATGGGCTGGCTGATCGGCCAGGCGCTGTACCTGCTGGCGGCGCCGCGGCGCAGGGTGACGCTGCGCAACCTGGAGTTGTGCTTCCCGGAGTTCACCGAGGCCCAGCGTCGCCGGTGGGCGCGCGAAAGTTTTGTCGGCTTTTGCCAGACCTGGCTGGACCGCAGCTGGCTGTGGTTCGCGCCGCGCGAGACGGTGCTCCAGCGCGTGAAGCTGCTGGGTGCGCTGGACGAATTGCTGGGCGATACCCCCACCATCATTTTTGCCCCGCATTTCTATGGCATGGACGCGGGGGGATCGGCCCTCACCCTGCACACCGACCGGGCCTTCACCTCCATCTTCACACCGCAGCCCGACCCGGCGGTGGACATGTGGATCCGCAACGGGCGCCAGCGTTTTGGCAACGTGCGCATGCTCAACCGGGGCGATGGCGTCAAGCCTATCCTGAGCGGTCTGCGCAAGGGCGGCCTCTTGTACCTGCTGCCCGACATGGATTTCGGGCGCAACGATTCGCTGTTCGTGCCTTTCTACGGGGTCACCGCGGCCACCGTGCCCTCGCTCTCGCGCTTTGCCCGGCTGGGCCGAGCCAAGGTGATCTCCATGGTCACGCGCATCACGCCCACGGGCTATGTGGCCGAGATCTCGCCAGCCTGGCCCAACTACCCTACCGAGGATGCCGAGGCCGATACGGCCTTGATGAACCGCAACCTGCAGTCGTACATCGACGTGTCGCCGGGGCAGTACTACTGGGTGCACAAGCGCTTCAAGACACGTCCCGAGGGCGACCCTTCCATGTACTGAGCGCTGAGTCAGCCCGCGCCCAGAAAGCGCGCCAGCGCGCTTTTCACCCGCTCGGGCTGCTCGTGCACCACCCAGTGGGAGGCACCTTCCACGCGGTCGATCTGCAACCGGGGAATCCAGTCTCCCAGGCCATCGAGCAGGCCGGGCAGCAGGGCGGGGTCCTGCATGGCCCAGACCACCAGGGTGGGCAGCGCAATGGTCAGCATGCTGTCGGGCAAGCTGATGCTGGCGATGGTGTTGTCTTCGCCGCGCGGCGGGCGCAAAGGGCTGGCTCGGTAGTAATTGCAGGCGCCCGTCAGGCCCTGCTGCCACAGGGCGCGGTATTGGGCGCGCATGTCCTCGGTCAGCCAGGCGGGGGCACGGCCTTCGGGATCATCGAAGAAGGCGAACAGGCGCGCAAAGTCGTTCTCGGCCAGCAAGGCCTCGGCGTCGGGCCTGCACAGGAAATGCATGTACTGGCTGTTGGCCTGTTGCGCCGGGTTGTGCTGCAGCTCTCGCAGAAAGGTGCCGGGGTGCGGCGAATTGACAATGGCCAGCCGCTTCATGAGCTGCGGCTGCTGGTTGGCCAGGTTCCAGGCCACGGCGCCGCCCCAGTCGTGGGCCACCAGGCATTCCAGCGGCTGGCCGGGGCTCACGGCTGCGACCAGGGCGACCAGGTCCTGCACCAGGTATTTGGCCCGGTAGGCATCTACCTCGGCGGGGCTGCTGGACTGGCCGAACCCGCGCAGGTAAGGTGCCAGGCAGTGGTAGCCACCATGCTCAGGCCGGGCGAAATGGGCCAGCAGGGTGTCCCAGATGAAGGCACCTTCGGGAAAGCCGTGCAGGAACAGCAGGACCGGCCGGCCGGCGGTGCCGCTTTCGCGGCACTGCAGGGTGGTGCCATGGGGCAGGGTGATGGTGCGGGTCTGGATCATGGTGCTGTTGCTATCATTGGTGTAGCAGCCAGCGCGCATGGGCCCGACGCTGCTGCTCAGTCTTCCTCGGGTTCCTGGGCGTCGGCGCTGGCAGCGTCGGACACAGGGTTCGCATCGCCGGCCGCCGGCTCGGCACCCGGCACCGGGTGGGCCCATTGCCACAGCAACTGGGCCACCTCGTCCACGCCCTGTTTCTTCAGGGCCGAGAACATCTTCACCTCGCCACCGCCAGCATGCAGTCGCGTAATCGACAGCACCTTGGCCTGCTCGGCCCGCGTGAGCTTGTCGGCCTTGGTGAGCACGATGAGGAATTTGAGCCCTTCTTCAACGCGGGGGCGCACCACTTCAAGCAGGGCTTCGTCGAGTTCGGTGAGGCCCAGGCGCGGGTCGCACAGCAGCACGATGCCCGTGAGGCCGGGGCGGCTGACCAGGTAATTGACCATCACCTGCTGCCAGCGCACCTTGTCCGAGCGCGAGACGGCGGCATAGCCATAGCCGGGCAAGTCGGCCAGCACGGCGTCCATCACGCCCTGTTTTCCCAGGGAGAACAGGTTGATGTGCTGGGTGCGGCCGGGTTTCTTGGAGGCGAATGCGAGCTGTTTTTGCTGGGTCAGCGTGTTGATGCAGGTGGATTTTCCGGCATTGGAACGGCCCACGAAGGCAATCTCCGGCACCGTGATGGGGGGCAGGTGGTGCAGTTGCGCCGCCGTGGTGAGGAATCTGGCCGTGTGCATCCAACCCATGGCGATCTTGGCGTCAGGTGCGGGCGGAAGAGAGCCAGCAACTGGCGCGATAGGGGTGGTCGTCATGAGTACTTGAGATGCGAGTGGGGCCTCATTGTAGAATCGCGGAGATTTGCGCACATAAACACACAGACCCTCGATATGAAGTTGCTCGCCTCTATGCTGATGGCTGCCGTGCTGGCAGCACCTGCTTTTCCGGCCTTTTCCGCGGGCGAGACACCCGCTGCGCCGCCCAAGGCGGCAGCCAAGCCTGACCTGGTCAAGGGCGAGGCGAGCTTCACCGCGGTGTGCGCTGCCTGCCACGGCGCAGACGGCAACTCGGCCATCGCGGCCAACCCCAAGCTGTCGCAGCAGCACCCCGAGTACCTAGTCAAGCAGCTGCAGGAGTTCAAGTCGGGCAAGCGCAACGACCCGGTGATGAAGGGCTTTGCCATGGCCCTGTCGGACGAGGACATGAAGAACATCGCGTACTGGGTGACTTCCAAGGCGGCCAAGCCCGGCTTCGCCAAGGACAAGGCCTTGGTCTCGCTGGGCGAGCGCATCTACCGCGGCGGCATTGCCGATCGCAATATCGCGGCCTGCGCTGGCTGCCACAGCCCCAACGGTGCCGGCATTCCAGCCCAGTACCCGCGCCTGTCCGGCCAGCACGCCGACTACACGGCCACGCAGCTCGTCGCTTTCCGCGATGGCAAGCGCGCCAACAGCCTGCAGATGACGCAGGTGGCTGCCAAGCTGAACGACCGCGAAATCAAGGCCGTGGCGGACTACATCGCCGGCCTGCGCTGATTGCTGATTGACTGATCCCCATCAAGTGCGGCCCGCACAGCACGGGCTGCACGGAACCAACCGCCAAGAACAAACCCAAAAAGGGCGGGTCCATCGAACCGATGGCCCCGTCCTTTTTTATTTGCGGGCCTAGCGTCCCCTCCCCCATGTCTGACAACACCCAGGGCGTTAGCGTCCAGTACGGCTCCAAGGCCCTGCGCGCAGGGATCGAGTTGCTGTCCTCGATGCGGTTCGCGATCTCGCTGCTGACGGTGATCTGCATCGCTTCGGTGATCGGCACCGTGCTCAAGCAGCACGAGCCTGCGGCGAACTACGTCAACCAGTTCGGTCCCTTCTGGGCCACCCTGTTTGGCGCCATCCAGCTCAATGCGGTGTACAGCGCCTGGTGGTTCCTGCTGATCCTGGCGTTCCTGGTGCTGAGCACCTCGCTGTGCATTGCACGCAACACGCCCAAGATCCTTGTGGACCTGCGCGTCTACAAGGAAAATATCCGCGAGCAGAGCCTCAAGGCCTTTCACCACAAGGCCGAGGCCGAGCTGCCCGAAGGCGCCGAGGCCGAGGCGAAACGCATCGGTACCCTGCTGGCCGGCGGTGGCTGGAAGGTGCGCCTGCAGCAGCGCGACACCCCGGCGGGTGCCGGCACGGGCTGGATGGTGGCGGCCAAGGCGGGCGCGGCCAACAAGATCGGCTACATCGCGGCGCACAGCGCCATCGTGCTGGTGTGCGTGGGCGGGTTGCTCGATGGCGACCTGATCGTGCGTGCGCAGATGGTGCTGGGCGGCAAGACGCCGTATGCCGGTGGCGGCCTGATTGCCGACGTGAAGCCCGAGCACCGCCTGTCCGAGCGCAATCCCACCTTCCGCGGCAACCTGCTGGTGGCCGAGGGCACGCAGTCGAGCATCGCACTGCTCAACCAGTCCGACGGCGTGCTGCTGCAGGAGCTGCCGTTTGCGATCGAACTCAAGAAGTTCATCGTGGAGCACTATTCCACGGGCATGCCCAAGCTGTTTGCCAGTGAGATCATCATCCACGACAAGGCCACCGGTGAGAAGACGCCGGCCCGGGTGGAGGTGAACCACCCGGCCAGCTACAAGGGCGTGGAGATCTACCAGTCGAGTTTCGACGACGGCGGCTCGCACCTCAAGCTGCGCGCCGTGCCCATGGCGCCGGGAGCCAAGGCCTTCGATGTAGAGGGCGTGGTCGGGGATTCGACCCAGCTGACCAACAAGGGCGGCATGCCGGGCAGCGATGTGATGACCCTGGAATTCACGGCGCTGCGCACCATCCACGTCGAGAATTTCGGCGGTGCCGGGCCTGGCGCCAGCGGGGTGGATGTGCGCAAGGTGGATTTGCGGGAGGCGGTGGAGTCGCGCCTGGGCGCGGCCAACAAGACCGTGACCAAGAAGGAACTGCGCAACGTGGGTCCGAGCGTGAGCTACAAGCTGCGCGATGCAGCAGGCCAGGCGCGCGAGTTCCACAACTACATGCTGCCCGTGGACACGGGTGATGGCGTGCCGGTGTACCTGCTCGGTGTGCGCGAAATGCCGGCGGACCCGTTCCGCTACCTGCGCATACCGATCGACGACCAGGGCAGCATGGAAGGCTTCCTGCGCCTGCGCAACGCCCTGGCCGACCCGGCGGCGCGCGAGCAGGCGGTGCGCAGCTATGTAGCGCAAGCCATCGACCCGTCGCGCCCCGACGTGGGCGAGCAGTTGGCACAGTCGGCGATGCGCGCGCTGACCTTGTTTGCCGGCAATGGCATGGTCGATGGCAAGCCCACGGGCGGGCTGCAGGCGATCTCCGACTTCATGGAGGCCAACGTGCCCGAGGCCGAGCGCGGCCGGGCCGGCGAGGTGCTGATCCGCATCCTGAACGGCAGCCTGTTCGAGCTGGCGCAGCTGTCGCGCAAGAAAGCCGGCCTGGAGCCTTTGGCTCCGGACGACAAGACGCGCGGTTTCATGACCCAGGCCGTGCTGTCGCTGAGCGACGCACAGATCTACCCGGCACCCGTTGCCTTCGAACTCAAGGACTTCACACAGGTGCAGGCCAGCGTGTTCCAGGTGGCGCGCGCCCCGGGCCGGAACATCGTCTACCTGGGCTGTGCCTTGCTCATTCTGGGCGTTTTTGCGATGCTCTACATCCGCGAGCGCCGCATCTGGGTCTGGGTGGCACCGCAGGATGGCAGGACACATGCCACCATGGCCTTGTCGAGCAACCGCAAGACCATGGACGGAGACAACGAGTTCGTAGCACTCGCAGAAAAACTGATCGGGGCCAAGCCCCTGCAAGGCAACCCATGAACACGGCCACCCGCAACACCACGATCACCCTGAACGAGGGGTATTTTTCGCGCCGCAACTGGCTGGACTGGTCATTTGCCGCCATCGTGGCGGCCGGCGGCCTGTTTGCGCTGCAGCGCTATGGCAGCTTCATGGATGGCTACGAGAAGGGCATTCTGCTGGGCACGATTCCCAGTGCCATCTGGCTGGGCTGGTTCTGGCGCCCGTTGCGCACCCTGATGCTGGTGGTGTCCGCGGTGGCGCTGATGGCGATCGGGCTGTACCAGGTCGATGGTGCCGGCAGCCTGGCGCGGGCTGATACGGTGTTCGGCCTCAAGTATTTTCTGTCCAGTCAATCGGCCATCCTGTGGATGAGCGTGCTGTTCTTCATGAGCACGGCGTTCTACTGGATCGGCATGTTCGCGCGCGGCGAGGGGCATGCGATGAACCTCATCGGCTCGCGTCTGGCCTGGGTCGCGGTGGGCATGGCGCTGATCGGCACCCTGGTGCGCTGGTACGAGAGCTACCTGATCGGGCCGGACATCGGCCACATCCCGGTGAGCAACCTGTATGAGGTGTTCGTGCTGTTCTGCTGGATGACGGCAGCCTTCTACCTGTACTACGAGGCGCAGTACAAGACGCGCGCGCTGGGTGGCTTCGTGATGCTGGTGGTGAGCGCGGCGGTGGGCTTTCTGCTCTGGTACACGGTGGTGCGCGAGGCGCACGAGATCCAGCCCCTGGTACCCGCGCTCAAGAGCTGGTGGATGAAACTGCATGTGCCGGCCAACTTCATCGGCTACGGCACCTTTGCGCTGTCGGCCATGGTGGCCTTCGCCTACCTGATCAAGCAGCAGGCCACCGAGACGCGCTGGTACAAGCTGGCGCCGCTGTGGCTGCTGGGCGTGGTGCTGTGCTTCGAGCCCATCGTGTTCCGCCAGGGTGCCACCGAGAACGGCGGCGGTTACTGGATGGTGTACTTCGGCATTTCGGCGCTGATCGTGGCGGGCATCCTGTTCGGACGCAAGCGCATCGCAGAGCGCCTGCCTTCGTTCGAGATCCTGGACGATGTGATGTACAAGGCCATTGCCGTGGGCTTCGCGTTCTTCACCATTGCCACCGTGTTGGGCGCCCTGTGGGCGGCCGAGGCCTGGGGCGGCTACTGGAGCTGGGATCCCAAGGAGACCTGGGCGCTGATCGTCTGGCTCAACTACGCGGCCTGGCTGCACATGCGCCTCATGAAGGGCTTGCGCGGCACCGTGTCGGCCTGGTGGGCGCTGGTGGGCTTGGCGGTCACGACCTTCGCCTTCCTCGGGGTCAACATGTTCCTGAGCGGACTGCACAGCTACGGCACGCTGTAGGACAGGAGTGCGAGGGCAGGGGCATGGGGCGCCGGTACTGCAAAGATTGCATCCGCGGTGTAACCTGATCCGTATCTGGAACGAACTACGGGTAGTACCGCTCTACCCGTGGACGCATCCCCTACTGCCTGACCGGAGCCCTTATGCCTTTCCATTCCCGCCATTCGGGTTTCAACCACCCGCTTTCGTCCGAGATCACGCCGCGCGCCGCCTATGAGGGACGCCGCGACATGCTGCGCCTGATGGCCGGGGGTGCCGCAGGCGCCGCCCTGGCCGCCTGGGCCGGGCGCGAGGCCCTGGCGCAGGCGGCCGCTGGCGTGACGCCTCGACCGGGCAAGCTGGCAGCGCTGCCGGGTGCCAAGTCGACCGTGGCGGGTGCGGTGTCGATGGAAAAGCTGACCGACTACAAGGACGCCAGCACCTACAACAACTTCTACGAGTTCGGCACTGACAAGGCCGATCCGGCGCGCAATGCCCACACGCTCAAGACATCGCCCTGGACGGTGGAGGTCGAGGGCATGGTGAAGAAGCCGGGCAAGTACGGCATTGAGGACCTGGTCAAGCTCAGCGCCCAGGAAGAGCGCATCTACCGCCTGCGCTGCGTGGAGGGCTGGTCCATGGTGATCCCCTGGGTCGGCTATTCGCTGGCCGAACTCATCAAGCGCGTGGAGCCGCAGGGCAGCGCCAAGTACGTGGAGTTCGTAACCCTGGCCGACAAGGCCACCATGCCCTTCGTGGGTTCGCGCGTGCTGGACTGGCCCTATGTGGAAGGGCTGCGCATGGACGAGGCCATGCACCCGCTGACCCTGCTGGCCTTTGGCATGTACGGCGAGGTGCTGCCCAACCAGAACGGAGCGCCCGTGCGCCTGGTGGTGCCATGGAAGTACGGCTTCAAGAGCGCCAAGAGCATCGTCAAGATCCGCTTCACCGACAAGGAGCCGGGCACGGCCTGGAACAAGGCGGCGCAGCAGGAGTACGGCTTTTATTCCAACGTGAACCCCAATGTGGACCATCCGCGCTGGAGCCAGGCGACCGAGCGGCGCATCGGCGAGGATGGTCTGTTCGCCAAGAAGCGCAAGACGTTGATGTTCAACGGCTATGAGGCGCAGGTGGGCCAGCTGTACGCGGGCATGGACCTCAAGAAGTTCTACTGACCTCACAGCCGGGCCTGCCGCCGTGCGCAAACTGCTGCTCCACTCCTTGGCCAAGCCGGTGGTCTTTGTGCTGTGCCTGCTGCCGCTGGCATGGCTTGTCTATGCTGCGCTGTCCAACCAGTTGGGTGCCAACCCTGCCGAGGCGCTGATCCGATCCACCGGTGACTGGACGTTGCGCGCTCTGTGCCTGGTGCTCGCAGTGACGCCGCTGCGGGTCGTGACGGCCACGCCGCAGCTGGCGCGCTTTCGGCGCATGCTGGGCTTGTTCGTGTTCTTCTACGCCCTGCTGCACCTGCTGGGCTATGGCTGGTTCGACATGGGTTTCGAAGTGGCCGACATCGCAGTGGACATCGCCAAGCGGCCATTCATCCTGGTGGGCTTTGCGGCCTTCGTGCTGCTGCTGCTCATGGCGGCCACCTCCTTCAACCGTGCGATCCGCGCGCTGGGCGCCAAACGCTGGCAGACGCTGCACCGCACGGTGTATGCCGTGGCGGGCCTGGCGCTGCTGCACTTTTTCTGGATGCGCGCGGGCAAGAACGATTTTGGCGAGGTGGCGGTGTATGCGGCTATCCTGTCCCTGCTGCTGGGCTGGCGGGTGTGGCAGGCCGCGCGCAGGCGTGCGGTGAAGGCGGGCTCCGCCGCCGCCGCGTCGCGCTGAACCCGTGCTTCGTCGTCAGCCCACGGTGCGCAGGGCGGGGCGCATCTGGCGCGTCACAGGGTCGATATGGGCCGTGGGGACCTGGTAGGCGCGGTCGTCAAAGAGGTCGATGCCGCACATCAGGTTCTCGATCCAGTCGAAGAAGTCGTTGATGGCCCGCTTGCCGAGGATGGGTGCGCCGTGCTGCGGAACGAGCATGGAGATATCGAGCTGCCGTGCCATGCGCACCCACAAGCGCAGGATCTTGTTGGACACCATGTAGCGCCGGTGGAAGCCTTCCATGCGGGGAATGTGTGCAGCCAAGTCCGTGACGGGGATGCTGGCCTCGCTGCCTGACATCATCGAAACCGCCAGGTCGCCGGTGAAAAGGATGCGGCTCACCGGGTCGTAGAAGTGGAAGTTGCCCTCCGAGTGCAGGAAGTGAGCGGGCAGCAGCACCAGCTCGTTGCGTCCCAGCGGCAGGTGGCCGCCACTGTCGGGCACGCCGATCACGCGGTTCTCGGTCTTGCCGACCTTGGTGAAGTGGGGCGCGAAACGCTCCCAGACGCGCGAGATCACCAGCGATGCCT
This sequence comes from Acidovorax sp., assembly GCF_046339755.1. Lineage (GTDB taxonomy): Bacteria > Pseudomonadota > Gammaproteobacteria > Burkholderiales > Burkholderiaceae_C > Acidovorax. The sequence goes on along the minus strand of NZ_JBKDTZ010000244.1, from coordinate 8,699 downwards.
TGGTGCTGGTCATCCAGCGGTCCAGCGAGGCAATGATGTCCGGATCGGCATGCGAGGCGATCAGGTAGGACAGCTTGTGCGGCGCGAAGTGCTTGGTCATGCCGATAAACAGCTCATTGAACGCGAGGTTGCCACCCGGGTCGATGATGGCGCCGGTGTCGTCGTCCACGATCAGGAACTGGTTGGCCTGCACTGCCTGCCCATCCTCCTCGATCAGGTCGGTGAACATCAGGCAGGCGTGGTTCTTGTCTCGGTACAGTTCGATGGCCATGGCAGTGCTGCGGTGCTAAAGCCGCGACTGTAGGCCGGCGTTGCTGGGCACTGCTTGATGGAGATCAAGCGGTGGGCAATCAGGGGCTCCGCCGGGAGGGAGCCGAAAGGTCAGCGTGCCGTGGAGGCCGGCGCCTGGGGGGCCGACGTGGCTGTCGAAGGTGCCGCTCCCGGCGTGAGCGTTTCGGGCAAGGTGGCGCGCTGGGCGGCCGCGGGGCCGGAGGGCAGGTACAGCGGGCCGCGTTGGCCGCACCCTGCAAGGGCTGCCGCACTGGCAGCAAGGACAACGGTCCTGACTAGAATTTGGAATGCTTTCAACATGCGCAAATTGTAATGACTGACCTTGAATTCCAGGACCATGCCGAGAAACTGCTGGCGGCTGTCGAGCGCAGTTGCGATGAACTCAACGACACGACGGACGCGGACATCGACAACCAGCGCTCGGGCGGGATGATCACGCTGAGCTTTGCCAACCGCAGTCAAATCGTCATCAACCTTCAAAAGCCGCTGCACGAGGTGTGGATGGCTGCCAAGTCGGGCGGCTACCACTACAAGTTCGATGGCTCGACCTGGCAGGATACCAAGGGAGGCGGTGAGTTCTTCGCGCGCCTGACCGAGGATGCGCGGACGCAGTCGGGGATGCCGCTGGTCTTCTCGGCCTGACAGGCTATCGGGCAAAAGACAAGGGCCGCGCAAGGCGGCCCTCGATTCCTGCGCTCTGACCGTCAATTCCTGAACAGGTCGAGAATGCGGTTGCGCTCTTCTGTCGGCGGCGGCGCATGCGGAGCCACATCAGGGCCACCGGTGCTGCGCTGCTGTTCCTCCAGCCCGACGCTGGCGATGCCCGCATTGCGTGCATATTCCTCGTAGAACCATTCGCCGCCGACATTGACCACTCCGGGCGGTACGACGGGCTCGCTCACGGGGACTCCCTTGAGCGCACGCTCCATGAAGCTGATCCAGACCGGCAGGCTCAGGCCGCCGCCGGTTTCCCGGCTGCCCAGGTTGCGTGGCGTGTCATAGCCGATCCAGGTGACAGCAGCGATGGTCGGCTGGTAGCCGGCAAACCAGGCGTCCACCGAGTCGTTGGTGGTGCCGGTCTTGCCGGCCAGGTCCGGCCGCTTCAGGGTGCCTTGTGCGCGCGCGGCGGTGCCGGAACGCGTGACCTCCTGCAGCAGGCTGTTCATCACGAAGGCATTGCGCGCGTCGATGGCGCGTGGCAGATCCGTGACGGCGGGTGGCGTGACTTCGGAGATGACCCGGCCCTTGTGGTCGGTGACCTTGGCGATGAGCCAGGGGTTGACGCGGTAGCCGCCGTTGGCGAACACGGAATAGGCCGAGGCCATCTGCAGCGGCGTGACCGATCCCGCGCCCAGCGCCATGGTCAGGTAGGCGGGGTGCTTCTCGGCATCGAAGCCGAAACGTGAGACCCATTCCTGCGCGGTTTTGGGGCCGACGGCCTGCAGGATCCGGATGGAGATCATGTTCTTTGACTTCGCCAGGCCCGTGCGCAAGGTCATGGGGCCGTCGTACTTGCCGTCGTAGTTCTTGGGTTCCCAGGGTTGGCCACCGGTCGTGCCGGCGTCGAAGAACAGCGGGGCATCGTTGACCACGGTGGCGGGCGTGAAGCCTTTCTCCAGGGCCGCCGAATAGATGAACGGTTTGAAGCTGGAGCCCGGCTGGCGCCAGGCCTGGGCCGCATGGTTGAACTTGTTCTTGTCGAAGTCGAAGCCGCCCACCAAGGCGCGGATCGAGCCGGTGCGGGGATCGAGTGCAACGAAGGCGCCTTCGACTTCGGGCAACTGGGTGATCTCCCAGGCGCCCTTGGGTGTCTTGACCACGCGGATCACGGCGCCGCGGCGGATCTTGATGTTGGGCGGTGCCTTGTCGCTCAGCCCGGACTGGGCAGGCTTGAGGCCGTCGCCCGTGATCTCGAGGTTGTCGCCATTGGCGCGGGCGGCAACGATCTTGCGGGGGCCGGCTTCGAGCACCACGGCGGCCATCACGTCGCCGTTGTCGGGGTGGTTGGCCAGGGCATCGTCCACAGCTTCTTCCACTTCCTGGGCTGCAGTGGGCAACACCACGAACTTTTCCGGGCCCCGGTACTGCTGGCGGCGCTCGTAGTCCATGATGCCGCGGCGCAGTGCGGTGTAGGCGGCTTCCTGCTCCCCGGCATTCAGCGTGGTGTAGACATTCAGGCCGCGGGTGTAGGCCTCGTTGCCATACTGCGTGAAGATGAGCTGGCGCGCCATCTCGGCCACATACTCGGCATGGATGCGCGTGTTGTCCGGGCCGCTGCGGATCTTGAGGTCTTCCTTCTTGGCGGCAGCGGCTTCCTGGGCGGTGATGAAGCCGTTCTCTTCCATCCGCTCGATGATGTAGAGCTGGCGCGAGCGCGCGCGCTTGGGATTGCTGATCGGGTTGTAGGCCGAGGGGGCCGTGGGCAGGCCGGCAAGCATCGCTGCCTCGGCGATCGAAATGGATTTGAGCGGCTTTCCGTAGTAAGCCTCTGCCGCCGCAGAAAATCCATAGGCCCGGTTGCCCAAGTAAATCTGGTTCATGTAAATCTCAAGGATCTGGTCCTTGGTCAACATATGCTCCAGTTTGAATGTCAGTAATATTTCGTAAATTTTGCGAGTAAATGTTTTCTCTGAGGACAGATAAACATTGCGCGCCACCTGCATTGTGATAGTGGAGGCGCCCTGGCTTTTGACGCGGCCCAGATTGGCCAGGCCGGCGCGAATCACGCCCTTGTAGTCGACGCCGCCATGCTGGAAGAAGCGCGAGTCTTCGATCGCCAGCACCGCGTCCTTCATGACCTTGGGGATCTCCTGGATGGGTGTCAGGTTGCGCCGTTCTTCGCCGAATTCGCCCAGCAAGGCACCTTCCGAGGAATAGACGCGCAGAGGCAGCTTGGGACGGTAGTCCGCCAGATCCGAAATGTCGGGCAGGTTGGGGTAGGCCACCGCCAGTGCCACGGCAATGGTCAGCAACAGGCCGAGCGCACCTGCAACCGCAAGGCCCGTGGTCCACAGTACGAAGCGAAGCAGCCAGCGAAGCCAGGTGGGGCGGGGGGGGGCGGAAGCGGCGGTCGAAGAGTCGGTTGGCGTTTGCTGGGGAGAAGTGGGCGGCGGCATATCGCTCCGATTGGTGGAGACACCATTATAAAAATCTCGGACCTCTTTCAGTGGAAACGGCCCGAGGGCTCCGACCAACGGTCTCGGCGGCCGCTTTACGGCCTTGCAATTGCGCAGAAGCCACTGAAGAGATCGTGTGGTTTTGGCAACGCTTCGAACGGTTCAGATGGGGAAAATTCTTTGCCGGTGAAGTACCTTACTGATAGCATTCATGTGAAGTGTTAAGTTTTGTTGCGTCATTTAGACAAGTTACAGGGGACCCATCTTGATCTCAACGGGATCTTTGTTCAGTCGCCAGTCTGCGCCTCTGCTGGGTATCGACATCAGCTCATCCAGCGTCAAGTTGGTCGAGTTGGGGCGGGACAAGGCGGGAGGCCTGGTCCTCGAGCGCTGCGCCATCGAGCCGCTGGAACGCGGCTGGATCACCGATGGCAATATCGAAAAGTTCGACGAAGTGGCGGAAGCCCTGCGTCGCCTCGTCAAGAAGAGCGGCACGCGCACCAAGAACGTGGCGCTCGCATTGCCGCCTTCGGCCGTGATCACGAAGAAGATCACCCTGCCCGGTGGCATGACCGAGCAGGAGCTTGAAGTCCAGGTCGAGTCTGAAGCAAATCAGTACATTCCTTTCTCTCTGGACGAGGTGAGCCTGGACTTTTGTGTCATAGGCCCCAGCAAGAGTTCCCCGGGTGATGTGGAAGTGTTGATTGCGGCTTCTCGCAAGGAGAAGGTGCAGGATCGGCAGGGCCTTGCGGAAGCTGCCGGCCTCAAGCCCGTTGTCGTGGACATCGAGTCCAATGCCTCGCGTCTGGCTGCGGGCCGCCTGATCGAGGCCTTGCCCAACAAGGGCGTAGACGCCCTGGTGGCCCTGTTCGAGGTCGGTGCCGTCACCACCAGCATGCAGGTCATCCGCAATGAGGAAGTGGTCTATGACCGCGACCAGGCATTCGGTGGTGCACAACTGACCCAACTGATCGTTCGCCAGTATGGTTTCTCGGTGGAGGAGGCCGAGAACAAGAAGCGCAATGGCGATCTGCCCGAGGATTACCAGGCGGCCGTGCTGCGCCCCTTTGTGGACAACATGGCCCAGGAAATCGGTCGTGCTCTGCAATTCTTCTTTACCAGCACACCCCACAACCGCATCGATCACATCGTCCTGGCGGGAGGGTCCGCTCCGTTGCCTGGGTTGACGGAAGCGGTCACGCAGCAAACAGGTTTCGCCTGCAGCCTGGCCAATCCTTTTGACGGCATGGAAATCGGCAACTCGGTGCGGCTCAAGAAGATGGTGCGTGAAGCACCTTCCTATCTGACATCGTGCGGCCTTGCCATGCGGAGGTTCCTGCAGTGATACTGATTAACTTACTTCCCCATCGGGAAGCCGCCAGAAAACGCCGCCGTGAAGGATTTCAGGCAACGATGATGGCTTCTGCCATTGTCGGCCTGCTGGTTGCGGGCCTGATCTACTGGGTCTTGCAGACCCTGATTGCAGACCAGCAAGCCAAAAATGGTGTCCTGAAATCTGAAATTCAAGTGCTTGAAGGCCAGATCAAGGAAATTGCGAATATCGAAGAAGAAATCGCTGCGCTGCGTGCACGTCAGAAGGCAGTGGAAGATCTTCAGGCGGACCGCAATCTGCCGGTCCACTTGCTGACGGAACTGGTCAAGCAATTGCCTGATGGCGTGTACATCACTACGCTGAAGCAAACCAATCAGTCGATCGCTTTGCAAGGCGTTGCCCAATCCAACGAACGGATTTCTGAGTTGCTGCGCAACCTGTCCAACAACACGCCATGGCTTTCGAAGCCAGAGCTTGTGGAAATTGTTGCCACCAATGTGAACCTGAGTGCCAGGGATGTACGTCGTGTTGCGTCTTTCAACCTTCGTTTTCAACTGGTAAAGTCCAGCGAAGCGCGCAAAGCGATGGAGGCTGCTGCAAGTGCGGCGGGAGGCTGAAATCATGGCAACAAAAAAAGCCCAAAAAATTGACGTTTCTGAGAAATTTGCCGATTTTCAACGCCAGTTCTCCAACCTGGATACCAAGGACCCATCGCTTTGGCCGCCAGTACCCCGGTATATATTGTGTGTCTTCATCGCAGTGGCCGTGGCCGCTGCATTGTGGTTCGTCAAATTGACGGACTACGAAGCCGAGCTGAGGACCGAAGAAGCGACTGAACTGACGCTGCGCGAGGACTACAAGAAAAAGTTGCAAAAAGCCGTCAGCCTGGATGCGCTGAAAAAGCAGCGTGAACAAGTCCAGCAGTACGTTATCCAGTTGGAAAAGCAACTGCCCAGCAAAGCGGAAATGGCGGCACTCCTGTCCGACATCAACCAGTCAGGCCTGGGCAGAAGTCTGCAATTTGAACTGTTCAGGCCAGGCCAAGTGGTTGTGCGTGAGTATTATGCTGAACTGCCGATCGCTGTGCGTGTAACCGGGCGCTACCATGATATGGGGGCCTTCGCTTCCGATATCGCTCATTTGTCTCGGATCGTGACTTTGAACGATGTGGCAATTTCGACGCCCGCCCCCCAAAGCAAGGAGGCTGCCAACGGTAATCTGATAATGGATGCTACAGCGCGCACCTTCCGCTACCTTGATTCAGAGGAAATCCAGGCGCAACGCAAGACTGCAGGGGCGGGGGCTGCAAAATGAACTACATAAAAGGCACTCTTGCTCTTGCGTGCGTTGCTGTCCTGACCGGCTGTATTTCTTCCGGGGAAGATGAGATTCGCCAGTGGATCAGCGAAGAGCGCGCGCAGGCCAAGCCGCGCGTGACCCCACTGTCCGAGCCCAAGCAGTTCAAGCCGGAGCCTTATGGTTCGGATAATCAGCTTGAACCATTCAATCCGCTGAAGCTGACACAGGCGTTGCGGCGGGATTCGGCACAACTTGCCTCCAATGCGGCTTTGATTGCTCCAGAAATGGCACGCAGAAAAGAGCCATTGGAAGCGTACCCATTGGATGCCATTGCCATGGTCGGCAGCCTGCAAAGCAAAGGCAAGCCTGCGGCTTTGGTAACTGCCGACAAGCTGCTGTACCAGGTGGCGGTCGGGCAATACCTTGGCCAAAATTACGGGCGTATCACGTCCATTACCGAAACGGGCATCCAGCTGCGAGAAATCGTTCAGGACGCAACAGGTGATTGGACTGAAAGAACAACGTCGCTTGAGTTGCAAGAAGGGGTAAAAAAATGAAGCGAAACACATTTTGGACGATGCGGTTTTTCAATCGGAGCATGCTTCTCGCAACCTCGCTTGCAGCTTCTTCTGTTGTTTGGGCGCAAGGGGCAATTGAAAATATTTCTGGCGCGATGCAGGGGGGGGTGGAGATCGTCCGTATCGATTTTTCGGAGCCTGTCTCCGCCTTGCCCACGGGGTTTGTCACCCAGTCGCCCGCGCGCATTGCCCTTGATTTTCCCGACACTACCAGTGGCTTGGGTAAATCAGTGGTTCAAATCAATCAGGGGAACATCCGGTCGGCCAACCTCGTGCAGGCTCCGGGTCGTTCGCGGGTGGTTTTGAATTTGAAGCAGGCCGCGTCCTACCGCACGGAGCTGCAAGGCAAATCCGTGCTGGTGTATTTGGATACCACCATGGCGCCGGTGGTAGCTACAAACGGCTCGCAGACTGCGATTTTTTCAGAGAGCGCGAATGCCGAAATAATGCCCATCAAGGACATTGATTTTCGCCGCGGTGCTGATGGGTCTGGGCGGGTCGTTATCACGCTGCCGAACAACCAGGTAGGTGTGGATCTGCGTCCTGTCGGCAAAGGTCTGACGGTAGACTTTTTGAAATCCTCCCTGTCCGAGGGGTTGCGCCGTCGCTTGGATGTCACGGACTTCGGAACTCCCGTGCAGATCATCTCCTCCACCCAGCAAGGGGACAGGGTTCGCATGGTGATCGAGCCGGTGGGCGAATGGGAGCACAGCGCCTACCAAAGCGATAATCAATTCGTTGTGGAAGTGCGTCAGAAGAAAATTGACCTTACCAAGTTGACGCAAGGACCTGGTTACAGCGGTGAAAAGCTGTCGCTCAATTTCCAGAACATCGAAGTGCGGTCCCTTCTGCAGGTGATCGCCGACTTCACCAACTTCAACATCGTGACTTCGGATACCGTCACAGGCGCGTTGACTCTGCGCCTGAAGGACGTGCCTTGGGACCAAGCGCTGCAGATCATCATGGATGCCAAGGGCTTGGGCATGCGCAAGAACGGCTCGGTGCTCTGGATTGCTCCCAAGGACGAGATTGACGACAGAACCAAAAAGGATTTTGAAGCGGCCTTGGCCATTCAGAAGCTGGAGCCATTGAGGACCCAGGCGTTTCAGATGAACTATGCCAAAGCCACGGATATGGTGGTGCAACTTTCCTCAACATCGAGCGGAAGTACTTCGAACCGCTTTCTAAGTGAGCGTGGTAGTGCCATAGCGGAGCCTCGGACCAATCAGTTGTTTGTGACGGATACGGCAGCCAAACTCGAAGAGGTGCGTCAGCTTCTGTCGACCCTGGATGTGGCGGTTCGGCAGGTGATGATCGAAGCGCGTATTGTGGAAGCCTCCGATACATTTGGCCGCTCCCTGGGTGTGCGCCTCGGCGCAACAGATCTGCGTGCGGGGCGAGGCGGAGACGGTGGCTACTCCTTGGGAACCAGTGGAAATCGACTTGCTTTCGGAACCAATTACAGCAATGCAGTTGCTTCCACCTCTGCCGGGGGTGCGGTCAATACAAATGGTAACTTTGTCAATTTGCCGGCAACTGCGATCGGGGGCTACGATCCATCGAGCTTTGCAATTTCCATCTTCAATTCGGCTGCGAACCGATTCTTGAATCTTGAAATCTCGGCGCTTGAAGCGGACGGCAAAGGCAAGATTGTGTCCAGCCCTCGGGTGGTGACAGCAGATCAGACCAAGGCATCGATTGAGCAGGGGACGGAGTTTCCTTATCCTGTGACTGCGCCGAATGGTGGTACCGTGATTGCATTCAAGAAAGCTGTTCTCAAGCTGGAAGTGCTTCCACAGATCACTCCGGAAGGAAATATCATTCTTGATCTGGATGTCAATAAAGACAGCCCTGGCGAGGTATTGAACAACGTGCGCGCAATCAACACCAAGCACATCAAGACCCAGGTCCTGGTGGAAAATGGTGGGACCGTCGTGATTGGCGGTATCTTCGAGCTCTTTGAAGACAACAACGAGACCAAGGTTCCAGTACTTGGCGATATTCCAGGTGTTGGAAATCTGTTCAAGACGCGTACGAAATCAGCCAACAAGCAAGAGATGCTGATTTTTATCACCCCGAAGG
>NZ_JBKDTZ010000243.1:0-39305 GCF_046339755.1 Acidovorax sp. | reverse complement strand
ATCCGCAACATGGCCTAAGCAACTCAGCCTACTTTTTTGGAGAATTTTCCAAACTCCGAGCCCTGAATCGAGCGCCAATTGCCAGAACAACCGCAAAGCTCTGGCGAAGGCCATTGAATGAGGCAAGTCCATCTCGGCCAGAAGTGGAATACCGACTTTCAGCGCTGAAAGTTACCCGCCCCGCAGTCACTAGCCCGGCACTTGAAGATTCAGTGATCCGCACGCCATCTCAGCACCAGACTTATGCGACCGCCAGAAATCATGACAGACTGGCGAGTCGTCAGCCAAAATCACCGGCTTCACCATCCAAGAATTAAAGAGTCGTCGCGACCGGGACTCATTCGGAGATATAGCAATGCTAATTCAATGGAGCACAGGGGAGTCTCCCACTAGCTCCCCGCAATCTGGCGAACGTCCAACTTTCAGCGCTGAAAGTCCATGCACTTACCTGGCACTCAGACCACGACTGACTACAAGCCAGCTTCACAAACAAACGGACCACCATTCCAATCATGGAAGACTGAACCCCAACCAACTTTCAGCGCTGAAAGTTCTAGCCACGGGTGCAAAGTCGGCGGCAGACCAATGGGGGAACCGTACATCCAGGATGCTAAGAACCTTAGCTGCGCGTAAATTTCCATTTCTTCTAATGCGATTTAATTTTATTTGCTGCTTATTTGGTCTAGAATTAAGGCTTCAATGAACTGGCCGAAACTTTCAGCGCTGAAAGTTCGCCCCCTCAGGAGCAGAAATGGCAGCAAAAGTAGTCACGGTGTTTAACCAAAAGGGCGGTTGCGGCAAAACCACCATCGCGATGAGTCTTGCCGGATCATTTGGTCTTCGTGGCTATGCGTCGCTCGTCGTCGACATGGACCCGCAGGGCACGGCGAGCCGCTGGGCAAGCGCAGCACCTGAAGAGCGAGCTTTCCCGGCTTCCGTGATGAGCCTTGCGCCGATGGAGGGGAAGATGCACCGGGAATTGAAAAATCACATCGACAAATTCGATGTAATTTTTATAGATTGCCCACCTGCTATGAATTCAGCAGCGCCGACTTCTGCCATGCTTGTTTCGGATCTGGCACTAATTCCCCTTGTCCCAAGTCCCGCGGATATTTGGGCGGCGGAATCTGCAAAAAAACTGGCAGAGTCGGCTCAGGTCAACAACGAAGAACTGGTTGCGCGCGTAGTGGCGAACATGGTTCAGCGGTCAACGTCGCTGGCAAAAGAACTGCTGGAACTGCTCGACGAGGACCAAGATTTCCCTCTACTGAAGGCTACGTTGGGCTCACGAGCAGCGTTCAGAGAAGCTCAAATCCTCGGCTCAACCGTTCACCAGGTTCCTCGCGCGACGGCTGCGGTGGAAGAGGTGGAGTTGATGGCCGACGAGGTGCTCGGTCTCCTGAGCCTTCCTATGCGTAAGAACTAAGGACACCAGAGGATTTCCAAAGTCGACCGCAAAGCCGCCATGCGTGCTTCCCTCACTGCAGAAAAAAAGGATGTAAACGCTCGATTTGCCGCAGCGGAGGCCGTGCTTACCGAGCGACCAGCCGGGCTTGCTGTTGCGGCACCTCTCGCCAGTGCGCCTGCTGCGAACTCGACCGAAGCAACTTTCAGCGCTGAAAGTTCTGCCCCTGTTCAGCAGCGGATCGTAGCTGCGCCTCTCGATAGGGTGCACGAGAACCCACTGAATGCTCGCCACATTTACGATCCAGAGATCGTCAAGGAGCTGGCGGCTTCGATCGCCACGCGCGGTCAACTCGTTCCAGCATCGGCAATAGAGCATCCAACAATCTCGGGCGACTATCTGCTGATCGATGGCCACTACCGAAAGAAGGCCCTAGCTGCAGCTGGTCAACCCACGATCAACTTGGTCATTCGTCCGCACGAGGGCGACCTCGAACTTTATCGGGTGAGTTGGTTGCTCAATGAAGAGCGCAGTGCTCAAAGTCCTCTGGACAACGCCTTCGCGTGGAGAAAGCTGATCGACAAAGGGCTGGTGCAGACTGAACTGCAGATCGCTGAACTCCTGGGCGTTTCACACTCAATGGTGAACAAGACCATTGCATTGCTTAATCTTCCTTCTGCCGTGCTCGACCGGATGCGCGATCAGCCGGAGAAGTTCGGCGTCTTCGTGGGCTACGAGATCACACTCGCCGCGAAGAAGGTGAGTGAGACTGAGGTCCTCGCATTGGTGAACCGCATCATCGAAGAAGACCTGTCGTCCAGGGAGGTGAGCGCGATACGGGCGAAGCTAGATACCGGCGAAAAGCGCAAGCCGAAAGAAACCTCGCGGCAGTACAAGATTCAGCACACGGGTCAACAGATCGGATCCCTCAAGGAATGGGATTCTGGCAAGGTCGCGCTGGAGGTGGTGCTTGCCGATCCAAAGGAGAGGGCGGCGCTCGTCGCCGAACTGAGAAGCCGTTTCGGCTTGGCCGACTGATCGGGACTTTGGCCAAAGGTGAGCTTCCACAGGGAGCAAAAGCCTCTCTCCTGGAAGAGAAGGTCTCCAAGGAACTGTCTGGACGACGCTTAGTGGGGCGATAACGACCTGGCTGGTCCCCGAGCCTCAAGCTGGAGCTGTTGATCGCTCCTACGGCCCTCTGTTCTTACCAAAGGTGAGCCTTTACAGGGGAGGAGATTGAACCCGCTTCGACTGCATGCCAACGCCCTCACCGTCGCGGGCAGGATGCAGCGTCGAAAGGGGTCTACGCATGCCGATCACCAAAGGTGAGCCTTTTCAGGGACCACGACAATTGGCGGCTCAAGCGAGTAGGGGAGGGCGTCTGATAGCGGTACAACGGACCCAAAGGTGAGCCTCTACGGGGAGTGTCAAAGGCAAGGCCAGCGGTGTGCACCGGTGCAAAGTGCCTCCAATCCGCACTAGGCCGAGGACCACGCGGAAGGTGGCGAAGGCCATAGACGTCGGCATCTCTTCGGCCCAGAGGGCTGTCGGTAGAGCCAAAGGTGAGCTTCAACAGGGATCGAAAAGCGCCTGTTGTCCCGATGCATGTATAACTTAGTGTGCGCTTGCTCTCTCCAAACGTCAGACCAAATGGGACCTGCCGGAAAGGTGAGCCTTTACAGGGGGCAATGCAATCGCGCAGCACTCTTCAGCGAACGGCGCTCGATCGACAGCAACTGCAGCCCGCCGTCGAACCACACAGGCAGTGTCGAGAAAGGTGAGCTTATTCAGGGACCGCTGCAGATCTCCTATCTGCCATGCGTTCCGTTTCGTTGCGTCAACATCGATCACCCAAAGGTGAGCTTTTACGGGGAGTAGGATTTTCCACTCCTGAGCGACCGCCATTCGTTATGTTGCTAAGCCAGGAATTCATCAAGCAGGGACTTAGAACAGGTGAGCTTTTTCAGGGACCCACCCCCGTAAGCTGCGCTAGCGGTGTATCAGGCACGGTCGCCATCCTTTACGGTATTGCCAGACCGGCTGTTTGGTATTGGATTTCACATGCAAGGTCCGCGCCCTGTTGAGAATTCTTTGTATTGAACATCCTTGGAATCCTTAAATACAATTTAAGCGCCGCGAAATCTAAGCCCAGAGCGCCTTGCAGGCCGATGAGGTGAGTGGGTTCGGGGACCGGGGTGAGCCTCTACAGGGAGATAGGTGAGACTTCCCAGGGGCAAGCAACACCAATGGTGAGCCAATACAGGGACCATAGGTGAGTGGATTCAGGGGCAAAGTGCCCAAAGGTGAGCCTTTACGGGGTGTGGACAACAGGCCGCTTACTTGAGCACAGCCTCCAGCCCCCTCGAACCTAGCCTGACCAAGCCGCAGACGCCGACCCGGCCAGCCGCGCCCCCACCTCCGTCAATCGACGATCCGCCTTCTCACCTACGAAAAGGTGAAACTGCCACAAACCGATACAAAGGTGAAACCTCGACGCCCTTATCGAAAGGTGAGAGAATCTCGCGGAAATTTCACCGATAGAGCCGGCCGCATGGCAGCGCGCACCAGGCACCGTTCACGAAAGGTCGATGCCGATGGCGAGGAAGAGCAAGGCGAAAGCTGGGGAGGTCATCACGATCGACGCCAGCGATCTCCGGGAGTTTCGCAAGACCAATGAGGCGATTGGTTTGCGAGTCGTAGAGGGCAACCTCTCTCTGCTCTCTCGCAAGGTGTTCAACGTGATGATGTACCACGCCCAGGAGATGAAGGTTCCTGGGCTCAATGCCCCGATCAACACAGCGGCGGCCAAGAAATACTTCTGGATTCCTCTGTCTGACCTCGCCAGGGACGCCGCCTATGACAGCAAGGATGTGCAGTACCTGAAGAAGCAGCTCGAGGAAATGCAGAACATCAAGCTGCTTATGGAGAACGAGCGCCAGTGGACGAGCGAGCGACTGGTCTCCTCCGTCACCCTGGTGAACCCTGCGGGCTTGAACAAGCACGGTGGCCAGGTGTGGTTTGGCTTTGCTTTTCCCCCGGAGGTGCACGAGCAGGTGATGGCGCCGAGCACCTACACCCGGCTTTCCATCGTCTACCAAAGCTCGCTCAAGTCAGGCTCCGCCCTTGCTCTGTACGAGATTTGTCGCCGCTACGCGACCAACCCGTCCAAGGTCACGTTCGTTCAGACCTACGAGCACTGGTACGGCGTGATCACCGGCAATTCAATTTCGGACTCGACACCGCCCGTCTACAAGTACTTCAAACGCGACACCCTGAAGCCAGCCATTGCCGAAATCAATGCGCTCACTGACATCAACATAGAGCTGATCGAGCACAAGAACGGCCGGCGCGTTGAGAAGCTGCAGTTCAGGGTCGAGCAGACGAAGCAAGCCCAGCTCGAGTTCCCGGCGCCGCCCATCATCGACATGGAACTGATGACCAGGGTGATGAAGTTCGGGTTCAGCCAGGCGGACGCCAGCGACCTAGTCGCGCAGCACAGCGACGACCTCCTGCGAACTGCCATTTCGCGGGTTGAAGCCCGAGCGGAGTCCAAGGGGATGACTCCTCTCGAAACGCCTGCAGGCTACTTTCGGTGGACGCTCGGGGACTTGGTAAAGAACCCGGTGCCAGTGCCCGCACTGGCAGCACCCAAAGCTGGATCGTCCTCTAGCAAGGCTAGCGGTCGGAGTGTGATGGAGCGGTTTCTGGCCGCCAGGGCGGTCGAGGCCCTCGGGGTCTACAAGGAGCTGGACGATGGCGAACGCAAGACGCTCTTCGAGGCGTTCAAGACACAGAACACCAACAAGTCGCTGAAGCTCGACAAAGGGCTCGACAGTGCCGCGGTGCGAGGAATTTTTGCCCCCTGGTACGCGAAGGAACTGTGGGGTGAGCCGACTGCCCAGGCACTGGCGCAGTTCATCGAAGAGTTTGGGGCTGCGTCCAGCTAGGCTGTGCGACCTCGGTGTCGGCGTTGCCGGTCCTGAGCACATAAAACGAGGGGGCAATATCGTCCGAATGCGGACATTGCGAGAACCCGTTCCTAGTCAGCCAGGAGGCGAGTCGGGGTTCACCTACGAGCTCGACGTAGAGGGCTTCTGAATGGAGGCCGCCTCCCGCAGGCATCAGTCGGCCGCATATCAGTGTGAAGAGACCGCGGCCGCGAAGCGCTGGCGCGACCTCGATGTTGGCCAGAACAAGGGTAGGGCGGCCGTGGGTGGCCAGTTTGGCGCGTGACCAGCGGGTGTACAGCGAAAGACCTTCACCGAAGAAGTAGCGTGACGCCTGACGACCCGACTCCATGCACAAGCGCTCAAACTCAAGCGCCCAATCCACGTAGTTCGCTGCAAGATCGCTGACATCGGGGCTGGGAGAGGGATGAGGCTGCATTGGCTTGCACTGTAGTTTAAGGGGGCTGACTGCGAATAGCCCAGCGTCGCACCCGCGTAAGGCCGCTTCAGTCGCAGGTTTGCATTTAATTTTATAGTGACGATAATTATAGTTATCACCTTTAGAATTGAGGCATGAAATTCGGCTCTTTGTCTGTGAGCGCACTCAGGGCCGGTGAACTAGGAGATCTCCAGCGCGGTCCCGTGCCATGTACATGCCAGAATTCCCCTAGTGAGGCTACCGGATGAATGACTATGAACTTTGACCCTTTCCGACCGTCTCGTCAGCCAGCTCAGATCATCTACGACACGTTTCAAGCCGAAGCCCAATTTCGAAAAGGACGAGCTCTGGAGGAGTGGCAGCGAAAAGAAGTGGAGGCTGTGTTTTTTGCGGCTTGCAAGTTCGCAAGTGACAATGGCCTGCGAGCACCGACGATGGAAGAGGTTCTGGCGTCGGAGCGCTATGCTCGTGGGTCGGTCGATTACGGGGCTAAGTGGGCCTATGTACTTTCGGAGAAGATGTCGCCGCTGATCCCAAAGGGTTCGAGGGCGCAGGTCTAGCCGTTAAGGTGGGACGATGATTGATCGCCGTGGGCTGTTGCACGCTGACAGCGAGTCGCAAGCTTGGACGGTCGAGGTAGCGAGGCCTCAACGACGTCGAGGGCGTCCGCTCGGCGCTAAGACCCGCACTGCACACAGCCACGTCACCTCTGACGAGTTCGCGTTTTTGAGAGCTGTTGCCCAAGGCGTCGACCTGACCGTCGCATCCAGGCAGTACCTGGTCTGGCCAGGTCGCCCGCCAGAGCGTGCTGCGCTCATCGCGTTCTGCCAAGTCCTCATCGGGCGAATCACGAGCGGCGCTCGCGAGCTCCCGGATTCTTCGAGTGCCAGAAAAATGTTGACCGACCTTCAGGCGCTGAAGATCGGCGTGGCCCCAACACCGGTGGGCATCGAGCCCAGACCGGAGGATCAGGCCCCACCCAGCTCCGGGTCACCTGCGATCCCGACTCTCGAAGAATTCGCGAGTCAATTCGACGAGGGCATGTTCGGCGAAGCCGAGTTGATCGAGATGTACGCGGAAGAGTACCCGGCGGCGTCAGCGCCTGGCCCGTCGCATGAAAATGCTGATGTATCGACTGATGAGCCTGCCCCACAGCTTCTAGTCCCGGCTACGAAGGCGTTAAGCAACGGCGCTCGCATGGAGATTCTTCTCGGGGCCATCGACTGGCTGAGTGCTCAGCTTGCAGTCGCACCAGAGCGTGGGCACCGATTGGAGCAGTGGATCTCGCTAAGCTCGAAGCAGCGCGATGCCATGAACCGCGCCGGCGTCATCGTCCTCGGGGATCTCGTGGACTGGATCGCGCTGCGGGGTACCCGCTGGTTTGACGATGTGCCCAGGTACGGAACCACCCGCGCCAGGGCGCTGGAAAACTGGCTGTTGAGGTGGGGCGTGAAACCCAGCGCAGGCCTGCCTGCCCTTGGCCTGGTCGCGCAGATGTCGACCCGAGGTGCAACGGCGCCGGCCATCGAGCCGCTGAGTCAAGCGACGTGGCCGCTGGAACTCCGCGGAGAGGAGGGCACGTTTCGCAGTGATCGGGCGAACACCTTCAATGCCACTAACGACCTTGAAGCGGTGCAGGCCTGGTTTTCGATCATCCAGGAGAAGTCATGTGCGACTCAAACGAGCTATCGCCGGGCCGTGGAGCGCTTGGTGCTATGGGCCATCCACGAGCGCCGCACGGCTTTGTCGTCGCTCACCACACAGGATCTTCTGGAGTTCAAGGCGTTCCTCCGCAACCCGCCTGCACACTGGGTGCAGGAGGGCAACGCCCGGAAGCTGAAAGCTGACGCTGGCTGGCGGCCGCTGCGTGCTCCCCTGAACGATCAAAGCGTGGTGCTGACCTTTGCGGCCATCGGCACAATGTTCGCGAGCTGGAAGTCGCAGGGCTACTTGATCAGCAATCCTGTGGAAGGGATCGCAACGCCAAAGCGCGAGACCGCGACGATGGATGTCATGCGCTCTTTCTCAGAGCAGAACCTTCAGGTGATCGGAGCGACGTTCCGGGGTTTGGAGGAGGGGGCCATTAAGCGGCGCCTGGCCGCGATCATTCGCTTGTTGGAGTCGTCAGGGCTGCGGCGAGAAGAAGTCGAGAAGGCGAAATGGGGTGATCTCTCGCGCGCGCGTCTGGAAGGGCGTGCGTCCGACGACCTGGTGCTGAGTGTCGAGGGCAAGGGCCGTCGCCTGCGCATGGTGCCGATCAATGAAGCGACTCACCAGGCGCTGCTGGCACACCTCGCGGACCGGCAGGAGCTTGCTATTGAAGGGGTGCTTGCTCACTATCGCGCCGTCAAACTTCCAGATATGCCGCTCATCGGAGTCCTCGACGAACGCTGGATCAAAGGTATGGCCAAGAAGCGGCACATTGAAAGGCGCCAGTTGGGGGGGGAGATGCCGCACTTGGTAGTCGATGGCATGTCGACTGCGCACTTGGAGGACTGGTCGGTCAACTCGCACGGTGGGTTGTCCGCTTCGGCGATGTACTCGTTGCTCAAGAGCTTCTTCCGGGAATGTGCAGCTCTTGCCGGGGAAGACCTGGCGGCCAAAGGCGCGATGCGCGGTACGTTTTTGAAGGCCTCGACTCACTGGCTTCGCCATACCTTCGCGCACCATGCGCTCAAGTCCAGCGACAAGGATCTGACGGTAGTGCAGGCATTGATGGGGCACGCGTCCATCAATACAACGGCGATCTACATCAAAGCCGACCTTGGATCCCGTGTCGCAGCAGTCGCGAGGATCTCCTCCTCAGTGTAGCGACTCGCTTTTTTGGGCATGGGCGACGAACTTTCAGCGCTGAAAGTTTTGGGTATCTTGATCGCTTGCTGCCGCGTCCTAGGCAATCGTACGGCTGCTAGTGTGGAGAAAGAGTCAACCCGAGTGCCTTGGCATGCGCCCAAGCCTCCTTCTCACTCTCGCAGCAATCAATCCAAAAGTCGGGGTCCGAGCAGACGTATATCGCAAAGGGCGGCGCATCGCCGACAGCCTTTTGCATCAGACACCGACGACCGCTCCTTCAGAGAGGTAGCGGGCCATATCTGAACGGCACTCGGGAAAGACCTTCGCGACGTGAGCGCGCTGGGTATTTGACAGGCTGGTGTTTGCCATTTTCGAGAGTCCTTAGAACTACTGCGCGACGACGGACCAGGAGGGCCAAGTCGTTTTCACGGCGTCTTTCGCCAGAGTCTTGGCCGCGCTGCGTTCGTAGCCTTCCGGTCGGTCAATCGCGACAACCACAGCCGATCCATCATCTCTTACGAAAGACCATGGCCAGCCGGGTCGCAGCGCTTCATCCATTACCAGATCGCCATGCACATCCTCGCAGCCGGTGGGCCGCTTCAGCGCGATCATTACAGGCGAAAGCTGAGTCATGTTTTTCAGAGAAATTGGTTCGTGAATCTGATCATATCGTCGCACCTTCCAGGATGTTGGCTTGGACATCAGACGCAGATATGTCTGTGCCGCGTTTGTGCCCAACACTCGCGAAGATTTGATGCAGCTCACTCAAACTTAATCAGATCCTGGGGGACCTCAATGTCGAAGTGCTGCTTGATCAGCGAGCAGAACTCCACCCACTCGCCTGGACCCGCACGCTCATGCGTGCAATGCAGGCATTGGGAGGCGCCCGCCATCTGCTGTTCAACGCTGGTATGTACGTCCATGCCAAATCGCTTGTCGAATCGACCAACGGTCGATCCGTCGAGCGAGAACACCCACACGGTTGTGCCAAGGGCACTCACTTGGATCTGCTCGCCGACGAAATCTTCGTCGGTGACACTCTCCGACCACGACTCTTGATTCATTCAACTTCTCCATGCTCGTGGGCAGACTCGGCGCGAGCAGCCTCATCATCTGAGCCCTCCAACTTTTGGAGTACTTCGCCGTAGTTCCCATGCAGTGCCGGCCAATTAGCCCCGGGCGTCAGGGCCTCGGGATCCACCCGCCCCTGAATGACCGCAAGACGCACGTTCGGATGACTGTGGCCCACGGTCGCCAGCCACCCTGCGCACGGCATTTCTCCACCAACCTTGGATTGGTGGCATGCAAAAATCGCCGCGCCAAAGTTCGGCCCATGCCCGCGCTCGTTCGGGCAGGTGGCTGCAAGGTCGCGGGCCATTTCGAGACTGAACCCCGGGATGTCCTCCGCGCTCTGGTCCATCCTCCAGGGGCAGCTCGGGCACGGCTGCTGCAGCACGCGCCAACTTTTCGACGGCGGCTCCGCGTGGCAGCTTTCGCCGCTGGTTTCCGCCAAAGATATCTGCTCTTTCATGCTCATTCTTTCAATGGGGGAGCGCTACGCATACTTCGCCGGGTTGCCAGCATGTTCCCAGGAGCTGATGAGCAACTCGATCCAACCTGGGTCCAGGCGGGCAAGCGCCTCCGGCACCGTATAGCCCATCTCCGCCAGGAGATCTGATCGGCTCGCCGCGAGGGCAACGTAGCACTGCTGGCCAGTCGAGAGAACCCAAAACCCCGACTCGTCGCCCTTGGCGACAGCCAAAGCTACATCGTTCAGTCGGTCAACCTGGCTGTTGTTTGATTTCTTGTACATGGAAGGTGTGGTGCAGTGTCAATGCGGTCAGAGCGAGAGCATAGTGTTTGCAAACGCGCTGGACCAGTTGAATTGGTCAAGAAGGGCGCGGCGCCTGCACCGCGCCCTTGTCATTACTCCGCAGGCTTGTCGGTGCTCGATGCAGCATCCGGCGCGCCCTCAAGGCTCGCTTCTACTGTGTCCACCAGCTGCTCGGCATTTTGAACGGGGTTGAGTGCGAAGACCGCAGGCATCCAGCCAGTGCCGGCAACCAGACGTTCTGCCTCGCTTGCAATTTCGGCCTTCTTGAGTTTTCCAAGCCGCTCCACCTCGCTGGGCGCAAACTCGCTCACAGCATTCTGAATCATGGCCTTCGACAGGTGCTTGAAGTACCCCTCTGCGGTGGGCTTCCACCATGTCGCCATGTTCAGGCCAGCCGCCTGGGCGATTTGCTCGCCTGGTTGATTTGCAGTGTGGCGATGCGTCACCACATCAATCCCAGTAGCCGTGCAGACTGCCAGCAACTGGACAAGTTCATCCTGCGCCATCGCGATGAGGGCGGCAAATAGTTCGTCGCTGTCCGTGGGAAGCTTCTCGGCCCAGGTCCGCCGCGTCTCGCGCAGTGCGATCGCTGCAGGCGACTCGGGCAGGTCAGCAGCGAGGGTATCCAGCCCCAACTGTTCAGTGATCCGAACGCCCATTGGCAGGCCCCGCTGATACCCGCGATGCAGGCTGGTCTGCACCAGGTTGTGCACCAAGGTAGCCAAGGCGACCTGGGGATGCCGTGCAATCTCGACCTGCAGCGCTGCCGTGCGATGCGCGCTCAGGCGCTGGGCGAGCTTGTCGGACATCCCGGCCGACGCCCGGGCGTCTTCAGAACTGCCATCCTGACCGCTGGCAATTCCCTCGGATGCTGCGCCGTTGCAGGTCGCTTCCTGCGCACGAAAGGCCTTGTGATCTTCTTCCTTCAACAGACCCCGATGCACAGCCGCTTCGCCGCTTCGATCAACGGTGACGACGCACCCGCCCACCGACTTAATGGAGTCGCTGAATTCAAGCAGCGAGTCCTCCAAAGCCTGAAGTTCATTGCCCAGTCGGTCGCCTTCTTCCTGAAGTTCGTCAGCCTTTGCCTCATCGTCCGCATCCATCGCCGCATCAACTGCTTCGCCGATCTGCTGAATCTGTGCCTCGATTTCCTCCATACGCTTGGTTTCCTTCTTTGTCGCGGCGCGCGGTTCACGCGGGGCACGATGGAATGCATGCATGTCGGTGAAGGTTGCAGCGGGGGCAATGTCCACCCAGGCCCAGCCTTCGGCGCGCAGTGTCGCTGCACTGGCTTCCAGTTTGTCCCTTACCAGGGTTTCCAGTAGCGCTCTGTCGGACACAAAGATGCCGTCATCGCCTTCTGCAAACAGGTCCCGGCGAATACCGCCACCGGCCTGCTCGTAGACTTCCAGGCCAACAAACCGGACCCAGGCGTGCGAAGCCTTCATCTCTTGGGCCGTCAGATGTTCGCGCAGTGCTGAAGGGCTGCGCTGCCACTGTGGGGAGTCGTAGAACGCAGCTTCCTGCGCTGCGTGATCGTCCGTCGCGGCCAGCGCCATGAGCTGGTCCAGCGTGACCGCGTCCGCACGGTAGTCGGCGATGAGTCGCGGCGACACGTTGGCGAGCTTGAGGCGGCGCTGCACAACCAAGGGCGTCACACCGAAGTTCGCCGCGATGTCCTCGACGGGCCGGCCTTCGGCCTTCAAGGCGGCAAATGCTTCGTATTCGTCGGCAGGGTGCATCGCCTCACGCTGGACGTTTTCCGTCAGGCTCACCGTGCGCGCGCTGGCATCGGTCACCTGCAGGCAGGGAACTTCCCAGTCCTTCGCGATGCGCCGCTTCTTTGCCAGCAGCTTGAGAGCCGCAAGGCGGCGTCCCCCGGCCACGACTTCGTAGTTCACGCCATCAGCGGTCAGTGTCACAGAGAGGTTCTGCAGCAGGCCAACGCGTTCAATGCTCGACGCCATGGCTTCAATGGCTTTCGCAGGAGTGGTGCGGACGTTGCGGGAGGAAGGGCGCAGCCGAGACAGGGGAACGAGAAGCATGTTCTTCGATGGAATGGCGATCTGCAGGGCGGTGGTGGCGATGGCTTGAGCTTCGGTGGTGGTGATTGCGTTCATGGTGTTGTCCTGTCGTGAAATGAAAATAGAAAGTGAAATCGGTACTTGGGAGAGAGGAGGGGAGGGGGCCTCCCCCTCCCGGTGAAATCAGGTCAAGCCTTGAGCTGGCGCATGCCATCGGCCAACAGCCAAAGTGCGCGGTTCAGGCGGATATCGGAGTCAATGCCTTGCACTGGTCGCGTCTGTTGGCGACGGCCATTGGCACTGCGTCCTGCAAGCCCGCCCTTGGTCAGGTTTTCCTGCGTGCGGTTGAACACCGTCCACAGATCGGGGCGGCTGTCGTCCGAACGGCGAGGCATCAAAATCTGCGACTCCGTGACGGGAGCGGGCTTCGTGGCGTCGTCGTATTTGAGGGCCAGGGCTGCGCGGGCGAAAACTTCCGCTTCCCCCGTATCCAGCGTGATCGCCTGCATCGATTCGCGCGACTCGCGGGCCTGATCAAACCCACCCAGCACTTGGTAGGCGCCCTCGATCACATGGCCGGCCACATCGCCCTTGTGTGGAACGCGCACGTCCGCCACGGTGTCGCCGCATACCAGGCCATTGCTGCAAACAAATCTGAACATCCCTGCCAGCATCTGGTAGCTGCTTGTGCCATCGTGGGAGTTCAGGAGGATGATTTCATTGGCCTCGCCTCGGGCCGTGATCTGGCTGGCATGGCGCAGGCGAATCATGTGCTTCGTGTAGTCGCGGCGCTGCTCATTGCGCACGCGGGTCTGCGTCACCATGAACGGTTGGAAGCCCTCCTTGCGCAGCTCGGTCAAAACGGAAACGGTGGGGATGTAGCTGTATCGCTCGGAGCGGCTTTCGTGGGGTGCGTCGGCAAAGATGGAGGGGACCACTGCACGGATCTGGTCATCGGACAAAGGGCTGTCACTGCGCAGCACGGGGGAACGGGAAGCAAAGCGGGATGCGAGCATGTTGTTTCTCCTGAATGGATTGGCTGTTGAAAACTGCACACCGGATTCCTAGATTCGGAGCCCAGCACGTGGCTGTTCGGTGCGGTTGGCACAAAGAACCCGGCTGGCCTCGTTGCCACCGTCTTTCCTGAGTTCATCGCCCGAGACGTTCAGGAGCGCGCGGCCGCAAACCGTCAAGGAATCAAGCGCCAGGTAGGTGCGGCCCGCAGGCGAAGCCGAGGACTCGGCCTGGTGCGCCTTGACGGTTTGCGGCCGCGGGCTACAGTCGCGGACAAGGTGATGGAGTTAGGAAAGACGGCTGGACAGGCAACAGCCGGCTTCTTTGTGCCCACCGCACGGCAAGCGAAGCGCGCAGGCCCGGATCAAGGACCGGGCCGGAGGCGTCAGCCGAGCAGCGCGAGGGAACGATGGAAGCCCGAATGGGGCGAGACTCGCGTAGCGAGGCTCGATGCGAAGCACGACAGCGCGGCCGGCCATGCACTTAGTGGCCGGAGACGTCCGTGTTCCTACTGCCTGAGTTAGACCGCTGGCGGTACAACGGATTGCCCTCTCCAGGCTTGTTCAGGTATTATTGATGTTCACGTAACGTGGACATTGAAAAAAGATGGACAATCAGGGCATCATTGATCGCGCACTAGAGGCCATAGCGCCTGTATTGCAGTTCGAACCGGTGCCCAACCGCTCGGGAACAACCCACCTCAAGGCGGCCCTACCTGAGGCAGCGGAACATATTTTCGAAGCGCAAGTGCGACTCGTAGCTCGCGTGCAAACCCTCCGCACCCTGAAAGCTCTCGATGCCACAGCCTCAATGGGAGAGGAGGAGGGGGCAGACCAACTGCTCATCGCACCCTTTATCTCGCCGACCATGGCAGATGAATGCCGGCGGCTCTGCCTGAACTTCATCGACACCTCAGGCAACGCCTTCATCCGAGTGCCAGGCTGCCACGTGTTCATCACAGGAATCCCCCGCCGCGATGATGCCCAGGCCAAGGCCACGGTAGGTATGTGGAGCAGGCCAAGCGCCCTGCGAGTCATCTTCAATTTGCTGACGCAGCGAGCGCTGGTCGATGGCACGCAGCGAGATATCGCCGAGGCTGCAGGTGTGTCGCTAGGATCCGTAGGACCCGTGATCAAGGACCTGGAGAACTTGGGCTTCCTGACCCGCGGAATCGACAGTCCCCGGCGGATGCTCGCCCAGGACACTCTGGAAACGGAATGGGCCACACACTACTCCGTGACCCTGCGCGAAAAGCTCAACGGGAAGCGGTACAAGCCGCTCACTGAAAACTGGTGGAAAGATGCGCACCTGGATGCGGAAAAGGCTCAGTGGGGCGGGGAAGTGGCTGCATTTCATCAGACGAGCTACCTCAAGCCAACTGAGGCGACGATCTACAGCAAGATCCCCCGCTCAGACTTGATTGTTCTCTTCCGCCTGAAGCCGGACCCCAAGGGGTCTGTCGAAGTGCTCGATGCCTTCTGGCCACTCAGCAAGAGCATTGACCCTCCAACGGTTCCCCCGCTGCTGGTGTACGCGGACCTCCTGGCCAGCCGAGACGATCGCACCCTCGAAGCAGCGCAGCTGGTCCTGAAAAGGCTTCGAGATGCTTGAGGTTGCACGCGAACGGCCGATAGATCCATTCTTGTTGGAGATCCTCCAGCATGCCCATCAAGCAGCGACTGAACAGAGCATTGAATACTTCGTGGGTGGCGCACTCGCGCGAGACATCCTTCTGCACCACGTCTTCGGAGGCGCGATTGAACGAGCCACGCTGGACGTCGACATTGGGGTGTATCTGCGTGATTGGGAAGAGTTCAACAAGCTGCGGGTACGACTGATCGAGACTGGGCGATTTTTCGCGCTCGAAGGAAGTCCACATCGACTGCATTTCGCAAGGCAGGGCGGGGTGCCGCTCGATCTCATACCATTCGGCGAAGTCGCGGACGAGGGGCAGCACATCGCCTGGCCCCCAAACCGCGATGTCGTCCTCAACGTCGCAGGCTTTGAGGACGCGCAGCAGTTCGCAGTGCCGGTAGACCTCGGCGAAGGAATGCGCACGCGAGTCTGTTCTCTCCCCTCGCTGGCCGTCTTGAAGCTCCTGGCCTGGAAAGACCGGCACACTGCCAGCCGCAAGGATGCCACCGACTTCCTACTGATCGCGCAGCGCTATGCAGACGCAGGAAACGAGGACCGGCTGTACGAAGCCGAGATCGAGGTGTTGGCCAAGGCCGAACACGACATGGAGCTGGCGGGGGCGACCTTGCTCGGCAAGGATGCCGCCAAGACCTGCCGGCCAGCAACTGCACAGCAGGTGAGAGCAATTCTCTCAGACACAAAGCTTCGACAGCTGATGCTCGACCAGTTGCTGCGCTCCAAGGCAATGGTAGAGCCTGAGATTGGAGAAGGCCGCATTGCAGCCTTCCTGAACGCGTTCGAGCGCGGCTTTGCCTCGTGAAGATCCATCCGTGCACACCTGCTGCGGAATTCACCGAAGCACAGGAAAGGAACAGCAACGCGAGTTCGGCTAGGTGCGCGAAGACACCACGCTGCCGCACGCGTCGGTGAGGCAAGCAGGCGAGAAAAGGGCCCGAAGGCCCAGACGGTCACAGTAGCCCGCGCTCCGCGAACGACACCGTCTCGACGCCAGCGACAACCAGGTGATCAAGCACTCGGACATCCACCAACTGCAGCGCCGCCTTGAGGTTCTGCGTCAAGTGCTCATCTGCTCGGGACGGATCGGCAACCCCTGATGGATGGTTGTGCACCAGGATCATGGCCGCTGCATTGTGTCGCAGCGCCTCCTTGACAACCTCCCTCGGATAAACCGATGCTTGGCTCACCGTGCCTCGAAACAGCTCCACGTACTCGATCAGCCGGTTCTGAGAGTCGAGCATCAACACAGCGAACACTTCGTGCTCAAGCGCCCCCAGCTTCACGCGCAGGAAGTCGCGAACGGCCTTGGGCGACGACAGCACCTCTCGACCCTGGAGTTTGTCGATCAGCAAACGTTGCGCAGCCTGCAGAACCTCATCGGGCTCCGCGATCCGGTAAGAGCCACAGACATCGCGAACAAGCAGGGTAGAAGGATCGAAAGAGAGGATATCGTGCGCCATCGTCGGCTCCATGTATCGGGCGGGATTGCCCGAGACCGGCAGCAGCACGGCGCAGCGCAGTGGTCAAGGTTCGAAGACGGTCGCCAGGCCGCAAGCTCCCTGGCGAAGGGCAGGGGGCGAAGACCTTGACGACGAGAACGGCGTGGTACGGTGAAGGGAACAGCAAACCAGCCAACCCCAGACCTCCAAAACACCGCTCCCCACGGCAAGTGAAACGCGCAGGTCCGGACCGACAGTCCGGGCCGGAGGCGTCAGCCGAGCATCGCGAGGGAACGATGGAAGCCCGAATGGGGCGAGACTCGCGCAGCGAGGCTCGATGCGAAGCACGACAGCGCGGCCGGCCATGACGGGCCGGGGACGTCCAGTGTTTGGTAAACCGCTAAGCAAAACTCAAAGGTGTCGTGAAATTTCCATCCAGATGCCACTGGTCATGTACGGTCGCACGTTGATGGGATCTCGGTCTGCAGGATGGCGTAAAGGCTTACCTCCTCACGTCGTAGCGTTTTTGAATACAGAAACTTTGGTCTATGACGTTCATCCATCAAGACGCGCGCGACCAAGCCTGCGGTCGTGAGTTCTGAAAGGGCGCGGTAGGCGGTGCCAAAACCCATGGAGATGCCACGCCGCATCAGCGCACGGAACACGTCTTCTGCCGTCATGGGTACTGCGCAGGCCTCGACAGCCTGCACGATCGACACGCGCGCGGTCGTGGGCCGCAGGCCCGCCTTGCGCAGGCGCTCCAGCATCGTGGGTGCGTCATGTGCCGGGGAGCCCATGCCTGGACCACACGCACCCAAATGCGGTCCGGGCTGAACCACTTGCCGCCGATCACCTGCCATGTGCATCAATCGAACGCCACCGTGGCCGAGAACTTGACCGTGCGCGGCGCGCCCAGGGCCAGCGAACCCGCCGTCACCGACGACCAGTAGCGGCGGTCTGCCAGGTTCTCGACGTTCAGCGTGAAGGTGGTCTGCGCGCCGTTGAGTTGGGTCTTGAACTGGGCTCCCGCGTCAAAGCGCGTCCAGGCCGGGATCTCGCGCACGTTGGCCAGGTCCACGTACTGCTTGCCGAAGTGGATGGCGCCGGCCGACAGCGACAGCCCGGGCACGGCGGCGATGCGCCAGTCGGCATACAGCGGCAGGGTGATGCGCGGCACGCCGGCGGGGCGCTTGCCTGCCTGTGCAGCATTGCCGTTGTTGACCACCTTGGCCTGTAGCAGCAGCAGGCCGCACGACAGGCTCAGGCCCGGCAGCACGGGGCCGCCCACGCCAAGCTCCAGGCCCTTGTTGCGCTGCTGGCCGGCCTGCACATAGGTGGGCAGGGCGCCGGCCGCCGTGGCCGGCTGCGTGAACTCCAGCCCCTTGGTGATGTCGAACAGCGCGGCCGTCAGCAGGGCGCCATTGGCCAGCTCGTGCTTGTAGCCGAGCTCGACCTGGCGGCTTTCCACCGGTGGCATCTGCTGGCCGGCATTGGTGGTAGACACCCACGTTGCGTGCAATGCGCGCCTGCAGCATGCGCCGCTTGCGCAACGCCAGGATCAGCAAGGCCGTGGATGGGTCGATGGCACGGGGTGAGCTGGCGGGCCTGGAGGATGCATCGGCCAGGGCAGCCTCACCTCCTGCCAGATAGCGGCCAAGCCACTTCCTGGCCGTTGGCGGGGTGACGCCTTGTACAGCAGCGGCTTGCACCGCGCTGAGGCCCTGCAGTGTCATCTGCTGGACCATCTCCAGGCGACGGGCAAACGTAAGTCGGGCATGCTTATGGGTGTTCATTCGGTTGGGTGTCCCGAGTTGATTGGGTGTTTGGCGACTTCCAGTCTCTCAAACCCAATCCGGATGAACACCGGATACAACCTATTGAATCCTCACAACTAGTCGCGCGCGGCGGCCTTGGCGATCGCGGCGTGCAGCATGTGCGGCGTGCACGGCTTCGGCAGGACTTCGAATCCCAAGGTCCTCAGATGGTCAAGTTGTTCCGCGTAGCCGGTCATCAGCAACAAGCGCTGCCAGGGCCAGGCATGCCGGATGTGCCGGGCCAACCCCACCCCGTCCAGCTCGCCGGGCATCACGACATCGGACAGCACTAGGTCGGGGCGCTCGCCGCGTTCCAGCAGCGTCTTCGCCTTGTCGGCCCGATCGACATGCGTCACTTGGCACCCCAGGGTTTCAAGGATGGGGACGAGCGATGCCGCGACCTCTTCATTGTCTTCGACAAGCAGCAGGGACATGGCGAGCGCGGAGAGTGGCGGTGCGGAGGTGGGAGCGACGGGGGCCGACGAGGTGGAACAGGGCAGGATCAGCCGAACGCAGGTCCCCGCGCCTACCTCGCTTACGATTTCCGCTCTCCCGTGCAGGCGCTGGCACATCCCGTAGACCTGGCTCAGCCCCAGGCCAGTGCCTTCGCCCACCGCCTTGGTGGTGAAGAAGGGTTCGAACACCTTGGCCAGCACATCGGGCGCGATACCGGTCCCGCTGTCCCTGACTTCGATCACCACCATTGCCGGACCGCCCGTTTCGGTCTCGCTTGCTGTCGCGGGTCGGGCGTGAATCGAGAGCGATCCCCCTTTGGGCATGGCATCGCGTGCGTTGATCGCCAGATTCAGAAGCGCCAGCTCCAATTCCGCAAGATCCAGCGTCACCGCAGGGGTGGCGGGATGTACGCGGACCTCCAACTGCACGTGGCTTCCCAGCGCAGGGGTGATCAAATCCGTAATGGAGGGGAGTTTGTCCTGCAGGGCAACTTGCTCCGCGATCAATGGCTGGCGCCGCGAGAACGCCAGCAACTGGCGGGTCAGATTGGTGGCGGATTTGACGGCCCGCGTGATGGACTCGATCTGCTTGGTGCCGACGTCGGGGACGGAGCGCTTGAGTAGGTGCACGTTGTTGCTGATCACCATGAGTGCGTTGTTGAAGTCGTGCGCCACGCCGCCGGTCAGGCGACCCAGGGCTTCAAGCTTCTGGGCCTGGAGCAGCGCTTCCTCGGCGCGTCGACGCGTCTCGATCTCCTTCTTCAGGCTTTCCGAGGACTCCAGGGCCAGGCGTGCATTGCGCAACGCGATCGTGGCCGCGGCGAACAGGGCCGCGACCGGTAGGGCGCCCATGGCGAACACGGCAGCCAGACCGCGTAGCACGACATTGCGCATGGCGGTCAGGCTCACGCCCGTGTCGACATACAGGGGATAGCGGCCGATCTTGCGAACGGCCATGTAGCTGTCCTCGTTGGTGAGTGACGAATACCCTCGCAACTGCGCGAAATCCTCGCCCTGGCGAACCCGCTGGATGACCGGGTCGTCGGCTGCCAGTTTGTCCGCCGTCCCGTCCATCGGCCACCGGGCGTAGATGTCGCCGCTCTCGTGGAACAGGCTGACCGCCAGGCCGGGTTCGTCCGCCACCAGGTCGCTGTAGAACGCATCGAAATAGGACGTCAGCAGCGTCACGTTGATGACACCGCCGAACTGGCCTGCGTCGTCGTTGAAAGGAAGGCTCAGGTTCAAGATCCTTTCCTTCGACGTGCGCGTGACCGTGGGCTTGGAAAGATAGGCGTCCTTGAGACCTTGTCGATGGACCGTGAAATATTCTCCGTCGGAAAAGTCGCGCACCGGGAACGGAAACAGTCGGCTGCTGACCAACGTATTGCCCTCGGCATCCAGAATCAGGATCGATTGGATCTGGGGCTGATCGATGGTCCTGGCGCGCAGCGCTTCGTGCAGTGCCAGCGCATCCTGCCGAAGCGTCTGCGCGCTGCGCCCGTTGACCAGGAGCAACACCTTGTCCTGAAGAGCCTCGGATGCCGCCATGACCTTGCTTGCGTGCTCGTGCGCGACGCGCAGCGAACGACTGGCGCGGGCGGACGCATCCTCTCTCGAGGAGAGGTACTGGACTGCGCCGACGACCAAATAGATGAAGAGCGGGACGCAGATGCTCAGGACGGCCAGCAACCGTAGCCAGCGGACTGATTCGGCCGCTCGATACGGAGCGGAGCCGGCGTCTTTTGAGCCTTGCCACATCGAAAGTCTTTGGTGTTTGGAACGTTGGTCGCGCGTGCGCGTGGTGGATAGCCCCGAGTATGGTGGAAATTTCTAGACAGGGCTTTCCCTGGGCCGCATGGCCTCCAATCGAACCTCGCATCCGAGGGTGCCGAGCGGCGTGGCGCCGCACGATGCCGATCACCGCCGCCGTCCGTCATGATCGTGGTTCCGCAGGAGGTTCGCTCAATCCGAGTGGTTCCTGTCGGTGCACTGCAACGATCGCGGGTTGGCGACACGAGTCGGCCTTGTGGACCTAGAGGCGACGATTGCACAAAAGCAATTCACCGATGGTCGTGAGCACCAGACTCGGATCCAAGGGCTTGGTCAGGTGCTGGTCGAACCCGGCCGCGAGTGATCGGGACCGGTCCTCCGACCTGGCAAATGCCGTCATGGCGATGGTCGGAATTCGCACGCTCTTCTCAATGCAGCGACGCCGGAGCCACCGCATCAATTCATACCCGTCGATGCCGGGCATTCCAATGTCGGAACAGATGAGGTCGGGCAGTCGACTGTCCAAAAAATTCATCGCTGCATAGGCATCCGCGACGCAAACCACCTCCGCCTGGGTATCCAGGAGCAGCCTCTCGAGCAATTCCCGGCTTTCCTCGTCGTCATCGACCACCAGGATGAGCTGCCCCGACAGGTCTAGCTCATGTGCGTCATGGGAGGCGGTTGGAACGCTGGGCTGGAATTCACCCTCGTGCACGGGAAAGCTCAAGCTGAAGGTGGCCCCCGAGCCTTCGCCGGCACTTTCCGCGGTTACCTTCCCACCGTGCAGCTCGACCAGATGCTGGACGATGGACAGACCCAAGCCCAGGCCTCCGAACTTGCGGGTGATGGAGCCGTCGGCTTGTCTAAATCGCTCGAACAGGTGGGGAAGAAACTCCTTTTTGATGCCGACGCCGGTGTCCGACACGGAAACCACCACGTCCTTTCCAATCTGTCGCAGATGGACCGTGATCGACCCCCCCTGCGGCGTGAACTTGACCGCGTTCGTGAAAAGGTTCCACACCACCTGTTGGAGCCGGCTCGGGTCGCCCAGCACCGCCGGTACGGGTTCAATATGCGCATTGAGCACCAGGCCTGCACTTTGCGCATGGGCGATGATGAGATCGTGCGCGCCCTGCACCACCTGGGCGAGGTCAAGCCGCTCTTTCTCCAGGCGCAGCTTGCCCGACGCAATTCTGCTCATGTCCAGCAGGTCGTTGATGAGCTTGGTCTGGGCCTGCGTGCTCCGTTCGATGACATCCACCCCCCTGCGCAACTCGGCCTGCTCTGCTCCGAGCTTCCGTCGCATGATGTGGATCCAGCCGGTAATCGCGCTCAGCGGCGTCCGCAGTTCGTGGGAGAGCGTCGCCAGAAAGCTGTCCTTGACCGAGTTTGCCCGTTCGGCGTCTTTGCGTGCTGCCCGTTCGCTGTCGAGCAGCAGAATCTTGTCGTGCTCTGCCCTGACCCGCTCAAGCGATTCCCAGCAGCGGTCTACCACCGTCTTCACCAGCTCGATTTCCTCGCTCGTCCAGACGCGAGGGACTGACTGGTGCACGGCCATGGCGGCCACAAACCTGCTGTTCTTGTGCAGCGGCACGCAAATGACCGCCTGGATCGCCGTCAGCCGATAGGCGGAAAGGTCTGAGCCGCTGGTGATCGGATGGCTGTCCACGTCCGGATTGACGTACGGCTCGTTGGCGATCATCAACTCGCTGACGGCCGCACCAAAGTCGGTGAACTTGTACTGACCGACGATGCTGTCCACGCCATCGTTGTAGTCGCCGATCAGGTCAAAGGTGTTCTGGTCATCCAGGACGTGTGCATAGGCGCACCGGTTCACGCCAAGATATTGGCCCAGCATGCGCGACGTCGTCACCATGACCTCCGCCGGCGCGCTGATGTTTCGCGTCGCCTGCGCCAATTCATCCAGAAAGCGGAAGCGCCGCTCGCTGGCCACCTTTTGCGTGGTCTCCGCAAAGGTCACCAGCACGCCGGCAATGCGGCCCGCATCATCCCGCACCGGGCTGTACGAGAAACTGAAATAGCAGTCTTCGGGATATCCGTACCGCTGAATCGTCAGCTTATAGTCCTCGAAGCCAATCGCATTGCCTGCAAGCACTTCGTCCCACATCGGACCGATGGTGGACCAGATCTCGCTCCATGTGAGCTTGGCCGAGGTGCCGAGGGCGCCGTTGTGCTTGTCGCCAAGGATCGGACGATAGGCGTCGTTGTAGAACTGGGAGAGCTGCGGGCCCCAAGCGAGGTACATAGGCAGCTTGCATTCCAGCAGAAGCACCACAGCGTTTCTGAGGCTCGCAGGCCACGAAGCTGGCGGACCCAAGGGATGAGTCGCCCACTCGTAAGTGGCGATCGCCTGCGCCATCTCGCCGGTCAGCGCGCAGGGAGGAAAGTCGTGCTCTTGCTGCATGATCAGGAGGATATTGATGCAGCCTAGGCAGGACTCGCCGCAGGGACAGCATTTTTTGACTACACGACACTGTACGCCAACCCCGCGCGCACCGATCTTGATGCTCTTTTCGCATGAGGTTCTTGGCGCGCCATTGCTGCTGGAAGGCGGCGCTTGCGTCAGCAGAGGGGTCGTATCCCTGTAGTTCGGACTGATTCCTATGCGTGGGGACGTCTAATTCGCAGCAAAGGCTACCCAAGAGGGTCATCTCGATATGCCTGGCGAGATTTGTCGCAGGCGGATTCCATGCGGCGCGAGCTGGCCTCGTCTTCTCAGGCGGCCTGATGGGTCCATTCGGCGTGGTTGGCCACCCGCCTAGAATGACATGGCTGGATACTTCCCGCGCCCGGCGGGGGCGCATCCGGTGGGACAAGATGCCCCTCCTCCCAGCGATGGGGGTGGCGCATAGAGAATCATAAAAAAGCAGTCTGAACACTTACTCGGTGGCCACCCTATCTATACCCCTGTCCTGGCTTCGCTCAAGCCTGCGCACCCGCATGGCCGTCACCGTCACCGCATTGGTGGTCGGCACCACGGTGGCTGTCGTCTCGACTTCGCTGTACTTCGTGCGCGCCAGCATGAAGGCCTCCATAGCGGAGGAACAGTTCGCGCGCATAACTGCTATCGCCAACGCGATGGACCAGAAGTTCATCAGTCGTCGGGTCCTGCTAAAAAGCTTCGCCGATGGATTGGCTGCTCATAGCCCCTCTGACGACGCGGCGCTCCAGGCTTTCGTGGCGCGGCACGACTCGCTCACGGCCTTCTTCGACAACTTTTCGATGGTGGATATGCGAGGGGAGCTCACGGCCAACTTCAATGGCACCGCCACCATTGGCCGCCTGAACCTCGCGGACCGGGACTATTTCAAGGATACGGTTCGCACGGGCAAGGGCGTGATTTCGCAGCCGCTGCGCAACCGGGCCAATGGGCTGCCGCAGGTGATCATGACAGAGCCGGTGTTTGACGCGGCGGGTCGCATGGCGAGCATCATCACGGCCCAGATCAACCTGAACGAGCCCAACTTTCTGGGAGAGCTCGCGGACGTCAGGTTCGGCAAGACTGGCTACATGTTCATCACGAACACCGATGGAATCGTGATCTCCAGTCCACGCAAGTCGCGCATCCTCAAGCACACCGACGCAGAGGGTGGAACGAACCCGGTGACGGCACGGTCGCTGGCGGGTTTCGAAGGCACTGCGGAAGGCATGAACCGGGTGGGTGTCTACGGCTTGTACGCGTTCAAGCAGCTTCGGCAGACGAACTGGATCATGGGCGCGATCTACCCTCGCGACGAGGCCTTCGCGCAGATCGAGACCATCGAGCGGGTCGTCTGGATCGGGCTCGCCTTGCTCTCCTCGCTCGTGGGATTGACGAGCTTCCTTTTGACCCAGCGGCAACTGCGTCCATTGGCAAGGCTTCATCGGCACATGCTCGCCAGCGTCGGCAACGCGACGTACCAGCCCATGGTGGAGCCCACCTCCACCGATGAAATCGGGGATTTGCGGCGCACCTTCGAGAGCTTGATGGAACAGCGCGTCGCGGCGGAGCGCCGCCTGGCTGCTCACGGCGACCACTTGCGCGCCATCCTGGCGCACGCAGGCGACGCCTTCATCAGTCTGGACGCGCAGGGCAGGATCACCGAGTGGAACCATCAGGCCGAGCTCATCTTCGGCTGGAAGCGTGAGGAAGTGCTTGGCGAGAGCGTCACCGAGCTCATCGCTCCGCCGGAGATGCGCGAGAGACACGAGCAGGGCATGCGTGTCTTTCAAGAAACGGGCAAGGGTGCCTTGGTGGACGCTCGTACGGAATTCGAGGCGGTACACCGCGACGGCCGCGTGTTTCCCATCGAGATATCGGTGGGCGCCTTGCCAGCGGGTGACCAATTCGTGGCCAACGCCTTCATCCGGGATATCAGCGAACGGAGAGCCGTGGCGGAGCGCATCGCGGCTGGCGAGCGGTTCGTGCGTGGCATCGCCGACAACGTTCCGGCGCTCGTGTCCTATATCGACCGCGAGCAGCGGTACACGTTCGCCAACGCCCACATCATGCGCCGCCATCCTGGAGAGTCCCTGATCGGACGCACCATCAGGGATGTGCGTGGTCCCAGCGTGTATGCCGTCATCGAGCCATGGGTTCGACGGGCGCTCGCGGGGGAGGCGGTGACCTTCCTCAACCCTGGTTCGGAGACAGTCGGCACGGCCGAACTCGTCTACGAGGTCAGCTACATCCCGGACCGGGGCGCGGATGGCGCCGTGAATGGCTTTTACTCGCTGAGCATCGACATCACCGAGCGCAAGCAAGCGGAAGAGGCATTGCTGGCGAGCGAACAGCGGTTTCGTAGCGTCACCGACAACATGCCGGCGCTCGTTTCCTACCTGGACACGCAGGAGCGTTTCACGTTCGCCAATGCCGCGTTCAAGGACTGGTTCGGTACCGACCCCGCGGAAATGATCGGAAAAACCCTTCGCGAAGTGGTCGGCGACGAGGTCCACGCACCGCGCGCGCCCATGTTGGCCCGTGCATTCGCGGGCGAGCGGGTCGAGTTCGATACGCACCGCATGGTCGATGGCCTCGCCAGAGACGTACACAGTATCTATGTGCCGGATATCGCGGTCGACGGCCGATGTAAGGGCGTCTTCGCCTTAAGCTTGAATATCACATCGCTCAAGAACATCGAGCGCGAACTCGCTGCACAGGCGCGCATGGACACCCTCACGGGACTTCCCAATCGCCTGGCGCTCAATGAGGCGCTGCCGAAGTCCATTGCTCGAGCCAAACGCAACGGCTGCGCATTGGCGCTCATGTTCCTTGACATCGACCACTTCAAGTCGATCAACGACTCGCTAGGTCACGCGGTGGGAGACGCCGTGCTTGTCGAGTTCGCCCGCCGATTGCGTGATGGCGTGCGGCTGACCGACACGGTCGCGCGCCTGGCGGGCGACGAGTTCGTCGTGCTGCTTGAAAGCCCGATGGACCAGGACGCGGCCGCCCAGGTGGCGAGCAAGATCGTGGGCCTGGTGGGCGGGACGGCATTCGATATCGGGGAGGCGCGCACCCACGTCACGACCAGCGTCGGGGTTGTGTTTCACGGACCTTCGGATCCATTCGGGCCCGGCCTGGGAGAACTGCTCATGCAGCGAGCGGACTTGGCGCTGTATCGCGCCAAGGCGGCGGGCAGAAATGGGTTCGCACTCGTGGGAAGCAACGATAGCGACGCTTGAGTTGGAGACAAGGATGGCTGGAAGCAATTCTTCCAAATTTTGCGAGTGGTGCGCGACCCGTTGGTTTCCATCACTCGCCATATGGCGAGCACTGCCGCTCAGCGCTGGGCTATAGGAACACTAGATGCTGCTCAGGCAGCCGTGGGGACTATTGGTAGAACGGCTGCTCATTCGCGATTCCTCAATTTTTGGTCGCACTGTGCAACAAAGGCGTCGAACTTGGCGAAATCCAAAGGCTTGGAGAATGCGTAGTCGAAGCCTGGGAAGTCACGCATTTCATCAGGCGACAGGTCTCCTCGTACCGCGACAGTAATGCACTCTCTGTGCGGGTAGTGGGTCTGCACAAGTGCCTTGAGGTGGAACGCCAGATCCGAATCTGAGAAGTCGTACAGATCCTCATCAATCAACACGATGGAGGCAGGTCGCTCCTTCATCAGCGCAATGGCTTCAGTACCGCTGGATGCCGCTCTCACGTCTCTGCAGTTGAGCGAGAAAAGCTCCTGCAGAGTCACCAGCGTATCGTGAAAATCGTCCACCACAATCAGGCTACAAGTCACAAGACCCCCTTGCGTGATAGCTGTGTCGCATTCGGTCGCGTCAGATAGCCCGGTTGTCGAGAGCGATTTCATAGCTGCTGCAGTGTAGTCCTAATCATCTGGGACAATGGACTTGAGCCCGCTTCCCTTCCCATCCTTTCAGCATTGAAACCCCATGCCTTCATCTCCCTCCTCCAGTGCAACCTTTGCAGACTTTGTACTGACGGCAAAGAGTCGTTCGGTACGCGATGCATTGGCAAAACTGCTGTACCTGACGGATTTCCGGTTCATCGGCATTTGGCGATTTCAGGATGGCAAGGCCAACGCCGCAGTGCACTTTGATCGGGAAGACCCATCCGCAATAAGCGCAGTGGAGGTGTCACAGAACGCCACATATTGCTGCTACGTGCGCGAGAGCGGCGAGCCCTTCAAGACCCCCCATGCGCTGGTGGACGAGCGCCTGAACGCCCATCCTGCCAAGTCTGCGGTCGCCTCCTATGTGGGTGTTCCGATCATGGACTCGAATGGGGCCATTGTGGGCACCTTGTGCCACTACGACCTGGTGCCTCGTGACGTTGCCCAAGTGGACACCAAACTGATGCTGCTGGTGGCCAGCTACCTCACGCTGAACGATCTGGTGCCGCCCTATCCAACGGCGAAGTAGACGGGCTCAATGCGGACCTCTACTGCTTGGCTCGGCACAGTACGCAAGAAAGCTTTCCAGCTCACGCGACTTATCGAACAGCGCTGCGGCGCCCAGCGCCTTGCACCGCTCCCGAATGTCCTGCGTGGCATAGTTTGTCAGCACAACGACCGGCACGGTGATGTGATGGGCTGCGACTTGGCGCAGTACGCCCAATCCTGACCCCTCTGCGAGGAACAGGTCGAGGATGATGAAGTCGGCCTGGATGGCAAATCGGGTCAGCCAGTCCACCGCTTCATTTTCGCCTTCCGCAGTCCCGATCACTTTCACGTCCGCCATTTCGGAAAGGGTGGGAATGAGGTTGCTGCGGATGGTCGGGTTGTCTTCGATTAAGTAGGCGTGCCGAATCGGCATAAGGGCTCCTATCGGCGGCAGAAGTACATGCCATGAGCTTGCAACACATCACCTCCGCAATTTGTAAGACCTTGCCGACAAGCTATCCGCGCTATGCAGTGGTGCGTGTGGAGACGCTGGACCGACAAACTCCCCATTCAACACTTTCAGCACAGAGGAGCTCTCAGGGAAGATCGCGGATGTGGTGGACGCTGGTGAGTGCCCCCAACGGACATGCCTCACTTGCCGCGCTGATGAAGATTCGGGAAGCCTTCTCCGTAGGTACCTGGGCTGAGGTTTCACCTGGGCAGGTGGGGTACAAGAGCTGCCGATCAGGCCACGCCAGGCCTGCAGTAGGGACTGCCCCAGCGCCGCGCCATGATTGCATCCACTCGCTCCCGAACAGTCATTATCTTTTTGGGGCGCTCGTTACGAGCCCGTTTTTTTACCTGGCTAGTTGCGGTAAACCTTTGCCAGTCGAATGCAGTGATGATCTCGGAGTTAGGGCTTTGCATGAGGCTGATCATCACGACGCGCCGCCAAGCCATCTGTGAGAGAGGGGCTACGAAAAGAGGACCGCATTGCTATGCTCTTTGTAGTCCGCCGCTTTAAAACGGCTATAAAAACCATGTCATCGTTCAATGCCTGATCGGCGCTCAAAACACACGGGTCGAAACGAGAACGAAGAAATCAGCGCAGCGCTCATCAAGAAGATCGAACCGCTGCTACCAGTATTCACGCCTTCCGCCAGAGGCGGTCGGCCTAGACTGAGCGACGAGCAGGCTCTCAATGGCATCTTCTTTGTGCTGCGCACTGGTATCGCCTGGTGTTATTCCCGCGCAAACCTGACCCACCATTTCCATTGAATACTGACCCACCCTTGTGCATGAACTTCGTGCTCACGTTGTGGATAAGCCCTTGGTGGTTGTCTCCTTCTTTTTCGGTGTTGGTTTTTGCTAGGCCGAGCTGTTCTTGAACCGGTAGCTGTCGTTGCCGGTCTCCAGAATATGGCAGTGATGGGTGAGCCGGTCTGCTGAACGGCAGGTAGCCCAGCTCATCGAGGATCACCAGATCCACATGTGACAGGCGCTGGGCGATCTGCCCTGTCTTGCCCTGTGTCTTCTCCTCTTCCAGGGTGTTCACCAGTTCGACAGTCGAGAAGAACCTCACCCGCCGGTGGTGGTGCTCGATGGCCTGCACCCCCAGGGCCGTGGCGATGTGGGTCTTGCCTGTGCCGGGCCCGCCCACCAGCACCACGTTGTGAGCCTCGCCCAGGAACTCGCAGCGGTGCAGCTGGCGCACCAGGGCTTCGTCCACTTCGCTGTGGTTGAAGTCGAACCCCGCCAGATCCCGGTACGCAGGGAACCTGGCCACCTTGAGCTGGTAGGCCAGCGAGCGCACCTCCCGCTCGGCGGTCTCTGCCTTGAGCAGTTGGGCCAGGATGGGCTGTGCCGCCTCGAAGGCTGGCGCCCCTTGTTCGGCCAGCTCGTTGACGGCCTTGGCCATGCCGTGCATCTTGAGTTCACGCAGCATGATGACGACAGAGGCGACGGCGGGGTCATGACGCATGGCGTACCTCCCTCAGTCGGTCGTAGCGCAGCACGTCGGCCTGGGGTTCCACCGACAGCTTGAGCGCCTGGGGTGCGCTGACGGGTGCCGGCGCGGGTTTGTTGTCGATGAGCCGGTGCAGGATATTCAGGATGTGGGTCTTGCTGGGGGCCCCGGCTTCCAGGGCCAGTTCCACTGCTGAGAGCACCACCTGCTCATCGTGGTGCAGCACCAGTGCCAAGACCTCCACCATCTCTCGGTCGCCGCCCGGCTGCTTGAGCAACGCTGACTGCAGGCGCTTGAAGGCCGCCGGCAGCTCCAGGAAGGGGGCACCGTTGCGCAGGGCCCCAGGCTTGCGCTGCAGCACGGCCAAGTAGTGGTGCCAGTCGTAGACGGTTTGCCCCGCGCTGTGGTGGTTGCGCTCGATCAGGCGCTGGTGCTCGCAGACGATGCGCCCCTCCGCGGCGACCACCAGGCGGTCGGCGTAGACCCGCAGGCTCACGGGCCGGTTGGCGAACGATGCCGGCACGCTGTAGCGGTTGCGCTCGAAGTGGATCAGGCAAGTGGGCGAGACCCGCTTGGTGTGCTCCACGAACCCGTCGAAGGGCCGGGGCACAGGCATCAAGGAAGCCCGTTCCTGGGCCCACACGTCACCGACAGTGCCTGGCAGTGCCCCGTGCTCGATCTCGTGCCACAGGGCCTTACAGCGCTCCTGCAGCCAGGCATTGAGGCCCGCCAGGTCGGTGAAGGCGGGCACCGATTGCCAGAGCCGGTGGCGGGCGTCGCGCACGTTCTTCTCAACCTGGCCCTTCTCCCAGCCGGACGCCGGGTTGCAGAACTCGGCCTCGAACAGGAAGTGGCTGACCATGGCGGCGAAGCGCACGTTGACGTCGCGCTCCTTGCCTCTGCGCACCCGGTCCACGGCGGTGCGCATGTTGTCGTAGATGCCCCGCCTGGGCACCCCGCCGAGCACAACGAAGGCATGGTTGTGCGCATCGAACAGCATCTCGTGCGTCTGCAGGGGATAGGCACGCAGGTAGAACGCGCGGCTGTGGCTGAGCTTGAAGTGGGCCACCTGCAGCTTGGTGCGCACGCCTGCAAGCACCGCCCAGTCCTCGCTCCAGTCGAACTGAAACGCCTCCCCCGGGCCGAAGGTCAACGGTACGAAGGTGCCCCGGCCTGTGGTCTGCAGGGCCTCCTGGCGCTGCTGGTGCCAGGCCCGTGCAAAGGCCGCCACACGGTTGTAGGACCCCGGATAGCCCAGGGCCTGCAGATCGGCGTGCAGTTGCTTGACGGTACGCCGCTGCTTGCGCGAGCGGCCCGCTTCGACCTTGAGCCACGCAGTCAGCTTGGGCGCGAAGGGGTCGAGCTTGCTGGGGCTGGCCCGTTTGGAATAGCGCGGCTCGTCGGCTTCGGCGCGCAGGTGTTTACGGATGGTGTTGCGCGAGAGGCCGGTGCGCCGGGCGATCTCGCGGATGGACATCTGCTCTCGCAGGGCCCAGCGCCTGATGACACTCAGTGTTGCCACGTCTATCACTCCTGGTCTCCTGCTGCACAAGAAAGCAGCAGGCTAGGGTTAGTACGTGGGTCAGATTTAAATGGAAACCCTGGCGGTCAGTGGGTCAGTTCCTGACGTAAATCAACACTGTACAGCTAACGTAGCGACGCACCTACCTTGTTATTTGCGACTGACACCCCTGTGAACTTCATTGCTTCATGGCTGCGCAGTACGCGTCTGGCCATCGCCCTCTTGATGGGTGTCGCTGGCATCGCCTCGGCGCGCTCTCCCCATCCCATCTTTTAGGGAGACTCCCTCCGCGTCCCGCACCCGACGAGCTCAGAATTGCAGCCTGGCGCCGATCTTGAAAGTGCGCGGTACGCCGGGTGCAATGACATGGGTGCCGCCGATCGCGGATGCCTAGGTGGCATAGGCCTTGTAGCTAACGTTCGTCACGGCGGCATAGACCTCGTAACAGCTTGCGATCTTGTCGGTCACGCTCAGGTCCACCGTGGCCTCGAGAGCGGGCCAAAGTAGTGCTGGTGGTGGACGGCTATTGGCTTCCTTGCGGCGGTTGTTCCGCCGGGGTTATAGTCCGACTCTTTGCCCGCAGCACATCTGCCGGCTCCATCTATTACTGCCGATACGGGCACCAAGCCATGCGTTTTAAGAGCCAGCTTTTCGCTCTAGTGCTATCGGTGTTGCTGCCCGCCATTCTTGCTGCGATGGTTGCCATCTGGTACGTCTACCATGAAGAGCAAGCATCGCAGGAAACCGGGCTTAAAGAAGCAGCTCGCACGTTCTCGCAGTTGGTGGACAGTGAGTTGCGATCACGGCAAAAGATTCTGGCTACCATCGCCAATGCACCACCATTAGCCGCCGGTGACCTCTCTTTGTTCTACGAGTTCGCCAAAAAAACCGCACCCACTCCAGATACTGCAATCATCCTGGTTGATCCAACCGGCAGACAGATCCTGAACACCCGCCGCCCCCTTGGCTCCGACCTTCCGACCAAGAGAAATGCGGGCATTGCAGAACTGATGCATCGCGATGCGGGGGCATCACCCCTGGTTTCGGACCTTTTCTACGCCCCGGTTGGTATGCGCTTCGACTTCATCGTCCAGGTACCGATTTTTGACAAGGGCGAGATTCGCTACTTCCTTGTCATGGGCGTTGATGTTGCCGCGATCCAGGCGTTAATCTCTCAGCAGAAGCTTCCCGCAGACTGGCTTGCTGCGGTAGTCGATCGCAAAGGCGTTGTGGTTGCACGCTCACGCGACCCTGAAACCTTTGTCGGTAAGACCTCCAATGAGAAGGTTCGTACCCTGTTTGCCACAACACAACAAGGCGTTACCCGCTCGGTTACTCTAGACGGTATTGAAGTAAAAACGTTTTATCACCGGGTCGCTGCTTCGGATTGGACAGTCGTCCTCAGCATTCCCGAGGCAGAGTTGCGCCGTTCGGCCCTACGCGGCGTCATGCTTTTTGGCTTTGCTGCATTGCTATTGCTTGGGCTGTCCCTGTTGATAGCTCGCGTCATCGGTTCCCGAGTAATTGCAAAGATGCGCCGGCTCGAGCTTGCAGCCGAGTCGCTTGGGAAGGGCGAAGAGGTTCAATACACCAAACACGGGGTTGTGGAGATCGATGCGGTTGGAATGCGCATCAACGACGCCAGCCAGCGGCTTATGACCAGCCAGCGTGAGCTTGAACTGCGTGTCGCACAAGCCGTTGCTGACACTGAGCGAGTCCAGAGGGCGCTTTTGCAAAGCCAGAAGATGGAAGCTTTGGGAAGACTGACAGGCGGAATAGCCCACGAATTCAACAATCTTCTGCAAACGCTGGCCACCTCATTGCTGCTTGCAAAGCGCACAAACGATTCGGAGCGCATCCACACGCTGCTCGAGACATGCACGAAAGCGCTCAAACGCGCAAAAGCTCTCACAGGCCAGCTCAGCTCGTTTGGCCGCATTCAGGACGCCCGTATGGAAACGGTCAGCCTTCACAAGCTCATTGCGGAGTTCCAGCCGCTGGTGGAAAACGTGCTTCCTGCAAGCATTCGGCTTCAAATCGAGCTTCCCTCGCAAGACTGGCATGTCACGATCGATCCTACGCAATTCGAACTCGCATTTCTGAACCTGGTCATCAATGCCAAGGATGCGATGTCCTCGGGCGGGGACATTCGCCTGGTTGTCGCAAACGAGACCGGCGTTGCGCCTGCACAGGGTTTGCCCGATGATGACTACATTCGGGTAAGCATTATCGATTCGGGCAGGGGTATGAGTGCCGAGGTGATGGCCAAGGCACTGGACCCATTTTTCACCACCAAAAAAGTAGGCGAGGGCACCGGGCTTGGTCTACCGCAGGCCTTTGGCTTTGCTCAGCAGTCCGGCGGGACACTTCTGTTGCACAGTCGGGAGGGCCACGGTACACAGGTGGACATCCTGCTTCCCAAAGCCGTTGGCGTGGTGGCTGCTGCAAAAACGAGTGATCCCGCAGAAGCGGCCGAATCCTCCACATCTGGCGGCACAATCCTTTTTGTCGAGGACGATGCGCTGGTCAGAGAAAGCGTTGCGCCGGCGTTGGAAGAAGGTGGCTTCTTTGTGATCATGACAGAGAGCGCAGATACGGCTCTGGCTTGTTTGGAAGCAGGCACCAAGGTCGATTTTTTGTTCTCTGACATCGTGATGCCGGGAAACCTCAACGGAATTGATCTCGCCCGCGCGGTGCTGGCGCGTTTCCCTCACACCAAAATCATTCTGGCAACAGGCTACTCGGAAAACAGGGTATCTATTCCGGGCGTGCAAGTGCTCGCAAAGCCGTACGACATTGCTGACGTTCTGCGATTGTTGAAGACGCTAGGGTAGCTGACAATATGCGAGCCCTACATTCCAGCTCAACCGAGCTTACTACTGACAGTTGGCGCCGCCCACGCAAGCCGCTATGCGGCCGACCGGGGCGCTGAAATGAAACCTGCGATTGAAGGCAGAACGATCGCGTGCCGTGCTTGAAATGCTAAGCTGGATCGCCACCGCCACCGACTTGAAGAGCTACGTTTCCATTCGCGTGAAGAGCCATCGCACCATCGCGCTGAACGGTCAGGAAAACTTTGCAAGTAACTACTGCACGTTCCACAGGCTGTTGGAGTCATCGAGGCCAGCGCTGGCGTGTAGGGCATCGTTTCAGTGAACTTTGGATTGGATTTTCTTTCGCCCCGGGCCTGTCCGGGGCCACCTTCCATCTCACCGAACGGTCGGCGGTAGACACCATGGCGTCCGTGAGGTGCTCTTTGCATGGTGGCTCGCCCTCAATCAGACAGCCTATTTTCGCATCGAAGAGGATGACCAGCGCAATGCCGTCTCGTCCGACCTTTCATTCTGGTAGCGGCACCTGTGAGCCAGCGCACCGTGGGCCATGAGATCTGCTTTCTCCAGTTGCCTCCGGCCGAAGCCTAGGTCATCAACTCAGGAGAATAGGTGTGCAGGTCGTCGATGAGTAAAAGCACATCCCCAGGGGCAAGGCATGCCGGATCGAAACCAAACCATTGCCTTCCGTGGCTCTCTGGAGTGAGTGTGATTTCGCGCCAGGTCGCAGAAACGAAGCCCTTGCGCGTGATTTGAAAACAGTCGTTGTGTCCAATGGCATTGCGCACCGCATCGGCAAACTGCCAGATGTCTGGCCACAGAGCCTTTGTCTCGCCGTAGTGCGCTTTCAATTTGGACAAGCGCGATTCAAAGAATCTGAGGAACAGTGAGCCCATCATCTGGCAGACCACCCGCTCAAAAGCAGGGTTCGTCAATGAGTGCTTGCGCCCGTAACTCACGCGCAACTCTTCCTGAACGGCAACTTTGATGGAAGCCAACGTGAGAGTGCCCCAACCACTTCCTTCCCAGTGCTCTGGCTCTACCTGCCTGGCGACGAGCTCATTGGGCCAAGGATCCTGGTCAATCGACACCTCGGTCATGAGGGTGGCCACC
Organism: Acidovorax sp.; assembly: GCF_046339755.1. Taxonomy (GTDB): domain Bacteria; phylum Pseudomonadota; class Gammaproteobacteria; order Burkholderiales; family Burkholderiaceae_C; genus Acidovorax. The sequence continues at coordinate 4,438 of NZ_JBKDTZ010000243.1, read as the reverse complement.
GGAAAGAAATAGTTCATCAGGTTGCCGGGGAAGTCAACGACGCTGAAGGTCTTGAGTTCGCGCGCCTTGTATGAGCTCAGCGCAGTATGCAGGGAAGCTGACGCGATAAGCAGGCCCACCAAGTCGTCATAATGCGCATGGACGTCCCGCCTGTACCCAATGGCTTTTGATGTTGCGGCCATCCCAACCCTCCCGTCTTTGTGCTGAAAGCACTATGTACCACATTGGCCCTGCGACGGTCACTTCACGAATGGGGCACGTATTGGAAGCAAGTTACGTCGCCATAGCCTGCTGCGTGAGGGGGCGACGTGCGGCATCTTTGTGGGCAGAGCCAGACCTTTCGCATCGAATCAGATGGAATGCTGGCAGCTTTGAGCGGTTTTAACGCCGCCTATTTCCCTTTTCTGCGTACAGAGCCGCGTCCGCCTGCTCCAGCATCTGCTCCCACGCCTGCATGGGTGAGCCAAATGCGACCCCCGCACTTGCGCCAATTGTTACCGTGCCAGTGCCCAGGTGAAATGGCAACGCCGCCGCTTCAGACACCTTGCGCGATAGCGCGACCGCCGGCGCTTCGTCAGGCAGTCCTGCCAAAACGATGACGAATTCGTCGCCTCCTAGCCGGGCCACGGCATCCGTGGGCCGAACGAGCCCACGCAGTCGTTGTGCGAACTGGCGCAGCACCTCATCACCTGCCGCATGCCCATAGGTATCGTTCACGGGTTTGAAGTAGTCCAAATCGACATAGATCACGCCGATGGCTTCTCCCCCCGCCTTGCGGCAATTGAGATATGTGTTGAGACCCGAGCGGTTCAGCAGGCCGGTGAGGACGTCGCGCTCGGAGAGATCGAGCAGCCGCTCGGCTTCGAGTTTGTGCAGGGTGATGTCCTGCGCGACCATGACAAGACCATCTACCGTGCCATCCTCCAGCCTAAGCGGGATGTAAGAGATCGAGACATGGCGCGGCTGGCCTTCGCGGGGTATAGTTTTCTCATACTGGACCGTCTCTCCTGCAAAGGCCCGGTTCGCAATGGGAAGACTGTGTTGAAATTGCTCAGCACCAATCACCTCCTCCACTGTCCTCCCGACAATTCTTTCACGCGTGCACTGCTGCCATGCCTCGAATTGGCGGTTGGCCAGGCGATAACGAAAATCAGTTCCGACAACCGCAACGACTGCCGGAATCGTCTCGACCACCGAAATGAGCGTTGCGGTTTGCCGAGCCAACTCCTTGCGCGACTGCACGGCCCGGGAGATGTCTCGCATTACCGCCGAAAAGCGTGCAATGCGCCCTTGCCCATCGCGGTGTCCGATAACCATATGGCTGACCGGCACCACCTCGCCCTTGTCCACGACCACCGTGGTCTCTCCCGTCCAGGCACCTTCGCGTTTTATTGCGGGAAGGATTTCGATGTCGAACAGCATGTTGGTGTGTTCGGTGTTGAACTCTGCAAAATTGCGTCCCTTCACTGGCGCATCGAGAGCCAGGCCTACTCGCGAGCGAGCGGCCGGGTTCATGTACTGAATTTCTCCCGTCTTGTCGGTCTGGACCACCATATCCGGCGTGATCTCAAGAATGTCGGTAAGGTCACGCAACCTGCGTTCGGTCTGTTTGAGTTCGGTGATGTCGCTACCGGTGGTGTACACGCCTTTTATCGAGCCATCCGCGGAGTACGCAGGCACCATCTGGCTTTCGATGAGTCGAGTTTGATCCCCGACCACCTCTTCAAAAACGAACCTTTGCGGCGTTCCCAAAAGTGCCTCGGACAACCTCTCCTCTATTGCAGCGTCCCGATTGCGCTTGAGCTCGACCCTGCTGCGACCCAGGATTTGATCGCGCGGTACGCCGAATCGCTGTACATGTGCATCATTGACGAATTGGTACCGACCCTCGCTGTCGAGATATGCAATTCGAACCGGGAGGTTGTCCGTAATCTCCCGAACGAACTGCTCGCTCTCTCTGAGCTGCGCCTCCAACACTTTCCGGTCTGAGATGTCTTGCAGCGCGCCGCTCATGGACGCCGGGCGGCCATCTTCTCCGTTACGCACTTCACCGACAATGCGCACCTGCACAAGGCGACCGTCGGCACTGTTCAAAGGCAATTCCAAGTCGAAAGGTATACCCGTGTCGCTGGATGCCACCACTGCCGCAGTCAGTGCAGATTGAGCTTCTTGCGTGAAGAATTCAGTCGCGGTGTCGATCGTGGGCTCGAAATCATCGTCCACGCCGTGAATGCGCCTGACTTGCTCTGACCAGTAGATCTTGCCGGTGTGGAAATTAACCTCCCATCCCCCTACACCCGCCAGGCTTCCTGTCTTGAGGAGAAAGTCCTGGCTTTCGCGAAGAGCACGCTCAGCCCGCTTTTGCGCCGTGATGTCCCTGCCCACCGAATGCAAAAATCGAACGCCATCATCGTCCTCCTGAACGCTGTTAGTCCAAGCCACCCACATTTCACCGCCGCCGTGGGCGACCATCGGGTTTTCACCATGCGCTGGCTCGCCAGTCTCTATAACGCGTGTGAGCATTGAGCGGACTTCCTCGACATGGCCCGGCCCAACGTGGTCGAAGAGGCTGCAGCCGAGAAGCTCCTGAGGGCGCCGGCCGAGGTGGCGTCCATAGGCAGGGTTGACGCAGACCAAGGTACCGTCCGCAAGGGCGAGAGAGACCAGTTCGGACTGCTCCTCGACAATTTGCCGATGGCGCTTTTCGCTGGCGGCAAGGTCTTTCTCGTACCGTGTGCGCGCGGCCAGCAGCAAGCCGGTTTGCAATGCGGCGAGAAGGACTGCTATGCCCAGTGCTCCTGCTGCAGCGACCACGGACGACTGGCGCGTCTCGCCCGTCTTCTTGATCTCCGCTGCAACTTTTTCCCGCTCGGTCCGGATTTTGTCAGCCACGCTACGCAACTCCTCCCTGGCGCGGCGTTGGGTCGATAGGCTGAGTTCGCTTTGTATCAGTTCCACTGCCTTGTCGGGTTGGCCTGCCTGATACAAGGCGATGCTCTGGGCGAGCTCGAAGAATTTTGAGTTGATGGCCCGCTTCGCGGATGCCGCTTTCATGGCAATGCCAGTGTCAAAGTCCGCGATGCGATCAAGCTCTGGCAGCAACTCGGGCAGATTGGAGACCGCTTCCTGGTACGACGCAAGGTAGTCAGGCTTTCCGGTAAGAACGTACGCCCGCTGCGTTGATTCCGCCTCATCCAAAATGGCCAGAATGCTCAAAGCCTTGCGAAGCTGACCTCCCAGGTCAGCCTGGAGCCGGAGTTCCTCGTCCGCAGCCCGTGTTTGCCGCTGCAGGGAATAAATGGATGCCGCCAGAGCCACGAGCGTGACGGCAAGGGCCACCGCAGTGATGTACAGCATCCGCTGTTGGCGCCTGCGACGTTGTATGTTCTTCGGGTTCATTTTCGCGACCGTTTCCCTGCGAGCTTAGGGCTTTGCAGGTCAGGAGCGGAGCGTACTTCACCTTAGTGCCGTAGCGCTTACAGGTGTGAGCCGGAACCCCCTGCATTTAGGTCAACGATACACTCTCTACGGCGACGTTCTTCCCCAACGGCTCACTCGTCGCGCTTATCTTGCTCCGCACCTGCAGCATTGCGCGTAAACCACTCCAAAAAGTCGATGAGCGCGCCTGATCGACCCTCGGCAGAGGGCACGTCTGCTACTGCGATAGCTCTCAAAATGTTGGCATGAAATGTGGCTGCGCGCGATGCTATGGGGCACCGCTGCAACGTGGGCGATCCAAAACCTTCGTGACAGCCTAAAGAACAGATCCATCGTCTGCTGGAGTGGCTGGTTGTGCGCGGCTCGGGCTTTCAGGTGTTGTATGTCGCGGTTTACCTCGAGAAACCCTTTCAAATTCTCGCTAGCAGAGGCTTCTTCGATCCGCTGCGCGTAAGCAAGCATCTGCCGTCGCTCCTGCGTGCTGGCCTTTTCGCAACACCGCCGAGCAAGCAGGATCTCCAGAGGTCTTCTGACGTCCAGTAATCGCAGCTGCTTGGACGCGTCGATGGGTGTCACCAGCACTCCGATGTTGCGCCGAGGCTCAACCAGTTCTTCCCTCGCTAGCTGGGCAATGGCTTCCCTCACAGGAGTAGGTCCTAAACCCACGAACGCGGCAAGTTCAACCTCCGAAAAAATTTGACCAGGCGGCGGTTCCAGAGTCACCAAAGCTTCCCTGAGGTGTCGGTAGGCGAGTTCCGTCTGAGTTGGTGCTTTGTCGAGCGACTCTCTCGCACCCCGATGGTGAGATATTCGTCACGGTACCCTCGGTTCAGTCCCGTCAATTTCCAAATATCTCCACTGAATCGCCCCGGGTTTCGAGGAGGCCAGTTGGTTTAAGTCAGACGGTCGCGGTCTGACCAGCGCGTTGACGATGGTAATTGGCCTCGAACTCCGCAGGCGGGACGTGGCCCAGCGGCCCCATCAGCCGGTGGTGGTTGAA
>NZ_JBKDTZ010000242.1:0-4513 GCF_046339755.1 Acidovorax sp. | reverse complement strand
ATTCTCCAGAGTTGGAGCCTCCTCTAAACCCGGGCCGATTCAGAAGGGGCTATCGACGCAACCCTGTTCGGGAAGAACAAGGATTTTGGGGCCTCGGGTACGGACACGCTTCAACAAAAACCGCTCTACCAACTGCAGGGTTCGCTGAACTGGCATCAAAGCCCGGGTACCTTGTTTGCAGTGGGCCTGTCACACACCTTTGGCGGCGTTCAGAAGGTAAACGGCGTGTCCTTGAACAACGAGATGGCCACCACCAAAATGTCCCTGACAGCATCGACTTTTGTCAGTCCCTCCCTACAAGTGTTAGTGTCTGTCGGTCGCGATTTGAAGGTCGACAACGGATTCAAGGAATCCAGTCGTCTGAACGTCAGGATGCTCAAGGTATTTTGATTCGGTGGCCTACAACCGGTCATCGGTCCGGTAGGACCGATGACCAAAGGTTGTCAGAACACCATTGGCGCATGCGTGGCAAAGCACCTTTCCAGTTACTCGCATTGCGAGCAGCAGGTGCGTGTTTCTTCCCTGCCATCGCATCGCTCGGCGCTTAACGCTTCCGTCTGGGCAAACCCTATGAACGCCGTTGCTGGGAAGTTGTAAATTGATTGGTTATTGATCCGAAACTTGAAATCTTTGCTGATTTCGGAGGGTCTTCCCTCTGGGTGTGAGTCTCTGATCTTCAAGAATTTAGGTTTCTCTTCAATAGTTTTCGGAGCTTGTTTCATGAACGCCTTGATCACGCCCGACGAAGTGCCGCGCTGGATCCCCGGCCGACTCACTCTGGATAGCACGCCCCTGGGGTGGGAAGAAACCGTTCTGAAGGGCTACCGCTACGACAGTCTCGATGTCGAAATACCCACGATGCGGGATTTCATGATCGTCGTCTATCGGGGTGGTGTGGCAGAAATGAGCCGGCGAAGCGGTGGTCCATGGCAGTCGGCAAGGGTCGAACCGGGCGTCGTTTCCATCTTGACCCGCGCAGAACAGTCTCGGTGGCGATGGGACAAGGCGATCGATGTGTCCCACCTATACCTTTCCCAAAGCGCCGTCGCGCGTGTTGCTGGTGAAGTCTTCGACAAAGACATCAGGGATGTGGAGATGCGGGACATGATCCGGGCCGAAGATCCGGTTTTGCCTGCCTTGACCACCTTGTTTGAGAACGAACTCAACTGCGGCATGTTGGGCGGCCAACTCTATGTGGACGCCTTGAAGGCTCAACTGTGCATTCACATGCTGCGCCAATACACCAAGGTTGTTTTTCGGGAATACCGCTCCTATGGCCGGCTGTCTCAGGCCCAGTGTCGGCTGGTGGTGCAGTACATAGAAGAACACCTTGACCAGAACATTTCACTGCAGGATCTGGCAGGACTGGCCCAGCTGAGCGTCTTCGCTTTCATACGTAAGTTTCGTGCCGAGTTTCAGTGTGCTCCACACGCCTATGTACTGGATCAACGAGTCAAACACGCTCAGCGACAACTGGCGCGTCCGGACGTTCCGCTCAAGGTGGTGGCCGCCAACTGCGGGTTCTCAGATCAGAGCCATATGACACGCGTTTTTCGACGGGTTCTGAATGTAACCCCTGCCGAGTTCAGGCGGTCTTGCGCCAGCCCTTGAGGCGCTTGGGCCCAGCATCACGACCAGCGGGAAGCCTTGTCGACGATGAAGTCGATAAACGTTCGCACGGCCTGAGTTTGGTACCGCCCCGGCATCCGCAGCAGGAAAAGCCGGGTGCCAAAAATGCTGAGGCGCCAGGAGTCGAGTGCGGTGACTACGCGCCCCATCTTCACGTCTTCCTGAACGACGTAACTGGGGACCAGGCCGATACCCAGTCCCGATAGAATGGCCTCGCGCAGGAACTGAAAGTTCTCCGACGCCAGCGTCGGGCTCAGCGTGACTTCCTGGCGCGCCTCATCTTTGTATGCCGACAGCCGCAGTTCCCGTCCGACCACCGACGATGTGATCAGTGGCACCTTCCGAAGGGCTTCCAAGTCCTCTGGCAAACCTTTTGTCCGGGCAAAGGCATCAGAGGCACATGCCACGTAGCGCACCTGTGCAAGTTCCCGCGCCACCAAGGCTTCTGGCGGGTCGGACATCACCCGGATGGCGACATCGACTTCGTCGCGCAGCAGGTCGTCCACACGGTTTTCAAACAGCAGTTCCAGACTGATCTCAGGGTACTGGCGTTTGAACTCCAGCAGCCAGCCGGTCATGACCAGTTGCCCGAAACCGGTGGGCACACTGACCCGGACCGCGCCGTGCAGACCGCGTCCCAGCGTGTCGATGGCTTCCTGGGCGGCGGTCAGTTCGTCGCGGATGGCGCGCCCGTGCCGGTAGAGCGTCTGGCCGATTTCGGTCGGTTCGATGCGCCGTGTGGTCCGGCGCACCAGTTGCACACCCACCGACTTCTCCAGTTGCTGCAGGTGGTAGCTGACGTTGGCGCGGCTGACTTTGAGCTTGCGCGCGGCACTGCTCAGGTTGCCAGCATCAAGGATGTCTACCAACAGCACAAGTCCGGTCAGGTCCATGGATCAACTGTCAAACGAATTTTGACACAGTGTTAAACATCGAACGGATTGTCAAGTCTATGTGCGAACAACACAATCCCCCGCACCCCTAAATGCCCGGTCTCGGGCACCACTTCTGAACTTCAAACCACATGGCACTCGACACAGAAACCTTTTCTTTGCTCAAGGACAGCGTGCAACGCTTCATTCGTGAGCGTCTGGTCCCCGCCGAAAACAGCGTGGAAGAGCACGACGACGTCCCCTCGGACATCGTCGACGACATGAAAGAGCTGGGCCTGTTCGGCCTATCGATTCCGGAGGAGTTCGGCGGCATCGGTCTGTCGATGGCGCAGGAATGCGAAGTGGCCTTTGAGCTGGGGCAGACAGCCTTGGCCTTCCGCTCAGTGGTGGGCACCAACATTGGCATCGGTTCACAGGGCATCCTGATGGACGGCACTCCGGAGCAGAAGACCGAATACCTGCCCCGCATCGCCAGCGGTGATCTGATCATCTCGTTCGCGCTGACCGAGCCCAACGCCGGGTCGGACGCTGCAGCCCTGCAGACCCGCGGTGTGCGCGATGGTGACGACTACCTGCTCAGTGGCAGCAAGCGCTACATCACCAACGCGCCACGCGCCGGTGCGTTCACGCTGATGGCGCGCACCGACGGACCGGGCGCCGGCGGCATCTCGGCGTTCATCGTCCCATCGGATCTGCCCGGCATCACCCTGGGCAAGCCGGACAAGAAGATGGGCCAGCGCGGTACCAAGACCTGTGACGTGAACCTGGACAACGTGCGGGTCCCGGCGGCCAACATCATCGGCAGCGTACCCGGCAAGGGCTTCAAGACGGCCATGAAGGTGTTGGACCGCGGGCGCCTGCACGTGTCGGCCTTGGCCTGCGGCATGGCACAACGCATCCTCAACGAATCGGTTGCCTATGCCCAGGAGCGCAAGCAGTTCGGTCAGCGTATCGGAGATTTCCAGCTGGTGCAGGCCATGCTGGCGGACAGCCAGGCCGAACTGCTGGCGGGGTGGTCCATGGTCAAGTCCGTGGCACAGCGCTACGACGCCAAGCCCTTTGGCGTGACCGATCCCGAGGTGAGCATGCAGGCCTCGTGTACCAAGCTCTTCACGACCGAGATGGTTGGCCGTGTGGCAGACCGAGGTGTGCAGATCCACGGTGGCGCGGGCTACATCAACGAATACAAGGTCGAACGCTTCTACCGCGACGTGCGCCTGCTGCGCCTGTACGAGGGCACGACACAGATCCAGCAGCTGATCATCGGCAAGCAGCTGATGCGGCGGGACTGATAGGCATTCCTTCTTTCTTTCAACTACCGGAGACACGCATGTCCAGACTGATCAAATCACACATGAGCCGTCGTCAGATTTTGTCTATGACAGCCATAACCATCGTGCTGCCGACTTGGGCCCAGTCTGGGTATCCGAGCAAGCCCATCACGATTTTGGTTCCCTTTCCAGCCGGCGGAACCACCGACATCCTCGGTCGCCTGGTAGGGCGTCATCTGGCCTCTCGTCTGGGTGGAACGGTGGTGGTAGAAAACAAACCCGGTGCCGGAGGCTCCGTCGGTTCGGCAATGGTTGCCAAGGCTGCAGGCGATGGCTACACGCTGTTGTTGGGCACGATCGGTACGCATTCCATCAACCAGTACCTGTACAAGAAGCTTGCCTACGATCCCTTCAAGGACTTCGCACCAATCAGTTTGATCGCAATGGTGCCGAACGTGTTGGTAGTCAATTCGTCGTCGCAGATCAAGACGGTCAAGGATCTGATCGCGGCGGCAAAGGCCGATCCTGGCAAGTTGACATATGCGTCGGCTGGCAACGGAACATCGATTCACTTGTGCGGAGCCATGTTTGAGCAAATGGCTCAGGTCTCTATGTCGCACGTACCCTACCGCGGAAGTGCGCCGGCGATCACTGATTTGATCGGCGGCCAGACCACCTGCATGTTTGACAATTTGCCGTCGGCCATGCCTCACATCAAAT
>NZ_JBKDTZ010000241.1:0-112446 GCF_046339755.1 Acidovorax sp. | reverse complement strand
TTCTCGCTGACCACCGAGGGCAGCGCCTACCTGGCCCATGTGCGCGAAGGGCTGGGGGCGCTGCAGCGCTTTCCGGGCGCGACAGCAGCCCCCGGCCGGCGCCGGCTCAAGCTGGCCGTGACGCCGACCTTCGCGCGCATGGGCCAGGTACTCGCTGCCCTCGGTGGTCAGCGAGAAGTCGGCACGGCCGAACAGCCGCACACCCAGGATCTGTTCGAGCTGCTTGACGCGGTGGCTCACCGCACTGGGCGTGACGCACAGCTCGTCGGCCGATTGCGTCACGCTGCGCAGGCGCGCCAGTGCCTCGAAGGTCAGCAGGCACTGGATGGGCGGGATGCGCCTGGCCGCGCTGCTGAGGAACGAAGAGGAAGGGGCGGCCGTGGCCATCGGGCTCCTCAGCGGAAGATGACCGTCTTGTGCCCGTTGAGCAGCACGCGGTGCTCGCTGTGCCACTTCACGGCACGGGCCAGCACCTGGCTTTCGGTGTCGCGGCCGCGGGCCGTGAGGTCTTCCACCGTGTCGGTGTGGTCGGCGCGGGCCACGTCCTGCTCGATAATCGGGCCTTCGTCGAGGTCGGCGGTGACGTAGTGGGCCGTGGCGCCGATGAGCTTCACGCCCCGGTCATGCGCCTGGTAGTAGGGCTTGGCGCCCTTGAAACTGGGCAGGAAGCTGTGGTGGATGTTGATCGCGCGGCCGGCGAGCTTTTTGCACAGGTCGTCCGACAGCACCTGCATGTAGCGCGCCAGCACCACTAGTTCTGCCCCTTCGGCCTCGATGATCTCGTACTGCTTGGCCTCGGCCTGCGCCTTGGTGGCGGCCGTCACCGGGATGTGGTGAAAGGGCACGTTGTAGCTGGCGGCCAGTTGGTAGAAGTCGCGGTGGTTGCTGATGATGGCGCGGATGTCCACGGGCAGCAGGCCGGATTTCCAGCGGAACAGCAGGTCGTTGAGGCAGTGGCCTTCCTTGCTGACCATGAGCACGGTCTTGACGGGCTGGGCCGTGGCGTGCAGGCTCCAGCGCATCTGGTTGGGTTCGGCGAAGGCCGCGAGGCGCTCGCGCAGCGTGGCATGGTCGTGCTGGTCGCAGGCGAACTGCACGCGCATGAAGAACAGGCCGGTGGCGTGGTCGTTGTACTGTGCGGCTTCTTCGATGTTGCCGCCGTGCTCCAGCAGGAAGCCGGAGACAGCGTGCACCAGCCCCAGGCGGTCGGGGCAGGACAGGGTGAGGATGTAGGCTTGGGTCGTCATAGCTGCGCCATTGTCGCAGCAAGGCCCGGGGCAGGTTTGGAAGAAGGATTTCATGCAAGAGTCTGGTGGCCCGCGGTCGTTGGTTCCCTGGTGCGTGGCGGCGCTGTACCTGGTGCTGGGTGTGGTGTGGGTGTTCGTGGGCGATCTGCTGCTGGCCCGCTGGGTCACGGACCCGGGCGAACTGGCCCGCTACCAGACCTGGAAGGGTTGGCTCTACGTGCTGCTGACGGGGGCGCTGGCCTGGTGGCTGGCGCACCGCGCCCACCGGGCCGAGGGCGCGCGCATGCGCATGCACCAGGACCTGGGCGACATCGCCGCCGTACGCACGGCCCTGGCCACCAGCGAGGAGCGCCAGCGCCTGGCCAGCACGGTGGTGGACAACACCGGCGAGGGCGTGGTGGTGACCGATGCGCAGGGCCGCATCCTTTCGGTCAACGCGGCCTTCACGCGCCTGCTGGGCTATACCGAGACGGAGCTGCTGGGCCAGAACCCGCGCGTCTTCAAGTCGGGCCGCCACGACAAGGCCTTCTACGACGCGATGTGGGCGTCCATCCACGGCACCGGCCATTGGCAGGGCGAGATCTGGAACCGGCGCAAGAACGGCGAGGTCTTCCCCGAGCACATGTCGCTGAGCGCCGTGCGCGACCCGGCGGGTACGGTGACGCACTACGTGTGCATGTTCTCCGACATCTCCGCAGAAAAGGCGCAGCAGCAGCGCCTGGAGTTCCTGGCGCACAACGATGCGCTCACGGGGCTGTCCAACCGCCTGCGTTTCGGTGCCGAGCTGTCCGAGGCCGTGGGCGAGGCGCGGCTGAGCGGCGAGCACCTGGCAGTGCTGCTGATCAACCTGGACCGCTTCAAGGACGTGAACGACAGCTATGGCCACGCCACCGGCGACCAGGTGCTGCAGCACATCGCGAAGAAGGTGCAGTCGGCCCTGCGCCCTGGCGACCTGCTGGGGCGCATGGCGGGCGATGAGCTGGCCGTGGTGGCGCGCCACATGCGCAACTCCGAGGGCGCGGCCGCCGTGGCGCGCCAGTTGATCGCCGCCGTGGCCGAACCCTGGCGCTCGCCCGACGGGCTGGAGGTGGTGGCCGGCGCCAGCGTGGGCATCTGCATGTTCCCGACCCACGCGGACACGGTGGAGGGCCTGCAGCAGGGGGCGCATGCGGCCGTCCACGGCGCCAAGGCGCGCGGGCGCGGGGCCTGGTGCTTCTTCCACGAGACCATGACCCAGGCCGCGCGCGAGCGCCTGGCGCTGGAATCGCGCTTGCGCCTGGCACTGGCCCAGGGCCATATGGAGGTGTACTACCAGCCGCAGGTGGACATCGCCAGCGGCCGTATCCTGGGCGCCGAAGCGCTCGTGCGCTGGAACGACCCGGAGGAGGGCTTGATCTCCCCGGCGCGCTTCATCCCCGTGGCCGAGACCTCGGGCGTCATTGGCCCCCTGGGCGAGTGGGTGCTGCGCGAGGTCTGCCGCCAGGGCCAGCAGTGGCGCGAAGCCGGCCTGCCCGAGCTGACGCTGGCCGTCAACGTCTCGCCGCGCCAGTTCCACCTGACCGATGGGGCCGGCTGCACGGCGGCGTCGCTGGCCGATGCAGGCTTTCCGGCCGCGCTGCTGGAGCTGGAGATCACCGAATCGGCCCTGGCCGAGCGCGCCGAAGAGGCCCTGCAGGTGCTGTTGGGCCTGCGCGGCCTGGGTGTGCGCATCGCGGTGGACGATTTCGGCACGGGTTATTCGTCGCTGGCCCAGCTCAAGCGCTTTCCCATCGACGTGCTCAAGATCGACCAGGGTTTCATCCGCGACATTCCGCAAAGCGCCGACGACATGGCCATCAGCGCCGCCATCATCGCCATGGGCCACAGCATGGGCCTGGCGGTGCTGGCCGAAGGGGTGGAGACGCCCGAGCAGCTCGCTTACTTGCGCGAGCGCGGCTGCAACCACTACCAGGGCTACCTGTGCAGCCGGCCGCTGCGGGCGCAGGACTTCGAGGTGCTGCTGAAGAACGCGCAGCCCAGGGGGGCTGAGGGCGGTTGATCCGCGGGCGTCTCAGGGCTTGCGCGGTGCGGCCTTCCACTGCTCGCGCAGCTCGGCGCAGGCATCGCGCGGCGGCAGCGCGGGCGTAGGGGCCAGCAGGTCGGCATCGGCGTGCGTGGCGTCGGCCTCGCCGCCGGCCTGCGCCACCACGACCTGGGCCTTCACGCCGCTGCCCAGGTGCGTGGGTACACCCAGGCTGCGCCAGACATGGCCGGCCCCGGCAATGAGCAGTACCGTCTTGCCGGGCTGCAGGGCGGACGTGGCCACCTGCGCCATGCTGGCGTCGCGTGCGATCTGGATGCGCGCCATGGGCGCGATCTGCGATTCGGGGAGCAGGCCGCAGTGGCCGTCGCGGATCTCCGTGTACTGGCGTTGCAGCGCCGGGGCGGGCAGGTGCGCATCCCACTGCGCCTGGCCCATGGTGGCGCGCATCTGGCTGCGCGGCAGGTTGCCGTCCAGCACCGGCGTCCCCGCGCCCACGGCAGCCATCACCACCGGTCCGTATTTCGCCCAGGGCCATGCCTTGTCCTGCCAGTTCAGGGCGGCCTGGGCCTGGGCCTCGGTGGCATCCGTCGGCAGGCCGGCGGTGCTGCCGCCCTGCTCGGCCATCTCCATCACGACAGCGGCGAGCATGCCGCGCGCAGCCAGCCATTGCACGGCCTCGCGCTGCAGGCGCTGGTGCTCGGCGGCATCGTGCTGCTCGCCCAGCAGCAGCACGTCCGCAGGCAGCACCTGCTGCAGGCGGGCGGGCCAGGCGGGGGCCACTTCGGAAGGCTGGTGCGCGCAGCCGGCGAGCGCCAGCGCTGCTACCAGGGGCAGGGCCCGGCGGGCCAAGGAGATGGCCGAAGATGTAATGATTCTCATATCGCAATGCTAACGGCCCTGAGGGCCGATCTCTTGGAGCAGCCACTGGGGACTGAGGCCACGGTGGCAGTGTGGCTATAGGGCCGATGTATGGTGCTGCCTTCGCCCCGGCCACCCGGTTGCAGCGTGCGGGGAACCCTGTCTTGTTTGATGGAGCGCAAGGACCTTCAGCCATGAAACGCGAAACATCTAGTGCTTTGACCGGCGCCACCTCCATGCAAGCCATCAGCCTCGACGTCCTGCGCGAGAAATACCTCAAGAACGGCGAGACCAGCGCCGACGATCTTTACCGGCGCGTGGCCCGCGCCCTGGCCTCGGTCGAGGCCCCGGCCCTGCGCGACAAGTACGAAGCGCTGTTCCTCGGCAACCTGCAAGCCGGCGCCATCGGTGCCGGGCGCATCATGAGCGCGGCAGGCACCGACATCCAGGCCACGTTGATCAACTGCTTCGTGCAGCCCGTGGGTGACTGCATCCAAGGCGTGGACGAGGGCGGCTACCCGGGCATCTACGAGGCCTTGCGCGAAGCGGCCGAGACCATGCGCCGCGGCGGCGGCGTGGGCTACGACTTCTCGCGCATCCGCCCCAAGGGCGCGCGCGTGGTGGGCACGGCGTCGACGGCCTCAGGGCCGTGCAGCTACATGAACGTGTTCGACCAGTCCTGCTCCACGGTGGAAAGCGCTGGCGCGCGGCGCGGTGCGCAGATGGGCGTGCTGCGCATCGACCACCCCGATGTGCAGGAATTCATCACGGCCAAGCGCACGCCTGGGCGCTGGAACAACTTCAATGTCTCGGTCGGCGTGCCCGACGCCTTCATCCAGGCGGTGGAGAGCGACAGTCCCTGGGAGCTGGTGCACCGGGCCCGCCCCGGCCAGCCGCTGATCGACCAGGGCGCCCACCAGCGTGCGGATGGCCAGTGGGTCTATGCCACGGTGCCGGCGCGCACGCTGTGGGACACCATCATGCAGTCGGCCTACGATTTCGCCGAGCCGGGCATCCTGTTCCTCGACCACATCAACGAGGACAACAACCTGCACTACTGCGAAGACATCGCGGCCACCAACCCCTGCGTGACGGCCGATACCTGGGTGCTGACCGCCGAGGGGCCGCGCCAGGTGGCCGAGCTGGTCGGCCAGCCCTTCCATGCTGTGGTCGACGGGCGCGCCTACCGGGTGGAAAGCCAGGGCTTCTTCCAGACCGGCACGCGCCCTGTGCTGCGCCTGCAGACCCGCGAAGGCCACGCGCTGCGCCTCACGGCCGAGCACCGCGTGCGCCGCGTGGCGCGCAAGACGCGCTACTGCCTGGAGGTCGAGTGGACCGAGGCGGCGCAGCTCTCGCCCGGCGACGAGATCGTGCTGCACGATCACCGGGCCCTGCAGGGCTGGGCCGGCGCCGGCAGCGAGGCCGAGGGCTACCTGCTGGGCCTGCTCATCGGCGACGGCACGCTCAAGGCCGACAAGGTCGTGCTCTCGGTCTGGACCCCCGAGCTCAAGGCCGTGGGGCAGGGCGCGGTGGCCTATGCCGCCACAGGTGCCGCGGGCATCGTGCAGGCAGCCGAGGCTGCCGCAGCTACTCTGGCGCACCGCGCCGATTTAGGCGGCTTCCAGCGGCCCGTGGCGGGTCGGGGCGAGGCGCGCATGGCCAGCGCTGCGCTGCGCGACCTGGCGTTCGGCCTGGGCATGGCACCGGGCCGCCAGACCATCACGCCCGCCATGGAGCGGCAGTCGTCGGACTTCGCACGCGGCCTGCTGCGCGGCCTATTCGATGCCGATGGATCGGTGCAGGACAGCCAGGACAAGGGCGTGAGCGTGAGGCTTGCGCAGAGCGATGAAGCACTGTTGCAGACCGTGCAGCGCATGCTGCTGCGCCTGGGCATGGCCTCCACCCTCCACCGCGACTGGCGCGCTGCGGCCGAGCGCCCCATGCCCGACGGCAAGGGCGGCCTGCGGCTGTATGGCACACGGGCCCAGCACGAGTTGGTGCTCTGCGGCGACAACATCGCCTTGTTCGCCGAAGCCATCGGCTTTGCGGATACGGACAAGGCCCAGCGACTCGACACAACCCTGGCGGGCTACCGCCGCGAGCTGGACCGTGAGCGCTTCACGGCCACCGTGCAGGCGCTGGTGGACGATGGCGTGGAGGATGTCTGCGACGTGACCGTGGCCGACGTGCACGCCTTCGACGCCAACGGCATCGTGGCGCACAACTGCGGCGAGCAGCCGCTGCCCTCCTACGGCTGCTGCGACCTGGGCCCCATCATCCTCACGCGCTTCGTGCGCAACCCCTTCGGCTTTGGCGGGGTGGCTGCGTTCGATTTCGAGGCCTTCGCGCAGACGGTTGCATTGCAGGTGCGGGCACTCGACAACGTGCTCGACGTGACCTTCTGGCCGTTGCCGCAGCAGCGCGACGAGGCCATGGCCAAGCGGCGCATCGGCGTGGGCTTCACGGGCATGGGCAATACGCTGGCCATGCTGTGCCTGCGCTACGACCTGCCCGAGGGGCGCGAGATGGCGGTGCGCATTGCCTCGGCCATGCGCGATGCCGCCTACCTGGCCTCGGTGGACCTGGCGCGCGAGAAGGGTGCGTTTCCGAAGTTCGAGGCCGGGCCCTACTTGTCGGCCGGCACGTTCGCGAGCCGCCTGCCCGAACCGATCCAGGACGCCATTCGCACGCATGGCATCCGCAACAGCCACCTGCTGTCCATCGCGCCCACGGGCACGGTGAGCCTGGCCTTTGCCGACAACGCCTCCAACGGCATCGAGCCGCCGTTCTCATGGACCTACAAGCGCAGGAAGCGCGAGGCCGACGGGAGCACCAGCGAGTACGCGGTGGAAGACCATGCCTGGCGCCTGTACCGCGAGTTGGGCGGCAACGTGCACCAGTTGCCCGAGTACTTCGTCTCGGCCCTGGAGATGCCGGCCGAGGGCCACATCGCGATGATGGAGGCCGTGCAGCCCTGTGTGGACACGGCCATCTCCAAGACCGTGAACATTCCGGCCGACTACCCGTACGAAGGCTTCAAGGACCTGTACCTGCAGGCCTGGCGCGCGCGGCTCAAGGGCCTGGCGACCTACCGGCCCAACACCATCCTGGGATCGGTGCTCGAAACGCACAGCGCCCCGGCGCCTGCGCCCGCCCCGGCGGCACCGCCCGTGGACCCGATGCGCACCGTGATCGAGAGCCGGCCCAAGGGCGGCCTCTCGGCCGTGGCCGAGAAGGTCGAGTACTGGACGCAGGAGGGCCGCAAGACCCTGTACCTGCTGGTCTCCTTCCTGCCCGTGCCCACGGGCGTGGGCAATGCCACGGTGGACCGGGCCATCGAGTTCTTCATGCCCGTGGGGCAGAGCGGTGAGTCGCAGCAGTGGATCACCTCCAGCATGCGCATGCTGTCGCTGGCGGCGCGCGGCGGCTTCCTGGAGCGCGCGCTCAGCGACATGCGCAAGGTGGCCTGGGACCGCGGCCCGGTGCGCCTGGGCACGCACCGCCGGGAAGATGGCACGCAGGTGCCGATGTGGCACGACTCCGAAGTGGCGGCCATGGCCTATGCCATCCAGAACATTCTGGCGCGCCGTGTGGCCGACCCGGTGCAGCAACTGCTGCCGCTGGATGAGCCGGCAGCGCCGCCCGTGGCCGTGCCGCAGGCCATGGCGGGCAAGAAGTGCGTGGAATGCGGAGCGCATGCCGTGATCCGCAAGGATGGCTGCGACTACTGCACGCAGTGCGGGCACACGGGGGCGTGCGGATGACTGCGCGCTGTGCGCCCTGCGCCTGCCGCCTGCCCGGGGAGGGCCGGCCATGACCGTCATCCCCTGGCCGCTGCAGCCTGCCGGCCCGCGCGGACGAGGGGCTGCGGCCGCGCAGCCCGATGCCTCCAGTGCCTGGGCGCTGCTGCGGGCCCGGCGCCATGTGCAGCCCGGGCGGCTGTTTGCGCCAGGGCCCGGCCCGGCGGAGCTGGCGGCCATCCTGGACGCCGCGGCGCACGTGCCCGATCCGGGTCAGGCGCTGCCCTGGCGCCTGGTCCTGGTGCCCGATGCGGCCCGCGCCGCCGTGGCCGGCGTGTGCGCGCAGGCGCTGCCTCCGGCCCCCGGGCAGCCGAACCTTGCGCAGGGCAAGGCCCTGGAGGCCCCCGCCCTGCTGCTCGCCGTGGTGGATGCCGGGCCGGACGAGGCCTGCGGCATGGGCCTGTCCGCGCGCCTGGTGTCGGCGGGCTGCGCGCTGCAGAACATGCTGCTTATGGCGGCGGCCCAGGGCTATGGCACCATGCTCTCGGGTGGCGAGGAACTGCAGGCGCCGCAACTGCGTGCGCTCTTCGGCCTGCGCGACAGCGAGCAGGCGCTGTGTTTCCTGGGCATGGGCACCGTGCAGGCGCGCAAGACGGCGGTGCGCGTGCGGCCCGCGGCGCGCACCTATGTGGGCACGCTCGGGGCGGACGGGCGCGTGCGGCCCCTGGGTCACCATTGAGGCCACCGGCGTGGCCACGCGACCGACCGGCTTGCCCGGGTTCAACACCCCGGCCGTGGGCTTCGAGGAGCCCTTTGCCATGCTGGAGGCCTGCCATGAGCGCGTGCAGCGCACGCTGGACCTGCTGCAGCGCCTGCGCGAGCACGTGAAGAACGTGGGGGCCGACGGGCCGGCCCGCCAGGCCGCGCTGGACGTGCTGCGCTATTTCGATGTGGCCGCGCCGCTGCACCACCAGGACGAGGAGCTGCATGTGTTCCCGCCGCTGCTCGCGCAGGGTCCGGCCGAGACCGCCGCGATGGTGCAGCGCCTGCTGCAGGACCATGCGGCCATGGTGGACGACTGGGCCGTCGCGCGGCAGCCGCTGCTGGCGCTGGCCGAGGGGCGGACCCATGCCTTCGGCCCCCTGGACGATCCGGTGCTGGACCGTTTTGCCCAGCGATATATCCAGCACATCGAGGACGAGGAGGGCATCGCCTACCCGGCGGTGCAGGCGCTGCTTCCTCCAACTGCCCTGGTGCCCATGGGGCGCGAGATGGCGGCTCGGCGCCAGCAGCGGTGAATAGCCGCCTTCAGGCGGCGACGGCAGGCGTGGCCGTGCCGCGCAGTTCGGCGAGCGATGCGCGCTGCGCGCCATCGGCCGTGAAGTTGCCCGGAGACAGCCAGCGCTCGAAGCCGGCCTTGAGTGTGGGCCATTCGCTGTCGACGATGGAGAACCAGGCCGTGTCGCGGTTGCGGCCCTTGTAGACGATGGCCTGGCGGAAGACGCCTTCGAAGCTGAAGCCCAGGCGTGCGGCGGCCTGGCGCGAGGGACCGTTCAAGCTGTCGCACTTCCACTCGTAGCGCCGGTAGCCCAGGTCGGCAAACACGTATTTCATCAACAGGTACTGCGCTTCGGTGGAGATGGGCGTGCGCTTGAGCTGGGGCGAAAACATCACATGCCCGACCTCGACCACACCGTTGGCTGGGTCGATGCGCATCAGCGACAGCGTGCCTACGGCCTTGTCCGTACGCTGGTCGATCACCGCGTAGTGCTGCGGGTCGGTGCTGGCGGCCGCCTGCTCGCAATGGGCGCGGTAGCTGGCCTCATCGGCAAACGGGCCGACCGCCATATAGGTCCAGTCCCGGCCGTCGGAGGCCTTCACATAGGCGGAATGCAACTGGGCTGCATGGCGCGCGGCGTCCAACGGTTCCAGGCGGCAAAAACGCCCTTCGATGGTGTCGCGTGCGGGCCGCTGGCGGGGGCTCCAGCCGGGCAGGGAGGAGCCGACGGGTTGCTGGTGTTCGTTCAGGGTGGATGGCATGGAAAAAGAAGTCATCGGGAGCGAAGCGGTTGGAGCCTGCACGGTAAACTTGTCGTGGCCTTGTGGAAAGTGCCAGGATTTGTTTATTTTCAGGTGCCACGACATGACCCACAGCATGCTCCAGGCCTCCCTTGCCCCACCCTCGGACGGCGTAGCCACCGCCATCGACGCGGTCCCGCGCCTGCTCGGCAGCGCACTCGACCATGGCCCGCAGGCCGCGCCGCTGCGCCGCCAGCTGTTCCAGCGGCTGCGCCAAGCCATCCTGCAGGGGCGGCTTGCAGCGGGCAGCCCGCTGCCGGGCTCGCGGGCACTGGCCGAGGAGCTGGGCATCTCGCGCAACACGGTCACGGCGGCGTACGAGCACCTGCTGGCCGAGGGCTATGTGCAGTCGGACCGACAGGGCACGCGCGTGGCCGCCCTGTCTGCCGCCGCAAGCCCGCAGCCCGCAGTGCCTTTGGCTGTAGTATCCCCCACCGCAGCCATGGCGGCCCGTCTGGAGCGCATCCGTCCGGTGGTGGCACGGCCGGGAGCGGTGCAAGCACTCAGTCCAGGCACGCCTGCGCTGTCCCAGTTTCCAGTCGCCGCCTGGCGCCGCGCCCTGGACCGTGCCGTGCATGAGGGCGGCAGCGGGGCGCTGGGCTATGGCGCCCCCCTGGGAGAAATGACCCTGCGCACCGCCATAGCGCGTCACCTGGCCTTGGCGCGTGGCGTACGTTGCATGCCGCAGCAGGTAGTCGTCACCGAGGGCGCACAGGAGGCCCTGGTGCTGTGCGTGCGGCTGCTCACCAACCCCGGCGACACCGCCTGGGTGGAGGACCCGGGCTACCGGGGCGCCAAGTCGGCCATGCATGCGGGCGACCTGCGGACACTGCCGGTGCGGGTGGATGCGCTGGGCCTGGCTGTGCAGGAGACTGACTGGAGCAAGCGCACGCCGCGCCTGGTCTACACCTCGCCATCGCACCAGTACCCGGGCGGTGCGGTGCTGTCGGTGGCACGGCGCCTGGCGCTGATGGCGCAGGCCCGGCGGCATGGTGCCTGGATCATCGAGGACGACTACGACAGCGAGTTCCGCCACGCGGGCGAGCCCATTGGCGCCATGCAGGGCCTGGTGGACGATGCGCCCGTGCTCTATGTGGGCACGTTCAGCAAGACCATGTTCCCTTCGCTGCGCCTGGGCTTCCTGGTGCTGCCCGCGGCGGTGATGGCCGCCGTGCGCGAGCCGCTGGCCGAGATGCTGCGCGGCGGCCAGCGGCACACCCAGCTGGCGTTGGCGGACTTCATCGACAGCGGCCAGTTCAGCCGCCACCTGGGGCGCATGCGCCGACTGTACCGTGAGCGCCAGCAGCGATTGCGCAGCGCACTGGAGCAGCATCTGCAGGTGCCGCACGCCATCGAAGGCGGGCATTGCGGCATGCACCTCACGGTGCGCCTGCCGCCCGCCTACCCGGACCAGGCCATCGCGGCGGCAGCGCGCGACCACGGCATGGCGCCCTCGGCCCTGTCCGCGTTCGCCATGGCACCGCAGCCCGAGGACAACGGCCTGGTGATGGGCTATGGCAACACGCCCGTGGAGCTGTTCAAGCCCTTGATCGGACGGCTGTCACTGCTGGCAAAAGCCACCTACAGCGGCTGAAGGCCTGCACCAGCCGCGATGCCTGCCATGCCACGGGGCGATTGCCGGGCGCACGGGCATGCCATGCCGACAGGCGATACTCGCGGGTCCCCGCCCATCGTATGCGTACTTATTTCCAATTCGCCACCCGTGTGGTGCTCACTCTGGCCGTGGCCTGGGCCGCGGCGACCGCCTGCGTCGCCCTCAAGACCCCGCTGCCCTGGATGATCGGGCCGTTGCTGGCCACCTCGCTGCTGTCCATCGCCGGCGCACCCACCGAGAGCTGGGGGCCGCTGCGCAATGGGGGGCAGTGGACCATCGGCGCGGCCCTGGGCCTGTATTTCACGCCCCAGGTCATGGTGCTGGTGGCCAGCCTGTGGTGGGCCATTGCGCTGGGCATTGTCTGGGCGCTGGTGCTGGGCTGGCTCTTCGGAGCCTGGCTGTACCGCGTGCATGCGCCGCGCATGCACGGCGTGCCCGCCAGCATGATGCGCGCCACCAGCTATTTCTCGGGCGCCATCGGCGCGGCATCGGAGATGACCCTGCTGGCCGAGCGCGAGAACGCGCGCACCGACCTCGTGGCCGCCAGCCACAGCCTGCGCCTTCTGATCGTGACCATCACCATCCCGTTCGCGCTGCAGTACAGCGGCTTGCACGGCATCGATACCCTGCCCCCCGCCACGCGCGTGGTGGACTGGCCGGGCCTGGCGCTCATGGCCGTGCTTACCGGGGCAGGGGCGCTGGCGATGGACAAACTGGGCCGTGCCAACCCCTGGTTCATGGGTGCGCTGGTGGTGTCCATGGGCTTCGCCATGGCGGGCATCAGCTTCTCTGCCGTGCCGCAGTGGCTGTCCAACGCGGCGCAACTGGTCATCGGGGTCAGCCTGGGCGTGCGCTTCAGGGCCGACTTCCTGCGCACGGCACCGCGCTGGCTGGCCAGCGTGGCGCTGGGCACCTTCGGGCTCATGGGCATCTGCGCGCTGTTCGCGGGCCTGCTGGCCTGGGGCACGGGCCTGCCCTGGGTCACGCTGCTGCTGGGCACCTCGCCGGGAGGCATCACCGAGATGGCGATCACCGCCAAGGTGCTGCAGCTGGGCGTGCCCGTGGTCACGGCCTTCCAGGTCTGCCGGCTGATTGCCGTGCTGATCCTGGTGGAACCGCTGTTCCGGCGGATCTACCCCGCAAGGTGATCCGCCACCGGCCGCAGGTCAGTGGACCACGACCGGGTTCTGCGCCAGGCCCGCATAGCGGTCCAGGGCGTCTTCCACCTCTTCCTGCGTGGGGGTGTCGCGCTGCCAGGCCAGGATCTGCTGCTGGAACATCTCTGCCCACGAGCCATCCAGGTAGACCTCCTTGCCCGAGCGCTTGTCCACGATCTCGAAGCCGTGGCGTGCGAGCTGGGGCTTGGGCGGTGCCGTGTCGTTGAGTGCCTGGGCGGCAGACTCCCTTGCGTCGGGCAGCATATGGACCACCACAAAGGATTCGGAGTCGTAGAGCATGTGCATCGTGTTCCCTTTGTCGATTTGAATGTCAGATGACAGCGGGTCGGCAGAGTTCAAGGCTTGTGGGCTGGCTCTGCGTGGTAACAGTATTTCACGAATTGTGCGCATCGGCGGCGCCACAGGGGTATTTCACCGGCGGTGGAAAGAACACAACACCTGTCGGCACGCTCTCCTACAACGCATCCGCCGACCAGGCGGTGCACGTCGGCGCCTGGGCCCACGCAGGGTCAGGGTTTGTCGCTACCGCGCAGCAGCAGGTCGGCGAAGTCGCCGTTGGACTGGGTGAGCTTGATGCGCACGGGCAGGTAGTTGAGGCCGGGCGCCAGCCACAGCTCGGCTTTCTGGTCGTAGTCGCGCCGCGGCAGGCGCAGCAGCTTCAGGGTGGGCATGGCGCCCACGGGCAGGTTCAGCGTCTCGGGGGCTTCGACGCTGAAGGTCCAGCGGTCGGCATTGCGCGCGCTCACGGTGGTCAGCGTGATCTGCGTGCCCGGCGTGTAGCGGGCCGGGTCGGCCGACAGCATGGCCGCCAGCTGGATGAACATGCTCAGCCGGTCTTGCGCGCCGGGGCCGATGGCGGCCTGTGGCGTGTTGGCGCTGAAGGTCACGCGGCCCTGCGCATAGTCGAAATGCGCGGCCTGCTCGCTGCGCGAGCGGTCCCCGAAGCGCTCGGGTTGCAGCCCCTGGGCGCTCACCAGGCCGGTACTGCGCTGGCTGCGCGAACCGATGAGAAAGGCGCTCACTTCCTGGCGCGCCTCGTAGCGGCTGCCATCGTGCTGCCAAAGCAGCTCGGCCCGCGCCGTGTAGTCGAACTTCTTGGCCTGGCCCTTGACCTCGTAGGTCAGGCGCACGGGGGCCGGGATCTGCACCGGCGGCGCGGCGGCGCTGGCCTGCTGGCCGGTGCCGCTGCCGGGCGGGGCGATGTCGATGCCGGCGGCTGTGGGGTTCACCACCTCCGCCGGGGTGGATGCAGGAGCGGCCGGTGCGGATGCGGCCGCCACGGCAGCGGAGGCTGCGGGTTCAGGTGGTGCCGTGGTTTCGGCCACTGCGGGCGCAACTGCTGCTTCCGTGGCCGGCTCGGGGGGCGCCACGGGCTCCGGCGATGCCGTTGGCAGCTCGGCGGGCGGGGGCGCTTCGGCAACCGGCAGGGGGCGTGGCGTTCTCTTGCGTGGCACAGGTGCCGGCGCAGCGGGCGGCGGGGCCGGGGTGGCCGCTGGTGGTGGCAAGGGGGCGACCACGGGTGCGGGTGCCGCTGCAATGGTGCGCGTGCTGAATACCTGGCCTGTAGGGGCAGCCGGGCTGTCCCACACCAGGGGCACACCGCGCAGCAGCAGCCAGTGCAGCGCCAGCACCAGCGCGGTCAGGGCGATCAGCGCGCGCCGGGGCATCAGCGGGGCTGCCCTGCGGTCATGCGCAGCCTGCGCCCAGGTCGCGTGACAGCTGGGCCGCGGCGGCGCGCAGCGGGGCATCGATGGCGCCGCCCCATTCGGGGTCGAAGGTGGCGACGGAGCCCAGCGTGGTGATGCCCAACTCCAGATGGCCATCGGCATCGAACACCGGCGCGCAGAAGGCCACGATGCCGGGCAGCAGCGTGTCCACCACGCGCGCCACGCCGCGCTCGCGCACCTCGGCCAGCAGGGCCTGCACCTCGGCCATGGTGGTGGGCAGGTCGGCGCGCCGGTTCTTGGCGGCGCGCGCCATTTCTTCCTTGAGCAGGGGCGCCACGAGGTCGGGCGCCATGTAGGCGGCAAAGCAGCGGCCCGTGGCCGAGGACAGCAGTGGCATCACATCGCCCAGGCGCAGATTGGCCGTGACGGCCTGGGAGGACTCTTCCCAGTGCACGATGGTCGGCCCATGGTTGCCCCAGACGGCCAGCGCCAGCGTGTGGTGTATGTGTTCCATCAGCGCGGGCATGCGCTCGCGCGCCAGGCGCACCGCGTCGAGCCGGGCCAGCGACGCCAGCCCGAGCTTGAGCGCTGCGGGCCCCAGGTCGTAGCGTGCGGTGCGGCTGTCCTGCGTGACCAGTTCCAGGCGCTGGAAGCTCACGAGGTAACGGTGGGCCTTGGCAGCGCTCATGCCGGCCGATGCGGCCAGGTCCTTGAGCATCAGCGGTCCGCGGGCGCGCGTGAGGCCCTCCAGCAGCGCAAAACCGACCTCCACGGACTGGATACCTGCACGTTCTTTGTCCATGTGCACTAAAATTCTCTGGTTTTGTTTAGTTAAATCAATTTACCCAAGCGTAATTCATGTCCGGCGTGTACCGTAGCGTCGGCAGCACCGCTGTTCCAGAGACCCGAGGCTCCAAACCATGAAACTTGCTACCTACAAAGACGGCTCGCGCGACGGCCAACGGGTCGTCGTCTCGCGTGACCTGGGCACGGCCCATTATGCGACCGGCATCGCCAGCAAGCTGCAGCAGGTGCTGGACGACTGGGGCTTCCTGTCGCCCCAGCTGCAGGACCTGTACGACCAGCTCAACGCCGGCCGCGCGCGCCATGCCTTCCCGTTCGACCCGGCCCAGTGCATGGCCCCGTTGCCACGGGCCTACCAGTGGGCCGATGGCTCGGCCTACCTCAACCACGTGGAGCTGGTGCGCAAGGCGCGCAATGCCGAGGTGCCCGAGAGCTTCTACTCCGACCCGCTGATGTACCAGGGCGGCAGCGACGACTTCATCGGCCCCTGCGATGACGTGGTGGTGCCCAGCGAAGCCATGGGCATCGACTTCGAGGCCGAGATCGCCGTCATCACCGGCGACGTGAAGATGGGCGCCACGCCCGAGCAGGCGCTGGACGGCATCCGCCTGGTCACCATCGTGAACGACGTGAGCCTGCGCAACCTGATCCCGGCCGAGCTGGCCAAGGGCTTCGGCTTCTTCCAGAGCAAGCCGGCCACCGCCTTCGGCCCCGTGGCCGTGACGCTCGACGAACTGGGCGACGCCTGGAACCACGGCCGCCTGGACCTGGTGGTGCAGTCCACCTGGAACGGCCGCAAGGTCGGCATGTGCGATGCCGGCCCCGAGATGACTTTTCACTTCGGCCAGCTCATCGCCCATGTGGCCAAAACGCGCAACGTGCGCGCCGGCTCCATCATCGGTAGCGGCACCGTGAGCAACAAGGGCGTGGAGCAGAACGGCCGCACCGAGTGGCCCAAGGGCTACAGCTGCATCGCCGAAAAGCGCTGCATCGAGACCATCCAGGACGGCAAGCCCAGCACCGAGTTCATGAAGTTCGGCGACACCATCCGCATCGAGGTCAAGGGCAAGGACGGCGCGAGCATTTTCGGCGCCATCGACCAGGCCATCGTGGAGCCGAGCTGATGCTCTTGCGCCTGCGCGGCCTGGGGCGACCGCTGCGCGCAGGCTTGGCGGGCTTGGCGCTTGCCGTCCCGGCGCTGGCTGCGCACGCACAGGGCAAGGCAGACACCGGCCCCGTCTGCCCGCCCGCCGCCACCCCCATCGGCCCTGCCGATGCCGAGGCGGCCCGCCGTGACGACCGCGACCGCGGCCTGCTCTGGCGCATCGAGAAGGACGGCCGTACCAGCTGGCTCTACGGCACCATCCACGCGGCCGAGCGCGGCTGGGTGCTGCCCGGCCCCGCGGTGCGCGAAGCCCTGCGCCGGGCCGACCGCATTGCGCTGGAAGTCGACCTGATGGACCCGGCGGTCGCCGGCGCACTGGCCACTGCCGTGCTGCCGGCCCCGAACGCCCCGCCGCTGCCCGAGGCGCTGGCCCGGCGTCTGCGGGCACAGCGCGAGGCCCTGTGCGCCGATGCCACCCTGGTGCGCCTGCGGCCCGAGATCCAGCTGGTATCGCTGGTCGGCCTGGCTGCGCGCAGCGTGGGCATCGACCCGGCCTATGGCATCGACCTGTTCCTGGCGGGCCTGGCACGCGCCATGGACAAGAAGGTCGTCTCGCTGGAGTCTGCCGAGGCGCAGATCGCGCTGCTGGTGTCGGACGACCCCGCCAAGGTCGCCCGCACGCTGGAAGAGGGCCTGCGCCAGCTCGAAGGCGGCCAGGCCCGCAAGATCATCGCCACGCTCACGCGCGCCTGGGCCGAGGGCCAGCTCGACACCCTGCGCGACTATGGCAACTGGTGCGACTGCCTCAAGACCGCCGAAGACCGCGCTGATTACGCGCGCATCGTCGAAGGGCGCAACCCGGCCCTGGCCGATGGCATCGCCGCCCAGCACGCGGCCGGCCACGCGGTGTTCGCTGCCGTGGGCGTGCTGCACATGGTGGGCGCCGAGGGCCTGCCCGCCTTGATGGCTGCCAAGGGCTTTCGCGTCACGCGCGTGCCGCACGCGCCGCCAAGTGTGCGCCAGGGCCCGCCGGCCAAGGTCCCGCGCTGACCCTGGTTCCATTCGAATTTTTTCATCATCACGGAAACAACCACCATGACCTTGCAACGCCGTACCGTTCTTTCCGCCCTGGCCGCTGCCGGCGCGTCCGCCGCCGCCCCCTGGGCGCAGGCCCAGTCCGCCTGGCCCGACCAGCCGTTGCGCTGGGTCGTTCCCTACCCGGCCGGCGGCGGCACCGACGTGCTGGCGCGCACCGTGGCCGAGGCCATGCGCCAGACCCTGGGCCAGCAGATCGTGGTGGACAACCGCCCTGGCGCGGCCACCAACATCGGCGCGCAGATGGTGGCCACGGCCAAACCGGACGGCAACACCTTCATGTCGGCCGACAACGCCGTGCTGGCCTTCAACGAGCACCTGTTCACCAAGCTCCCCTTCAACCCCGAGAAGGACTTTACCTACGTGGGTGGCATCAGCCGCTTTCCGCTGGCGCTGGTGGTGCACCCGTCCTTCGAGGCCAAGACGCTCAAGGAATTCCTGGCCTACGCGCGCGCCAACCCCGGCAAGCTCAACTACGCCTCGCCGGGCAACGGCTCGCCGCACCACTTGGCGATGGAGATGTTCAAGAACCGCACCAAGACCTTCCTCACGCACATCCCCTACCGGGGAGCGGCCCCCGCGCTGCAGGACGTGATGGGCGGCCAAGTGCCGTGCATGTTCCTGGACCTGGCCGCCGGCCTGCCCGTCATCACCAGCGGCAAGGTGCGCGCCCTGGCCATCGGCTCGGCCAAGCGCGTCTCGGCACTGCCCGACGTGCCCACCCTGGCCGAGGCCGGCGTGCCCAACACCGAGGTCTATGCCTTCCAGGGCATCCTCGGTCCCGCCGGCCTGCCTGCCGCCATCACCGCGCGTCTGAACGGCGACCTCAACAAGGCGCTGGCCAACCCCGCGGTGCTCAAGCGCATGACCGATTTCGGCATGGAGCCGCTGCCCGGCACGCCCGAGCAGTTCCGCGCCATGGCTCGCGCCGAGTCCAAGCGTTGGGGCGAGATCATCAAGGCGGCAGGCGTAAAACTCGACTGACCGGTTTCCACAGGGGCTCTCTGCCCCGAGTCCCCAAGGGTTGCCATCGCCGGGCGCAGCGGCGATAGTGGCCCTTTTTTCATGGCGCCCGCCTGTTGCACCCATGCCCGAAGAAGTCGTCTGCGCCCGCATCCAGCTGGAACCCGGCTCCCTGCCCCGGGTGCGCGAATGGGCGGAGCACCTGCGCACCCACGGGGAGGAAGCCCTGGCCACCCTGGCCGCCGAGGGGGTGGCGGTGGAGTCGGTTTTTCTCGACTCCGGCGCCGAGGGGGACTATCTCGTCTACTACATGCGTTCGCGCTCGCAGGCGGCGGCCCAGGCTGTTGCCGAGCGCTCCACCGCCGCCATCGATGCCTACCACCGTGCATTCAAGCGCGAGACCTGGAAGGCCGTGCGGCTGCTGGACCTGCTGGTAGACCTTTCGCGCACCGATTCCGAAAAATAAGGGATTACCCTGGAGTGCTCGGTGTCGATCTGGGCCATGGTCGCACGTCGTAGTCCACAGAGGGCCGTCCTCTGCTTCTTCACAGGCATTCCACCATGAGCACTGCTACCACCACCGGCACCGTCCGCCTCCACCGCGTCATCCGTTCCACGCCCGACCGCATCTACCGCGCTTTCCTCACGCCGCAGGCCCTGGTCAAGTGGCTGCCGCCGCACGGCTTCACGGCCGAGGTGCACGCGCTCGATGCCCGTGTGGGCGGCGCATACCGCATGTCCTTCACCAACCACGGAGCGGGTGGCAGCCATTCGTTCGGCGGCACCTACCTGGAACTGGTGCCGGGCGAGCGCCTGCGCTACAACGCCCGCTTCGACGATGCCAACCTGCCCGGCGAGATGACCACCACGGTCACGCTGACCCCGGTGTCCTGCGGCACCGAGATGAGCGTGGTGCAGGAAGGCATCCCCGCCGTGATCCCTGCGGAGTCGTGCTACCTGGGCTGGCAGGAGTCGTTGACGCTGCTGCTCCAGTTGGTTGAGCCCGACATCCCGGCTGGGTACTGAGCAGCCGCTGGCCTGCCGTCCAGGCGGGCGGCGGGCTTTTGACATACTTGCGCTTTGCGCGGCCCGTGATGGGGCATGCGTCCCAAGGAGCCAACCCATGTCCCTCGAAATCTGGTTCGCCTTCGTCGCCGCCTGTGCGGTGTTGCTCATCATTCCCTGTCCCACCATCCTCACGGTGATCAGCTATTCCATGGCCCACGGACGCCGCGCCAACGTGCCGCTGGTCGCGGCCGTGGCGCTCGGTGACTCGACGGCGCTCGCCGTGTCAGGGGGCTCGCTGCTGGGCGCGGCCGGTGTCTGGGCCTTGGTGGCCCGTCGCCCGGTGTGACGGGAGGAACTGCGCCGTTGCCTGGCGCATCCGAGTTCCGGTTTGAACTGGTGCGCGTGCAGGACCTGCCGATGCTGCATGGCTGGCTGCTGCGGCCCCATGTCGCGCAGTGGTGGGGTCCGGCGGAGTCCATGGACCAACTGCATGCAGACTATGTGGCTGACCAGCGTTCCCCGGGTGCTACGCTGGCCTACATCGCCTCGTTCGACGGGGCGCCCGTCGGCTTCATCCAGTCCTATGTGGCCATGGGTTCGGGCGATGGCTGGTGGGAAGACGTCACTGACCCTGGCGTGCGCGGCATCGACCAGTTCCTGGCCCACGGAGAACAATTGAACCGGGGCATAGGCCGTGCCATGGTGCGCGCCTTCACCG
Source organism: Acidovorax sp. (assembly GCF_046339755.1). Lineage (GTDB taxonomy): Bacteria > Pseudomonadota > Gammaproteobacteria > Burkholderiales > Burkholderiaceae_C > Acidovorax. The sequence goes on along the minus strand of NZ_JBKDTZ010000241.1, from coordinate 92,346 downwards.
CGCAACTGCTGGCCGACACGGTTGTGACCCTGGTACAAACGGATCCGAGCCCGGACAATGCGCGTGCCATCCGCTGCTACGTCCATGCAGGCTTTCGGCCGGTGGGGGAAATCAGGACGCCGGATGGACTGGCGTTGTTGATGCACCGCACGCGGTAGCGGCAAGCCGCCCGTGGTAGGGCCCCAAATGGCTGCGCAAAGACACTGGCCCCGGCAGGGTCGTACCTGCCGGTTTCTAGACGACCGGTCTAATGGGCGCAGAATAGAGCCGTGACCAGCGACCAAGCATCCACCCGCACCCACATCCTGCAATGTGGCGAGCGCCTCATTGCCACCAAGGGCTTTGTGGGCGTAGGGCTGGCCGAGATCCTGGCGGCGGCCGGCGTGCCCAAGGGCTCTTTCTACCATTACTTCAGCTCCAAGGAGCGCTTTGGCGAGGCCCTGCTGGCCAGCTACCTGGAAGGCTACCTGGCGCACCTGGAGCAGATGCTGGCAGCCGATGGCCAGCCTGCCCGCGCACGGCTGATGCGCTACTGGCAGCACTGGAATGTGTCCCAGTGCGGGGCGGACGGTCCGGCCTGCGATGCCGGTGCGGGTCAGGGCAGCAAATGCCTGGTGGTCAAGCTCAGCGCCGAGGTGGCTGACATGTCGGACACCATGCGCGTCGCCTTGCGCGACGGGACCACGCAGATCGTGGCGCGGCTCGCACGCTGCCTGCGCGAGGCGGTTCAGGACGGCTCGGTGCCGGCCGCCACCGACCCTGAGGCCCTGGCGCTCACGCTCTACGAGATGTTGCTGGGTGACAGCCTGATGGCAAAGTTGCGGCGCGATGGCTCGTCGTTCGCGCATGCGCTGCAGGCCACGAAAGCTTTGCTGGGCGGGGCAGATGCCGGGCCAGGCGCTGAATCGGAATCCGCCACGCCGAAGGCCCCGCGTGCACAGAAAAGCCAGGGGGCTTCGCGCGCCGCCACGGGCAAAGGCAAGGCGTCCCGCCAGCCTGCCTGAACGCGGATATTTCCAGTCCCAGCCCCGCCCCTTTGCCAAACTAGCCGACCGGTCTACTTCAAACCCAGTCCTCTCCTTTTTTCACCACCACCCCACGGAACCCCATGCTCAACTTCGACTTCCACAACCCTACCCATATCGCTTTCGGCGAAGGCCGCATTGCCGACCTCGCCACCCTGGTGCCTGCGGCGGCCAAGGTGCTCATCCTGGTGGGCGGCGCCAGCGCCGAGAAGACCGGCACGCTGGCCGAGGTGCGCGCGGCGCTGGGTACGCGCCAGCACGCGACCTTCAGCGGTATCGAACCCAACCCGAGCTACGAGACCTCGATGCAGGCCGTGGCGCAGATCCGCGAGGGGGGCTTCGACTTCCTGCTCGCCGTGGGCGGTGGCTCGGTGATCGACGCGGTGAAGTTCATCGCCGCTGCCGTGCAATTCGAGGGCGGCGACCCCTGGGCCATCCTGGAAGAGCATGGCCGCAACGTCACCGGGGCGATGCCCTTCGGCTCGGTGCTCACGCTGCCCGCCACGGGCTCGGAGATGAACAACGGCGGCGTCATCACGCACCGCGCCAAGGGCGCCAAATTGGCCTTCGGCAGCCAGCACACCTACCCGGTGTTCTCGGTGCTCGACCCGACCAAGACCTACACCCTGCCGCCGCAGCAGCTGGCCAACGGTGTGGTCGATGCCTTCGTGCACACGGTGGAGCAGTACCTGACCTACCCGGTGGACGGCGCGGTGCAGGACCGGTTCGCCGAAGGCATTTTGCAGACGCTGATCGAGGTGGGCCCGCGCATTCTGGCCGCACCCGAGCCGGTGTATGCCGACCGCGCCAACCTGATGTGGACGGCCACCCTGGCGCTCAATGGCCTGATCGGTGCCGGCGTGCCGCAGGACTGGGCCACGCACATGATCGGCCACGAACTGACCGCCCTGCACGGCATCGACCATGCGCGCACGCTGGCCGTGGTACTGCCCTCGCTGCTCCATGCCCAGCGCAAGACCAAGGCCGCCAAGATGCTGCAGTACGGCGAGCGGGTCTGGGGCATCCGCAGCGGCACCGACGACGAGCGCATCGACGCCACGATCGCAGCCACGCGCGATTTCTTCGAGCGCATGGGCATCCCCACGCGGCTGTCGGCCTATGGCGTGGGCGCGGACAGCGTGCCCAAGCTGGTGGCGCAGCTCGAAGCGCACGGCATGGACACGCTGGGCGAACACCGCGACGTGACGCTGGCGGTAAGCCGCCGCGTGCTCGAAGCGGCTCTCTGAGCACTCCTTTCCATTTCCTTCACCCACCCCTGAAAGCCACACCATGACGAAAAAGATCCTGATGGTCCTGACCTCGCACGACCAATTGGGCGATACCGGCAAGAAGACGGGCTTCTGGCTCGAAGAGTTTGCCGCGCCGTACTACGTGTTCAAGGACGCGGGCGTGCAGATCACGCTGGCCTCACCCAAGGGCGGCCAGCCGCCGCTGGACCCCAAGAGCGACGACCCCGGCGCGCAGACCGATGCCACGCGCCGCTTCAAGGCCGATGCCGACGCGCAGCAGGTGCTGGCGAACACCTTGGTGCTGGCCAGCGTGCGCCCTGGGGACTTCGACGCCGTGTTCTACCCCGGCGGCCACGGCCCGCTGTGGGACCTGGCCGAGGATGCCCAGTCGATCGCACTCATCGAGAAGACCTTTGCGGCCGGCAAGCCCCTGGCCCTGGTCTGCCATGCCCCCGGCGTGCTGCGCCACGCCAAGGCACCGGACGGCAAGCACCTGGTCGACGGAAAGAAGGTCACCGGCTTCACCAACTCCGAGGAAGAAGCCGTGCAACTGACCAAGGTGGTCCCCTTCCTGGTGGAAGACATGCTCCAGGCTGCAGGCGGCCACTACTCCAAGGGGGCCGACTGGGCGCCCTATGTGCTGACCGATGGCAACCTGATCACCGGGCAGAACCCGGCCTCGTCGGAGCAGGGCGCGCACGCCGTGCTCCAGCAGCTGGGCTGAAGCCAGGAGCCGGGGCTTGGCCCCGGCGTGTTCAGTGCGGCAGGATCCCGGGCAGCAGCGGCCGGTCCAGCCGCTGGCGCCACCACTTGAGCGCCTCGCCCATGTGCTCGGGCTTCCAGGCCAGCCAGAAGGTTTCGTCGGCTCGGGGCTCCTGCACCACCAGCTCGACCAGGATGCCGGTCTCCAGCTCGTGGCGCACACAGGCGCGCGGCACGAAGCCATGGCCCAGGCCCGCGCACTGGCAGGCGATCTTGGCCTGCATCGAGGGCACGGTGATGCGCCGCTGCCCCGCCAGCAGGCCCACCGTGCGGTCCGACAGCGAGCGTGCGCCATCGCCCACCACCACGGCCGTGTGCTCAAGCAGATCGTTCCGCGCCAGGGGGCGCTTGAGTTGCGCCAGCGGGTGCGTGGCCGTCACGCAGAAGGCGAATTCCAGGCTGCCCACGGCCACCGCCTTGTAGCCGCCGCCGGCCGGACCCTCGCCCGCCGCCACGATGATGTCGGCCCGGCCTTCGCGCAGGGCCTCCCAGGTTCCGGTGAGGGCCTCGCAGCCAATGCGCAGGCGCGTGCCGCAGTGCAGGTCCTCGAAGGCGCAGATGTCGTCGTTGAAGGCGCTGGTGGGGATCAGCGAGTCGTGCACCAGGCGCAGCTCCGACTCGAAGCCCGTGGCGATCTGGCGCATGCGCGATTCCAGATGGCCGGCGGCTACCAGCAGCCAGCGCCCTTCCTTGAGCATCTCCTGCCCCGCAGGCGTGAGGGTCACGCGCGGCCCGTTGCGCGTGAACAGGGAAAAGCCCAGCTGCTCCTCCAGCTTGCCCACGGCGTAGGAAATGGTGGAGGGCACCTTGTGCAGTTGTTCGGACGCGCCGGCAAAGGAGCCATGCCGCGCAATGGCGTCCACGAGTTCGATGGCTTCCAGGGTCAGTTTGAGCATGGCGGATGGTGTGGAATCTTCATCATCGAAATTATCGATCATGAAGCGCTTGATGTTTCAACCTAGGGCCCCCTCCGTGGCGAGATACTTTCTTCACCAGAGCACTGCGGCTCTCTGACAACTGCCGGATGGCAGACCAGGAACTCAGTGTGAACCATATCGAATCTGAAGAAAGGACACCACCATGCTCGACATCCGCAAAGCACACCAACGCGGCAATGCCAACCACGGCTGGCTGCACTCGCGCCACACCTTCTCGTTCGGCCACTACCGTGACCTCAAGCAGCAAGGCTTCTCGGACCTGCTGGTGATCAACGACGACCGCGTGGCCCCCGCAAAAGGCTTCGGCACCCACGGCCACCGCGACATGGAAATCTTCTCCTACGTGCTCGAAGGCGCGCTGGAACACAAGGACTCCATGGGCACGGGCTCGGTCATCCGCCCCGGCGATGTGCAGATGATGAGCGCCGGCACCGGCGTGGAGCACAGCGAGTTCAACCACTCGAGCGACGAGCCCGTGCACTTCCTGCAGATCTGGCTCGTGCCCGGTGTGCGCGGTGCCGCCCCGCGTTACCAGCAAGTGCACTTCAGCGAGGCCGACAAGCGCGGCCGCCTGCGCCAGATCATCTCGCCCGAAGGCACGGACGGCTCCCTGGCTGTGCACCAGGACGCCCGGGTCTACGCCGGCCTGTTCGATGGCGACGAATCCGCCACGCTGGACGTGGGCCCCGACCGCCATGTGTATGTGCATGTGGCCCGCGGCAGCCTCACGGTCAATGGCGAGCGCCTGTCCGAAGGCGACGGTGCCCGCATCCGCGAACCCGAGGCACTGCGCTTTGCCGATGGCGAGCAGGCCGAGGTGCTGGTGTTCGACCTGCGCCCCAACGAACTGCCCTCGATGCCCCGCTGAATTCCTGCTTTCCCCCAACCATTCTTTCCCAACGTTCCAAGGAGATTCCCATGACGCCTATCGCCAAGCCCACCGCCGGTTCCACGCTGCTGACCCCGAGCGACCACACCCTGGTGATGATCGACTTCCAGTCGCAGATGGCCTTTGCCACGCACTCCATCGACGCCATCACGCTGCGCTCCAACGCCGGCCTGGTGGCCAGCGCGGCGGCGGGGTTCAAGGTGCCGACCATCCTCACCACCGTAGCCGAGAAGAGCTTCTCGGGCCCCATGTTCGAGGAAGTTACGGCGCCGTTCCCCGGCCAGGCCCTGCTGGACCGCACCTCCATGAACACCTGGGAGGACGCGGCCGTGATCGAGCGCATCAACGCCATCGGCAAGCCGCGCATCGTGCTGGCCGGTCTGTGGACCAGCGTGTGCATCGTGGGGCCAGCGCTGTCGGCACTGGACCAGGGCTTCGAGGTCTATGTGATCGCCGACGCCAGCGGCGACATCTCCACCGAGGCCCACAACCGCGCCATGGAGCGCATGGTGCAGGCCGGCGCACGGCCCATCACCGCGCTGCAGTACCTGCTGGAGCTGCAGCGCGACTGGGCACGTGGCGAGACCTATGACATGACGACGGGCATCGCCAAGAAGTTCGGTGGCGGTTACGGCCTTGGCATCACCTACGCCAAGTCGATGTTCAACGCCCACGAAGGCTGACGGCAGGGGCTTTGGCCCCTTCTTTTGATCGCCACGACCCGGCAGGTGCCCGATACTGCGGCGCCTGTCTTCCCCCTTCCGTCCCTGAAAGAATCCCCATGGCCCAGACCAGCACGCCCGACCTGATCCTGCACCACGGCCTCTTCACCACCCTCAACCGGGCCCAGCCCACGGCCAGCGCCGTGGCCGTCACCGGTGGCCGCTTCACCCAGGTCGGCACGGACCGCGAGATCCTGCCGCTGGCTGGCCCCGGCACGCGCGTCATCGACCTGCAGGGCCGTTCGGTCCTGCCCGGCCTCATCGACAACCACCTGCACATCATCCGCGGCGGGCTGAACTTCAACATGGAGCTGCGCTGGGACGGCGTGCGCAGCCTGGCCGATGCCATGGCCATGCTGCGCCGCCAGGTGGCGGTGACACCCGCACCGCAGTGGGTGCGCGTGGTAGGCGGTTTCACCGAGCACCAGTTCGCCGAGAAGCGCCTGCCCACCATTGCCGAGCTCAATGCCGTGGCGCCCGACACACCCGTGTTCATCCTGCACCTGTACGACCGTGCCTTGCTCAATGCTGCCGCGCTGCGCGCCGTGGGCTACACCCGCGAAACACCCGCGCCCCCGGGCGGCGAGATCGTGCGCGACAGCGCGGGCAACCCCACGGGCCTGCTGCTGGCCAAGCCCAACGCCGCCATCCTGTACGCCACGCTGGCCAAGGGCCCTACGCTGCCGCACGAGTACCAGGTCAACTCCACGCGCCACTTCATGCGCGAGCTCAACCGCCTGGGTGTCACGGGCGCCATCGACGCGGGCGGGGGCTTCCAGGCCTACCCGGACGACTACGCAGTGATCCAGGAGCTGGCCGATGCCGACCAGCTCACCATCCGCCTGGCCTACAACCTGTTCACGCAAAAGCCCAAGCAGGAGAAAGAGGACTTTCTGCACTGGACGGCCACCTCGCAGTACAAGCAGGGCACGGATTACTTCCGCCACAACGGCGCGGGCGAGATGCTGGTGTTCTCGGCCGCCGACTTCGAGGACTTTCGCCAGCCCCGGCCCGAAATGGGCCCGGAGATGGAGGACGACCTGGAAGACGTGGTGCGCATCCTCGCGCAGAACCGCTGGCCCTGGCGCATGCACGCCACCTACGACGAGACCATCACCCGCGCGCTCGACGTGTTCGAGAAGGTGAACCGCGAGACGCCGCTGGCCGGCCTGAACTGGTTCTTCGACCATGCCGAGACCATCTCCGAGCGCTCCATCGACCGCATCGCGGCGCTGGGCGGCGGCGTGGCCGTGCAGCACCGCATGGCCTACCAGGGCGAGTACTTCGTCGAACGCTACGGCGCCGGCGCGGCCGAGGCCACGCCGCCCGTCAAGCGCATGCTGGAGAAAGGCGTCAAGGTCTCCGCCGGCACCGACGCCACGCGCGTGGCGTCCTACAACCCCTGGGTGTCCCTGTCCTGGCTGGTCACGGGCAAGACGGTGGGCGGCCTGCAGCTGACCCCGCAGCGCAACTGCCTGGACCGCGAGGCCGCGCTGCGCATGTGGACCGAGAACGTGACCTGGTTTTCCAACGAAGATGGCAAGAAGGGCCGCATCGAGGTGGGCCAGCTGGCCGACCTGGTGGTGCCCGACCGCGACTTCTTCGCCTGCCCCGAATCCGACATCGCCGACACCACGGCCCTGCTCACCGTGGTGGGCGGCAAGGTGGTCTATGGCGTGGGCGAGTTCGCCGCGCACGATGGCGCCGCGCCGCCGCCGGCCATGCCCGACTGGTCGCCGGTGCGCACCTTCGGCGGCTACGGTGGTTGGGGCGACCAGGAAGGCAAGCCCCTGCAGGCGGCCCTGCGCCAGGCGGCTGCCGCCTGTGCCTGCGCCAACGACTGCAATGTGCACGGCCACCAGCACGCCACGGCCTGGAGCAGCCAGTTGCCGATTGCCGACCTCACGGGCTTCTGGGGTGCGCTCGGCTGCGCCTGCTGGGCGGTGTGATGGCCGAGGCCCTTCACTCCGCAGCGACCGCACCCTGGGTGCAGTCGCTGGCCCTGCTGTGCCTGTGCGCTGCCTACCTGCAGGGCGGTATCACCAAGGCGCGCGACTTTGGCGGTGCCGTGGCCGAGATGCGGCACTTCGGCCTGGCGCCGGCCGCGCCGATCGCGCTGGCCACCATCGCGCTGCAGCTCGGGGCCTCGGCCCTCGTGGTCTCGGGCTGGTACCGCTGGCTGGGGGCGCTGGCGCTCGCAGGGTTCACGGTGCTGGCCGCCTTCGTTGCCGACCGTTTCTGGCAGGCCGCCCCGGCAGAGCGCCGCGCCACGGCCAACGCATTCTTCGAACATTGGGGCCTTGCGGGCGGATTCGTCCTTGTGGCCTGGTACGACCTGGGAGGCCAGCATGGCGCATGATCACCAACACCCCTCCGCGCAACCCGTTGCGGCAGCCAGCGGCGGCGCGTTTGCACCGCTGCGCCTGCCGGTGTTCGCGGTGCTGTGGGCCGCCACCATCCTGGGCAACATCGGCAGCTTCATGCGCGACGTGGCCAGCGCCTGGATGGTGACCGAGCTGTCCAGCAGCCCCACTGCCGTGGCCCTGGTGCAGACGGCGGCCACGCTGCCGATCTTCCTCCTGGCGCTACCGGCCGGCGTGCTCTCGGACATCCTGGACCGGCGGCGCTTTCTGATCGCCGTGCAGGTCCTGCTGGCCGGGGTGAGCGGCGCCCTGCTGCTGCTGGCCCACACCCACACGCTCACGGTGGAGTACCTGATCGCGCTGACCTTCCTGGGCGGTGTGGGTGCGGCGCTCATGGGGCCCACCTGGCAGTCCATCGTGCCCGAGCTGGTGCCGCGCAGCGAGCTGCGCAATGCCGTGGCGCTCAACTCGCTGGGCATCAACATCGCACGCGCCGTGGGCCCGGCGGTCGGCGGCCTGCTGCTGGCCAGCTTCGGCGCGGCCGCGGCCTATGGCCTGGATGTGCTGAGCTATGTGTTCGTGATCGCGGCGCTGCTGTGGTGGCGCCGGCCGGCGGCTGTGGACACGGGGCGCGGCGAGCAGTTCTTCGGCGCCTTCCGGGCCGGCGTGCGCTATGCCCGTGCCAGCCGCGAGCTGCACGTGGTGCTGCTGCGCGCGGCGGTGTTCTTCCTGTTCGCCAGTTCCGTGTGGGCGCTGCTGCCCCTGGTGGCCCGGCGCATGCTGGGTGGCTCGGCCGGGTTCTATGGCGTGTTGCTGGGCGCCGTAGGGGCAGGTGCCATCCTGGGTGCCGTGCTGCTGCCCCAACTGCGCCGCCGGCTTGACACCGATGGCCTGGTGCTCACCGCTTCGCTGCTCACGGCCGGCGTGATGGCTTTGCTGACCTTGGCGCCCCCGCAATGGGCCGCCGTGGCGCTGATGCTGGTGCTGGGCCTGGGCTGGATCATTGCGCTGACCACGCTCAACGGCGTGGCCCAGGCGGTGCTGCCCAACTGGGTGCGCGGGCGCGGCCTGGCCATCTACCTCATGGTGTTCAACGGTGCCATGGCGGCCGGCAGCCTGGGCTGGGGCCTGGTGGCGGGGCAACTCGGGGTGGCGACCACGCTGCTCATCGGCGCGGCCGGGCTGGTGGTGGTGGCCTTCGTGTTCCACCGCGTCAAGCTGCCCACGGGCGAGGCCGACCTGCAGCCCTCGCGCCACTGGCCCGAGCCCCTGCTGGCCGAGCCTGTGGCGCACGACCGGGGCCCGGTCATGGTGCAGGTGGCGTACCGCATCCGCAAGGAGGACCAGCCGGCCTTTCTGCAGGCCATGCAGCTGGGGGCGGCGGAGCGCCGGCGCGACGGGGCCTATGCCTGGGGTGTGGCCGAGCACACGGGCGAGCCCGGGCGCGTGATCGAATGGTTCCTGGTCGAGTCCTGGGCCGAGCACCTGCGCCAGCACGACCGGGTTTCCCAGGCCGATGCCGACCTGCAGGCGCAGGCGCTGCGCTTCCACCAGGGCCCGGACAAGCCCGTGGTGCACCACTACCTGGCGCTGGCGCCCGGGGCGTGACGGTTCAGGCCGTTTCGTTCACCGCCTCCACCTCCACCAGGCAGTCGTAGAAGGTGGGGGCGCGCCCCAGGTCGGTCAGGGCCTGGCTGGTAATCTCGTTGACGTTGGTGCCATCGAGCCCCAGCTTGCGCCACCAGATGCCCATGCCGTTGACCACGCCGGGCCGGGCGCGGCGCGACACGCTGGCGTGGCAGCGGTAGCTGCCCCGGGCATTGAACACGCGCACGATGCTGTCGTTGGCAATGCCGCGTGCCTCGGCGTCGTCGGGGTGGATCTCCAGGAGCGGCCGGCCTTCGATGTCGCGCAGGGTCGTCACGTTGACGAAGGTGGAATTGAGGAAGTTGCGCGCCGGCGGCGAGATCATCGCCAGCGGGTAGGCGGCCGAGCTGCCCTGAAGCTCGTAGTTGGGCAGGTGGTCGGGCAGACCGTCGAGCCCCTGGGCGGCCAGGCGTGCGCTGTAGAACTCGCACTTGCCCGAAGGGGAGGGGAACTGCCCCTCGGCGAACGGCGCATCGGGCATGGCCAGCGTGGCAAAGCCCTGCGATTCGAGCAGTGCGAAGTCCACCGCATCGCCGAAGGCCTGGCGGCACAGGGTAGCGTCGTCGTCGGTAAAGCACGGGTCGGTGTAGCCCATGTGCAAGGCCAGGTCGCGGAAGATCTGCGCGTTGGAGCGCGCCTCGCCCAGCGGCGCGATGGCGGGCCTGTTGAGCACCACGTCGGTGTGGCCGTAGGACAGGTGCACATCCCAGTGCTCGAGCTGCGTGGTGGCGGGCAGCACGTAGTCGGCATAGTCGGCCGTGTCGGTGCGGAAGTGCTCCAGCACCACGGTGAACAGATCCTCGCGCGCAAAGCCCTGCACCACCTTGCCCGAGTCGGGCGCCACCGCCACGGGATTGCTGTTGTAGACCACCACGGCCTGCACCTGGGGCCCGAAGCCGGGCGAGGCCGGGCGCAGCAGGTCGTCGCCGATGGTGGACATGTTGATGGTGCGCGGCTGGCGCCCCGCCAGCAGGTCGGGGCGCTGCAGCACGGCGCGCTGCACCGGGTACTGGCCGGAACTGGACAGCAGCATGCCGCCCGCACGGTGGCGCCAGGCGCCCGTGAGCGCGGGCAGGCAGGTGACGGCGCGCACGGCATTGCCCCCGCCACGCACACGCTGCATGCCGTAGTTCAGGCGGATCGCGGCGGGCTTCGTGGTGCCGTAGTCCCTGGCCAGCTGGCGGATCTGCTCCACCGGGATGCCGCAGACCTCGACCGCGCGCTCGGGCGGCCATTGCAGGGCGCGCTCGCGCAGGCCGTCCCAGCCCAGGGTGTGGCGCGCGATGTAGTCGTGGTCCAGCCAGTCGTGGGCGATCAGCTCGTGCATCAGCGCCAGGGCCAGCGCCGCGTCGGTGCCGGGGCGCAGGGCGATGTGCTCGTGGCACTTGTCGGCCGTCTCGGTCTTGCGCGGGTCGATGCAGACCAGCTTGGCGCCGTTGCGCTTGGCCTGCTGCGCATAGCGCCAGAAGTGCAGGTTGCTGCCGATGGAATTGCTGCCCCAGATCAGGATGAGCTGCGCCTCGGCGAAGAACTCCACCTTCATGCCCACCTTGCCGCCCAGGGTCTGCACCAGGGCCTCCGCACCGGCCGAGGCGCAGATGGTGCGGTCCAGCAGCGAGGCGCCCAGGCGGTGGAAGAAGCGCCGGTCCATGCTCTCGCCCTGCACCATGCCCATGGTGCCAGCGTAGCTGTAGGGCAGGATGGCTTCGGGGTCGTGCGCGGCGATGGTGGACAGGCGCTGTGCGATGTCGGCCAGGGCCTCGTCCCAACCAACGGGCGTGAATTGCCCGCTGCCCTTGGGGCCTGTGCGCTTGAGCGGGGTGAGCACACGCTCCTGGTGGTAGCTGCGCTCGGTGTAGCGCGAGACCTTGGCGCACAGCACGCCGTCGGTGTGGGAGTGCTCCGGATTGCCCTGCACCCGGGTGGCCACGCCATCGACCACGGTGGTGAGCAGCGCACAGGTGTCGGGGCAGTCGTGGGGGCAGGCGCCGCGCACGGAAATGGGCGCGGATTCGGTAGGGGCGGGCGCTTCGATCATGGGCATTTTTCGGGGCTGGTCGCTAAGCTGGCTGCAGGGCTGGGTGGGGGGCGCGCTTGTGGCACGCATGTCCAGAAGAATGATTCGCTCGGCTTGCGGCGATTCACGGGGGTCCACACCCCAGGAACGGGATTTCACCATGAACAAGGTACCAATAGGGCGCAGGCAGTTTTCAGTAGGATGTGGGGGCGGCGGCCCTCTGCGGCTTCCAACTGGCCCGGGCGCAGGGCGAGGGCGCATCGTGCTGGGCCAGTCGGCCGCACTCACCGGCCCGACCGCGCAGCTCGGCATCCAGTTCCAGCAGGCGCCGAGCTGTTCTTCGACCAGCTCAATGCCCAGTGGAGATCCGCACGCTGGACGATGGCTACGAACCTGAGCGCTGTGCCGAGAACACCCGAAAGCTCCTGGCCGACGACGTGTTCGCGCTGTTCGGCCCTCGCGCCAGCTCACGCGCGAATTCCTGGACGCCATCAGGAAGGGGGGCGACAAGGTGCAGGCCAACTACTCCAGCCTGGAGGGCTACCTGGCCGGCGACGGCCAGGTGAGGACTTGAACGTCCCTCTCAGCCGAAGGCCTTGGTGCGCGCCAGGCCTTGCATGAAGGCCTCGCAGCGGCTCAGCTGTTCCAGGCTCACATACTCGTCGGGCTGGTGCGCCTGCTGGATGCTGCCCGGGCCGCACACCACGGTGGGGATGCCGGCGTTCTTGAACAGGCCGGCCTCGGTGCCGAAGGCCACCAGGGTGGTGCCCTGCTCGCCGCTCAGTTCCTGTGCCAGGCGGGTCACGGCGTCGTCCTTGCTGCCCAGAAAGCTCGGGATCTCGCAGATGGTCTCGAAACTGAAGCCGGTCTGCGGCGCCACCTTCTGCATGGCCGGTTCCAGCGAGCGCGCATAGGCCAGCACCTCGGACTGCATCTGCGCCGCGTTGGCCGTGGGCAGATCGCGGAATTCGTAGCGGAACTCGGCGTCGCGCGGCACCACGTTGTCGGCAATGCCGCCGTGGAACTGGCCCACGCTGGCGGTGGAAAACGGCACGTCGAAGCCCTCGAAGCGCGGCTCGTCGCGCTCGAAGCCCTCGGCCATGTCGCGCACCCGGCCCACCACGCGCGCTGCCATCTCGATGGCGTTCACCGAATGCGGGGTGAGCGAAGAATGCGCCTCCTTGCCGCGCACGCAGCACTTGTAGCGGTACACGCCCTTGTGCGCGATGGCGGGCACCATGCTCGTGGGTTCGCCCACGATGCAGGCCAGCGGGCGGATGCTGGCATCGCGCAGGTCGGCGATCAGCTCCTTCACGCCGAAGCAGCCCACTTCCTCGTCATAGCTGAAAGCCAGGTGCACAGCAAAGGGGGTGTCGCTGTTCAAGAACTGCTCGGCATGGGATACCGCGATGCCGATGAAGGCCTTCATGTCCGCGCTGCCACGGCCGTACAGGCTGCCGTCCTTGACGAGCGCGCTCAAGGGGTCCATCGTCCAGTCTTGGCCGTCCCAAGGCACGGTGTCGGTGTGGCCCGAGAGGATGATGCCGCTCGGCTTGCCTTCGCCCAGCGTGGCGAACAGGTTGGCCTTGGTCTTGTCGGCGTTGTAGGTCAGGCGGCTCGTGACGCCCAGCTTGGCCAGGTGGTCGCGGATGAAGTGGATCAGCTCCAGGTTGGAGTTCTGGCTCACGGTGTTCATGCGCACCAGGGTTTGCGCCAGTTCGAGGGCTTGCGGTGAAATCATGGAAAAGGTACTCACTCGTGTGGAGGTGACGCTGGAGGGCTGGCACGCACGTTGCTCCCGGACTAACCCGGACTGACACATGGACCACTCTCGCACTAGACTGTCAGATCGTAAGGACACATATCATGAACGTTATTGACTCCATCGTCACCCAGGCGGCCAGTATTGCAGCGGTGCGCCGGGACATTCACGCCCACCCCGAGCTGTGCTTCGAAGAGGTGCGCACGGCCGACGTGGTGGCTGCCAAGCTCACGGAATGGGGCATTCCCATCCACCGCGGCCTGGGCACCACGGGCGTGGTGGGCATCGTCAAGGGGCGCGACGGGGGCGCCAACGGCCGCGGCATCGGCCTGCGCGCCGACATCGACGCCCTGCCCATGCAGGAGTTCAACACCTTCGCCCATGCCAGCAAGCACGCCGGCAAGATGCATGCCTGCGGGCACGACGGCCACACGGCCATGCTGCTTGCTGCGGCGCAGCATTTTGCCAGGCACCGCAATTTCGACGGCACCGTGTACCTGATCTTCCAGCCCGCGGAAGAGGGCGGTGGCGGCGCGCGCGAGATGATCAAGGACGGCCTGTTCGAGCAGTTCCCCATGGAGGCCGTGTACGGCATGCACAACTGGCCCGGCATGCCCGTGGGCCAGTTCGCGGTGAGCCCGGGCCCCGTGATGGCGTCGAGCAACGAGTTCAAGATCACCATCCGCGGCAAGGGCAGCCATGCGGCGCTGCCGCACAACGGCATCGACCCGGTGCCGATCGCCTGCCAGATGGTGCAGGCCTTCCAGACCATCATCAGCCGCAACAAGAAGCCCGTGGACGCGGGCGTGATCTCGGTGACCATGGTGCACGCAGGCGAGGCCACCAACGTGGTGCCCGACAGCTGCGAGCTGCAGGGCACGGTGCGCACTTTCTCCATAGAGGTGCTGGACATGATCGAAAAGCGCATGCAGCAGGTGGCCGAGCACACCTGCGCCGCGCACGATGCCACCTGCGAGTTCCACTTCCACCGCAACTACCCGCCCACCGTGAATTCGCCGGCCGAGGCCGACTTTGCGCGCAAGGTGATGGCCGGCATCGTGGGTGAGGCCAACGTGCTGGTGCAGGAGCCCACCATGGGCGCCGAGGACTTCGCCTTCATGCTGCAGGCCAAGCCCGGTGCCTACTGCTTCATCGCCAACGGCGACGGCGCGCACCGCGAGATGGGCCATGGCGGCGGCCCCTGCACGCTGCACAACCCGAGCTACGACTTCAATGACGACCTGATCCCGCTGGGCGCGACCTACTGGGTCAAGCTCGCTGAGGAGTGGCTGGCCCAGCCGGCCGCCTGAGGCCTCCTCCCGGGGGCGCCGCTCGCCCCTGCCGGGCCCGCCGCTGCGTGGGCCCGCGTGCATTCCCTGCCAACCCCACCCACGAAAGCAAGCCCCCCCATGATCGGCATCGTCGACGCCTTTTCGCCCAGCTACGCCCAGGCCCGCAAGAAGTTTCTGGAGGGCGCTGCCGCAGCAGGCCTGCCCATCGAGTCGCATGCGCACCCGCTCAAGGGCCGCGATGGCGAGGATCTGGCCATGGACGTGGTGCGCGACGGCCCGGCCGATGCGAAGAAGCTGCTCATCGTGAGCAGCGCCTGCCATGGCGTGGAAGGCTACTGCGGCACGGGCGTGCAGGTGTTTGCGCTGCACGACCAGGAGTGGCGCGACAAGGCCCATGCGGCGGGTGTGGCCATGCTCTACATCCATGCGCTCAACCCGTACGGCTTCTCGCATGTGCGCCGCTTCACGCACGAGACCGTGGACCTGAACCGCAACTTCCAGGATTTTTCCAAGCCCCTGCCCGTGAACGAGGCCTACCGCGAGGTGCAGCCCCGGCTGCTGCCCGAGCAATGGCCGCCGGGCCTCGACAACCTGGCCGCCGTGCAGCAGTACATCGACACCAAGGGCGAAGCCGCATGGCAGGCCGCCATCTCGCGCGGCCAGCACGAGTTTCCGCAGGGCCTGTTCTTCGGCGGCACCGAGCCCTCCTGGAGCAACCGCACACTGCGCCAGGTGCTGCGCCAGCACGGCGCGAGTGCCTCGCAGATCGCCTGGATCGACCTGCACACCGGCCTGGGGCCGAATGGCCATGGCGAACGCATCTACGCCGGCAAGGACGATGCCGCCTCGGTGGCGCGCGCCCGCGCCTGGTGGGATGGCGGTGGCGCCACGCCGGTGACCTCGATCTACGACGGCTCCTCGACCTCGGCCTTCCTCACGGGGCTGATGTGGAACGCGGTCTACGACGAATGCCCGCACGCCGAGAGCACCGGCATTGCGATGGAGTACGGCACCGTGCCCGTGCTCGACGTGATGAACGCGATCCGCGCCGAGCAGTGGCTCAACCTGCACCCAGAGGCCCCGGCCGAGCAGGCCAAGCAGATCAAGGCGCAGATGATGGAAGCCTTCTACACCGATACCGACGCCTGGAAGGGCCAGATCGTGAGCCAGGCCCGCCAATCGATGTTCCAAGCGGTTGACGGCCTGAGCCGCTGATTTTTACAGACCCAACTCGGTCAGCCCCGGATGGTCATCCGGGCGCCGGCCCTGGGGCCAGTGGAACAGCCGGTCCGCCGCCTGGATCGGCTGGTCGTTGATGCTGGCGTGGCGCACGGCCATGAGCCCGGCGTCGTTGAATTCCCAGTTCTCGTTGCCGTGGCTGCGGTACCAGTTGCCGGCATCGTCGTGCCACTCGTAGGCGAAGCGCACGGCGATGCGGTGCGAGCTGAAGGCCCAGATCTCCTTGATGAGCCGGTAGTCGAGTTCGCGCGCCCATTTGCGTTCGAGCAACTGCTGCGCAGCCGGGCGGCCGACCGGGAACTCGGCGCGGTTGCGCCAGCGCGTGTCTTCGGTGTAGGCCAGCACCACGCGGGCCGGGTCGCGGGAGTTCCAGCCGTCTTCGGCCAGGCGGACTTTCTGGATGGCGGTTTCGAGCGAAAAAGGGGGCAAGGGTGGGCGGGATTCCATGGGTAGCACCTCGTTATGGGCAGGTCGATAGGGCGTAGACAGATCTGTCTACGTCGCCATCATACACACATGTAGACAGAATTGTCTACAATGGCGCCATGCTGCTTGCTCCCATCACCGAAGTCCACGACCTGCCTGCGCGCGAGCGCCTGCTGCACACGGCACACCGGCTGTTCTATCGCGAGGGCATCCGCGCCACCGGCATCGACAAGGTGATCGCCGAATCGGGCGTGACCAAGGTGACCTTCTACCGGCACTTTCCGAGCAAGAACGACCTGGTCTGCGCCTACCTGGAGATGCGACACACACTGTGGATGGCCTGGTTCGCCGATGCGCTGGCGCGCCATGGCAAGGCCGGCACCGGATTGGCCGCACTGGCCCCTGCGTTGGGCGAGTGGTTCAGGCGTGAGGACTTCCGGGGCTGCGCCTTCATCAACAGCGTGAGCGAGCTGGGCGATACCGTGCCCGAGGTGAATGCCATCGCCCGCCGCCACAAGCAGGACATGGCGGACCTGCTGGCCACCACCCTGTTGCCGCCATCGCCTACGCAGGCGCAGGATGCCCAGGCGCTGGCCCTGGTGGTTGAGGGCGCCATCGTGCGGGTGCAGCTCGGTGAGCCCGTGCCCGCGGTGCTGGCCAGCGTGTCGCGCCTGCTGTCGGCATGGGGCGCCGCATAGCAGCCCTCAGTCCAGCCGCGCGCCTTGCGATGTGCCGTGGCCGGTGTCTCGGTCGTACTGCTGCTCGCGTTCCACATGCTCCTGCAGCAGCCGGCGGCCCAGCGCATCGGCCTGGCGCTCCAGCGTGGCGCAATCGGCGGCTGCCGGCAGGCGGGCAATGCCCTGGTCGATGGCCTGGGCCGCATCGCGTCCGACCTGCACATGGCCCTGCTCATGCTGCGACAGCGCGCGCAGGTAGCGGTCGAAGCTTGCTTGCTGCGGTGGTGTTGCGCCGCGCAATTGCGGCAGTTGCACCTCGGTGGTCAGGCGTGTGGTGACCTCCGTGATCCTGCAGCGGCCCGAGGCCTCGCGCCACCAGCGGTAGTTCCAGCGCACATTCCAGCGCGTGTAGCCGTGGAAGCGCCGGCCGTCCACCACGATGGGCGTGGCGGCCTGCAGCGCCTGGCGCAAAGTCTGTCCGGGCACTACCTGAACGGGGTAAGGGCGTTGCGAATGCTCCTGGAGCACCGTGGCGCTGGCGGGGCCTTGCAGCAGTGCCAGTGCTGCCAGAGTGGCCAGCCAACGCACGAAGTCAGTCTCCCCAGGGCAGCATCAGCGTCAGGAGCGACAACTGGTCGAACTCGGGCGCGAAGGCGTCGATGATGCGCTGGGGCTCGGGGCACAGCGTGGTGTCGGTGATCACGCCGAACTGCACGCCACCGCCATAGCTCAAGATCGAGACCCCGAGACCGATGTCGCCCGACTGCGGCACCCAGAACATGCACTGCGTGACGCGCGAGCCGCACAAGGTGAGCTGCTCCTTGGGGCCGGGCACAGTGGTCATCACGGCCGTGGTCTTGCGGCCGAACAGGTTGAGCAGCGCATCCTGCGCGGGCTTGATCATCAGGCCGGCCACGGCGAGCATGGCGAAGGCCAGGATGGGCTGGGTGCTGCCCTTGAGCGCCGCCATGCGCCGGCGCACCTCGTACACGCGCTCCACCGGGTTGGCCACGCCGATGGGCAGCACCAGCGGCACCAGGCCGAAGCGGTTGCCCAGCTTCCAGGCCTCTTCCATGGGGCGCAGGTTCACCGGGATCATGGCGCGGATCTCCTGGCCCGTGGGGTCGTCGCCCTGGCTGCGCAGGTAGCCGCCGATGGCGCCGGCCACGCAGGACAGCAGCACGTCGTTGATCGAGCAGTTGAGCGCCTTGCCGATGGCCTTGACCTCCTCCAGCGGAATCGGCGGGCACCAGGCCACGCGCTTGGCCTGGCCGGGCTGGCCCTTCAGGCGCGTGGGCGAATCGTCGGGCATCAGCGCCAGGGCGGCCGCGTCACTCACCATCTGGTAGGCCACGCGCGCCATGTCCATGGTGCCGGCCAGGCCGTGCTGCATGGCCTTTTCGGGATCGCCCAGCACCTTGAGCGAGCGCGCCGCGCCGTCGCCCGCCAGGTCCAGTGCCTTCACCGTGAGGCCGGTGAAGGGCTTGATCAGCGCGTCGGCGATCCAGTCCTCGGCAGTGGCGGCAGCCTCGCGCTCCTTGCGGCTGCGCTTGGGCGGCTCGGCGCCGCCGTCCACGATGGACATGGTGACGGAGATCAGCGCAATGCCGTCGGCAATGCAGTGGTGGATGCGCACGATGAGCGCGCTGCCCAGCTGGCCATCGTCGCCCCTGAAGTTCTCGACCAGGTGCATCTGCCACAGCGGGCGGCGCGGGTCCAGCGGCTCCATGGCGAGCTCACCCACCCGGTCCTGCAGGGCGCGCTGCATGCTCTGGCCGGGCTCCTGCGGCAGGGTCTCGCGCAGCACGTGGGCGGCGATGTCGAAATGGCGGTCCTCCACCCAAGTGGCACCGGCCGCATCCTCCACCACGCGCTGGCGAAAGCGCGGGTACTGCAGCAGGCGCTGCTGCACGCGCTCGCACAGCGCTTCCCAGGTGATGCCGGGGGCCAGCGTCCACACGCCGTTGATCATCATCAGGTTGCTGTCCGAGTCCATGCGCAGCCAGGCCGTGTCGACCTTGCTCATGCGCTCGCCGGACAGGCCCAGCATGCCGGTGGCCGCGCGGCGCACGTTCTTCTGCACCGCCCCGGCGGCCTTGCGCGCGGCGGGCGGCAGGGCCTGGGCACTGCGGCGGGCCGCGGCTGCCGTGGTGTCCCGGGCCTTGCGGGCGACCTGGGAGGCGGTGTTCAGCGGGTTGGTGATGCCCTCGGGGCGGGTGGCGTCAGGAGCTGCAATGCGGGTCACCATCGGATGTACACCTGTTGTGGTCGTTTTGGGGGCTTGCCTCTATGGATCGCGGGGCCTCTCATCCCGTCGAACCCGTAAGATACAACGGCGCAAAGAATTGCCGACACCGTTCTTTCCCTCCCCCATTTTTCGATATCCAAGGAGCATCCCCATGGCCGACCTGAACGCCGCCTTCGAAGCCGCCAAAGCCAATTCCGAGAACCTGAGCGAGCGCCCCAACAACGCCACGCTGCTCAAGATCTACGCGCTGTACAAGCAAGCCACCGTGGGCGACAACACCGAGAAGAAGCCCAGCTTTTCCGACATGGTGGGCCGTGCCAAGTGGGATGCCTGGAATGCCTTGAAGGGCACCGAGTCCGATGCCGCCAAGCAGCAGTACATCGACCTGATCACCGAACTCAGCTGAAGCCCCGCAGGCTTTCGCACCCCCAGGCGGCTTCGGCCGCCTTTTTTCATGGACGTGGTGGTGGGCAGGTGTTCCAATGAACGGAACCCCGTTCTCTTGCGCAATCCACTGCCATGCCCCGCAAAGCCGTTTCCGAATCCGTCGCCGATGCCGATGCCGCCCCGGGCGGCGCGGCTGCCGTGGACCGCGCCCTGAGCCTGGTGGCGGCCTTTCGCCAGGGCGACGGCCCCCTGGCCCTGACAGAGCTGGCCACGCGCACGCGGCTGTACAAGAGCACGGCGCTGCGCCTGTTGGCCTCGCTGGAGCATGCGCGCTGGGTGCAGCGGCTCGACGATGGCCGCTATGCCATCGGCCCCGAGGTTGCGAGGTTGCATGCGCTGTATGCTGCCTCGTTCTCGCTCGACCGGGTGGTGCTGCCCGTGCTGCGGGAGTTGGTGGCCGCCACCGGCGAGAGCGCGGCCTACCATGTGCGCCAGGGCGATGCGCGGCTGTGCCAGTTCCGCGTGGATTCGCCGCACCCGATCCGCGACCACATCCGTGCGGGCGACCTGCTGCCGCTGGACCGGGGCACGGGCGGGCGGGTGCTGGTGGCTTTCGATGCAGCGCTCTCCAACTCTCTCGGGCGGCACGACCGGGCGCTGTACGCGCGCATCCGCGCCGACGGCTACCTGGCCAGCGTGGGCGACCGGCTCAGCGAAGTGGCCGGCATCTCGGCGCCCGTGTTCGCGGCAGATGGCTCGTTGGCCGCTGCAGTCACGCTGACCATGCCGGCCCACCGCTACGACGAGCGCTATGTGAAGAGCGTGCTCGAAGCCGCGCGCAGCCTGGGTGGGCAGGTCGGGTGACGCCAGCGTCCCATCACCGGTAGGTCGTCAGGTGGATGCAGGGCGATGAGGGAGCGGTCCGGGCAGGTCCATGGCACGTCCCTCCAGTTTTTTGGCGAAAAAGTAAATCAGACCTGCCATTGTGGCAAAAAAGCCTGCAAATCGGCACATTTTTGCCGATTCACATTGCCTCTCGCCCGCCAGACACTGGATGCCACCGAACCGGAGACAACACCATGCGAGCCGAAACCACCCTCCCACACGCCGATGCATCCACCCTGTACCTGAGCGCCCCCGAAGCGGTGGAACTGGTGCGCCGCAAGGGCCTGGCGGCCTGCCTGTCCGGTATCGCGGACTGCATCACCAAAGACTTCCTGCGCTGGGAGCAATTCGACAAATCTGCCCGGGTGGCCAGCTATTCGCAAGACGGCGTCATCGAGCTCATGCCCATCGCGGATGACGCGACCTACAGCTTCAAGTACGTCAACGGCCACCCCAGGAACACGCGCCTGGGCCTGTCCACCGTGATGGCCTTCGGCGTGCTGGCCGATACGGCCACGGGCACGCCGCAGCTGCTCAGCGAGCTGACGCTGACCACGGCCATGCGCACCGCCGCCATGTCGGCCGTGGCGGCCAGAGCGCTGGCGCGGCCGGACAGCAGGGTGATGGCGCTGATCGGCAACGGCGCGCAGAGCGAGTTCCAGGCCCTGGCCTTCCAGCACCTGGTGGGCATCACCGAGGTGCGGCTGTACGACACCGACCCTGCCGCCACCGCCAAGCTGCGGGCCAATCTGCAGTCTTCGGGTCTGTTGGTGACCGTCTGCGCCAGCACGGTCGAGGCGATGCGCGGTGCCGACATCGTCACCACCATCACCGCCGACAAGGCGCGTGCCACGATCATCACCGCCGACATGCTCGAGCCCGGCATGCACATCAATGCCGTGGGTGGCGACTGCCCCGGCAAGACCGAGCTGCAGGCCGAGGTGCTCACGCGCGGCCGGGTGTTCGTGGAATACGCGCCCCAGACCCGCATCGAAGGCGAAATCCAGCAGATGCCGGCCGACTTCGCCGTGACCGAGCTGTGGCAGGTGCTGGCCGGCCGCCAGCCAGGCCGCCGCAGCGATGACGAGGTGACGGTGTTCGACTCCGTGGGTTTTGCACTGGAAGACTTCTCGGCCCTGCGCTTCATGCGCGATGCCGCGCTGGAACTGGGCGTGGGCGAACGCATCCAGCTGATTCCGGAGCTGGCCGATCCCAAGGATTTGTTCGGTACGCTGCGGCAGGGCATTGCGCCCGCACGGCTCCAGGCGGTGGCCTGATCTCAGGCCGTGGCCAGGTCGGTAGTCGCGATCAACAAACTATTGGGCTCGGGGTTGTGGCAGGCCAGTCCCAGCACCGCCACGTCGTTGTCAAAGCGCACGAGCACCCGGCCCTGCGCGTTGGCGGGGTTGAGCACGGTGCCCGTGCTGCCGATCAGGCGCCAATAGCCGTCCGAGGGCTTGCCGTCCGGCGGGCCCTCGGCGGTGCCGTTGAAGTGCTGCAGCACCACGCGGGTGCCGGGTGCATGCATGCTCAATCGCGCCAGACCACGCTGCTGGCCGGATCGGCGCGCGTGGTGCGGAACTGGTTGGCAGGGTGCGCCGGGTCGGCCAGGCCGAAGGAAATGCCGCAGACGATGGTGCGGTCCGCTCCGATGCCCAGCACCTCGCGCAGCACGCCGGGGTAGGAGGCCAGCGCCGCCTGCGGCACCGAGGCCACGCCCAGGCTGTGCGCGGCCAGCAGGAAATTGCCCACATAGGCACCGCAGTCCACCGCGCCATAGACGCCCAGGGCCTCGTCGCTGCTCACGATGGCCACATGGGGCGCGCCGAACATGCTGAAGTTCTCGGCCGCCTGGCGCGCCGATGCGGCGCGGTCGCCCTTGGCAATGCCCAATGCCTCGTACAGGCCGTAGCCGCACTCGCGCCGGCGCTCCTGGTACACGCCGCGGTACTCGCGCGGCCAGGGCAGGTCGGGTGCGGGCGGCGTGCTGGCGATGGCCTGCTGGAAGGCGGAGCGCAGCCGGGCCAGCGGCTCGCCGCTGGCGATGTGCACCTGCCAGGGCTGGGCATTGCACCATGAGGCCGTGCGCTGCGCCGTGGCGAGGATCTGCTCGATGGTGGTGCGCGGCAGGGCTTCGGGCAGGAAGGAGCGACAGCTGTAGCGCGTGTGCAGCAGCGCGCAGAGGGTGTCGTGCGCAGGCGTGGTCATGGCCGCGCTCAGGCCTTCCTGGCTTTTGCCGGCGCCTTGGCTGCTGCCTTGGCGGGCGCCGCTTCGGTGGCCTTCTTTTTGGCCGCAGTCTTCTTGGCGACAGGCGCGGGTGCTTTCAACAAGGCGTCGAGCTGTTCCCCGATCTCGGCTTCGATGCGGTCCTTGAAGGCGCCGAAGAGAAAGCCGAGCTGCGCATTCATCTCGAAGCGCTTCGCATTGACGAGCAGGGTGCCCTTGACCCCGGATCGGGTGAAGTGCAGCGTGTCCTCGGTGTCGCCCTCTTCGTAGGTGCATTCCATGTCGAACTTCTCCTCGGCCTTTTCGGCCCAGGAGAAGGCGACCTTGCGGGCTTCCTTGAAGCCCAGGTGGTGTTCGCGGTGGATGTGGATGTCAGGCACCAGGGGTCTCCTCTTTGGGTAGCAGGGCGCGCAGCACCTCGTGGCGCTGCGCCTGCGGCTGTTCGCTCAGCGCGCTTCCCGCTTCATAGAACATGTGAAAGTCCCGGCCCTCGCGCTCGAAGAGCGTCTCGAAGGCGGGCACGAACTCGTTGTCGGCCGCCTGGGCACCGAAGCTCGCGTTGTTCGCGCCGGCCCCCCAGCGGTCGTAGCCTGCGGTCTGCGCTGGCGTGGCCTGCCAGCGCTCGCGCAGGGCGGCAGAGTTGGCTCGGAAGGCCTGCATGGCCTCGGCTTTCTGCGCCTGCCGGGCGGCGGCATCGTCCTGTGCATAGATGGCGGCCAGGCGCTCGCGCGTGGCCTGGGCCAGGGCGCGAAAGTCGCGCCGGCGCGCCTCGCTGGCCGCGAAGGCGGTGCTGGCCTGGGGCGTGGCTTGCTGGGCCAGCCAGCGCGCGCTGCCCAGCCGCTCCACCGCCGTGGCAAAGGATTCGTTGAACAGCGTGTCGCCCTTGGCGTAGACGACCTGGTGCGCCAGTTCATGGAACAAGAGGCGCACGAACTCGCCTTCGGGCCAGCCGATGAAGGTGTTGAGCAGCGGGTCGCCGCCGGCCCAGTTCATGTAGCCCAGCGTGGAGTAGGCGGGCACGCCATAGACCTCGACCTCCAGGCCTTGCTGTGCGAGCTGTTCGGCTTCGGCCTTGGCATCGGCCTCGTCGAAGTAGCCGCGGTAGCCGATGCAGCCCGTGACCGGAAAGCACCAGGTGTGCAAGGTCAGCGAGTAGGGCGGCGCGGCCACCACGTTCCACACGGCGGCCGTGCGCTTGAGGTCTGCGTAGCGGCGGTAGCTCGGGTTGTCGGGCAGGCCCAGCTCGGTGACGGCAAAGGCACGGGCGCGCTGGGCCAGTTGCAGGCGCTCGCGCAGCGGCACGGAAATGTCGCCGCGTGCGATCCAGTCCTCCAGCGGCTCGGCCGCACCCATCAGCTGCACATGGCCTCGCACCGATTGCCAGTAGTAGCCCAGGGTGCTGCCGGCGCAGCCGGACAGCAGCAGGCTGGCCCCGGCGAGGAGCAGCGTGCCAAGGGGGCGGAATCGGAAAGGCTGGGCAGTGGGCATATTGGTTGACCAGTGTAGACACATGGCGTTCACTGCGGGGTCGGGAGGGCTTGTCAGGAGCATGGCGTGGCAGGTTTCTAGAATGGCTGCCATGACCGATGCCACTGCTGCCAGCCCCGCAATCTCCGATGGCCTGTTCGCCGATGAAGCCGGCTGCCCGCGCTGCATCTGGTGCCAGGCCACGCCGCTGTACCGCCACTACCATGACACGGAATGGGGCTTTCCCGTGGCGGACGACCGGCGCCTGTTCGAGAAGCTGTGCCTGGAGGGCTTCCAGTCGGGCCTGAGCTGGCTCACCATTTTGAACAAGCGCGAGGGTTTCCGGGCCGCGTTCGCGCAGTTCGATGCCGAGCAGGTGGCCCGCTTCACCGACAAGGACGTGGAGCGCCTGGTGCAGGACGCGGCCATCGTGCGCCACCGGGGCAAGATCGCCTCCACCATCAACAACGCCCAGCGCGTGCTGGAACTGCGCAAGGAGTTCGGCTCGCTCGCGCACTACGCCTGGCGCTACGAGCCACCGGCCGGCGAGCGGCCCGAGCGCATCACCCGCGAGGTGGCGCGCACCTTCATCACCTCGCCGGGGTCGGTGGCCATGTCCAAGGACCTCAAGAAGCGCGGCTGGAGTTTTGTGGGCCCGACCACGGTCTATGCCTTCATGCAGGCCATGGGCCTGGTCAACGACCATTTGGAGGGTTGCCACGCGCGCGAGAAGGCGCTCAAGGCGCGGGCGGACTTCACCGTTCCCTAACCCGGCCAGCCGGGCAGACGTTCCAGGGCCTGCAGCAACTGCTGGCCCGCCGCATCCAGGCTGGTGTCGTTGCGCACCTCGATACCGGCCGTGCCCGGCGGCGCGAGAAAGCGCAGCGCGCGCTGCACACGCTGCTCGACCTCGTCGCTGCTTTCCCTGCCCCGCGCCTGCAGGCGCTGGCGCAGCACCTCGGGGCTGGCCGTGATGTGCACGGCCACCAGGGCAGGGTAGCGCACCAGCGCCTTGGGCAGGTAGGCACGCGAGCCGTTCACCAGCAGCCAGCGGCCCTGGTCCAGCGGTGCCAGCTCGCTGTGGCGCACGCCATAGGCCAGGCCATTGGCCTCCCAGTGCAGAGCAAACGCTCCGGCAGCGCGCAGTGCGGCATGGCCATCGGGTGTCGTGCTCTCGTGGGCTTCTCCGCCGGATGCTGCAGGGCGGCTGATGGTGCGCCGCGCCCACTGCACGGGCAGTTCCGCCGGCAGGTGCTGGCGCAGCCAGTCGAGCAGGCTGTCCTTGCCCGCACCCGAGGGGCCCATGAAATACAGCAGCCGGCCGGATGTGCCGCTCATGCGCCCAGCTCCACGTGGTCCAGCAGCACGAAGTCGGCGCCCGGCGTGGGCTCGGAAAAGAGGGCCAGGCTGTTGAAACGCAGCGGCGGCAGGTCGGCGAAGAACTGGTCCGCAGCATCCTGCACGAGCTCCACCACCGTGCCGTCCGCATCCGACAGCGAGCTGGTCAGCGACATGTGGAAGCGGAATTCCTCGAACACGAAGGGATAGCCCCACTGCTGCAGCAGTTCGTCCTGGCGGGGCGAGAGTCCTGCGGCACGGCGGCGCGCCAGATCAGGTTCCGACAGCGGTGCGGCCAGGGGATGCAATTGGGTCACACAAGCAGCCGCGGCCGCCTGGATCTCGGCATTGGCCGGGTGCGAGGCTGCGGGCACCAGGGCCAGGAAATCGCCGATGCGCTCCACCACCATGGGCGGCATGGCAAAGGGCCGCAAGCCCTGCGCGAGGGTCTGCACGGCGTGGTGCAGCGTGAGCCAGTCCACCCCGGGCGCCAGCGCAAACGGGGCCTTGAGCGTGGCATGCCAGCCATAGCGGCGCGGTGCCGCGGTCAGGCGCTCCAGCTCGGCCCTGGCCACGCCGTGGATGTCCAACTGCGGCAGGGGCTGCAATTGGGCGGCGCAGCGGCCCAGCCAGTGGCTGCCGGCGAGCCAGGCCAGGGTGCCGGGGTGGGGGGCAAAGTAGACCGCGTAGCGGTGGGCGGTGGTGGGATTGGCGTTATTCGTCATGGGTGACCGTGAGTTTGACGCGATCGCCCGCGAACCAGGCGCGTGCCCATTCGATGGGCGTGCCTTCGAGGTCCACGTTCAGGCTCTCCACCAGCAGCACGGGCCGCGCCGCGGGCTGGCGTAGCTCGGCGGCCACGACGGCATCGGGCAGCTCGGCGGTGATGCGGCTTTCGCGCCGGGTGTAGTCGGCCACGCCGTGGGCGCTGAAGCCGGCTGTGATGGAGCCGGTCTCGCGCACCACGGCGGCCAGTCCCTCGAAGCGGGGCAGGGGGAAGTAGCGCTCGCTCACATGCAGCGGCTGGCCCTCGGCCTGCCCGATCACGCGCAGCTGCAGCAGTGGGCTGCGGGCCGGCACCTGCAGCGCCTTGGCCAGGGCCGCCGTGGCACGCACGCTCTGCTCCTGCAGCACCACCAGGCTGCCGCGCAGGCCGGCCTGGGCCAGGCCCTGCTGGTGGCGCACGCGCTTGCCCAGCGCCAGGTCCACCGCGAAATCTTCCACATAGGTGCCGCTGCCCTGGGTGATGCGCACCAGGCCCTGGTTGCACAGGCTGGCCAGCGAGCGGCGGATGGTGTGGCGGTTCACGCCGAACTGCTCGGCCAGCGCGTGCTCCGACGGCAGGCGCTGGCCGGGGGAGTAGATGCCGCTGCCGATGGCCTCAGCCAGTTCGGCCGCGATGCGGGTCCAGAAGCTGTCGCGGGCCGGGCGTGGGGCGGGGGACGAAGGCTCGGAAAAGGTCGTGGTGCTGGCTGTCATGAAACCTACATGCGCCCGGTCTAAGCTGGCGCCAGTTGTTCAATTTGTCTATACAACTTTGAGAGTACCACTTCCATGTTTCAAGCCTTTGACAACCCGGGCCCTGGAAGGCCGCTTGCACGGGCGCACTGGATGGCGCTCCTGGCGCGGGCGCCGGTCGGCATCCTGGAGCCCGCGCTGCAGGCCCATGCGGCGCTGCCCGCCCGCTGGCTGCGTGCTCCCGAAACCGGGCTGATGATGGTGCAGGGCCGCGCCGGCGGCACGGGCGAGCGCTTCAACCTGGGCGAGATCACGGTCACCCGCTGCGCGCTGCGCGTGCAGCCTTCGGAGGACGCCGATGCCACCGTGGGCGTGGCCTACGTGCTCGGGCGCTCGCACCGTCAGGTGCAACTGGCCGCCCTGGCCGACGCGCTGCTGCAGGACCCGGCGCTCCAGGCCGCGCTCGATGCCACCCTGCTCGACCCCATCCGCCGCCACCTGGTCCAGGCGCAGTCCGAGCGCCAGGCCCGCGCGGCCAGCACGCGGGTGGATTTCTTCACGGTGGCGCGCGAGAGCGGCGGCACCAACGGCGAGGAGGACCAGCAATGAGTGCCACCCCCACGAGCTCCCTGTCCACCTTGGGTGCGGGATTTTCCAGCGAGGCGCTGGGCAGCCAGGCTGTCTTCCGTTCGGTGCTGCAGGCGCTGTCGCAGCCGGGCAGCCCGGTGGCCATCGCGCACGATGCCGAGGTGCCCGCCACCGGCCATGCCGCATCGGCTGCGGTGTTGCTGGCCCTGCTCGACAGCGAATGCACGCTGTGGCTCTCGCCCACACTGGCGGCCAGCCAGGCCGGCACCTGGCTGCGCTTTCACACCGGTTGCGTGCTGGTGGATGTGCCCGCACAGGCGCGCTTTGCCTGGGTGGCCGAGGGGGACGGCATGCCCCTGCTGGAGAGCCTGCAGCGTGGCAGCGACGAGTACCCCGACCAGTCCGCCACCTGCGTGATCGACGTGTCCGTGCTGGCCCCGGCGGTCGAAGGGGCCGGCGCCTGGCGCCTTACGGGCCCCGGCATCCAGGTGGCGCAGCACCTGTGCGTGGCGGGGCTGCCGGAGGACTTCGAGCGCCAGTGGGCAGCGAACCATGGGGCCTTCCCGCGCGGGGTGGACCTGGTGCTGGCGACCGCCACGCACATCGCCGGCCTGCCGCGCACCACCCGCATCGATTCCCCCGCTGTGGAGGCTTGAAACCATGTACGTTGCCGTCAAGGGCGGGGAAACCGCCATCCTCAACAGCTACCGCCTGCTCGCCGAGCAGCGCCGGGGTGACACCGCACAGCCGGAGTTGTCCGTGGCGCAGATACGCGAACAACTCAAGCTCGCGGTGGACCGCGTCATGACCGAAGGCTCGGTCTACGACCCTGAGCTTGCGGCCCTGGCCATCAAGCAGGCCGCAGGCGACCTGGTGGAAGCCATCTTTCTGCTGCGCGCCTACCGCGCCACGCTGCCGCGCCTGGGCACCACACGCCCGCTGGACACGGTGCGCATGCAGCTTCACCGCCGCATCTCCGCCACCTTCAAGGACCTGCCCGGTGGCCAGGTGCTGGGGCCCACCTACGACTATACCCAGCGCCTGCTCGACTTCACGCTGCTGGCGCAGGGCGACGCGCCGGTTGCCCCGGCAGCGGCGCCTCTGGCCGATGCACCGGCCGCCACCCCCCGCGTGGTGGACCTGCTCAACCAGGAAGGGCTGATCGAGACCCGCCCCGTGCCCGAAGGTGACCCGGCCCCGGCCGACCTCACGCGCGAGCCGCTGCGCTTTCCGGCCAACCGCGCCA
This sequence comes from Acidovorax sp., assembly GCF_046339755.1. Taxonomy (GTDB): domain Bacteria; phylum Pseudomonadota; class Gammaproteobacteria; order Burkholderiales; family Burkholderiaceae_C; genus Acidovorax. The sequence continues at coordinate 63,494 of NZ_JBKDTZ010000241.1, read as the reverse complement.
CGCGGCTGCAGAACCTGGCGCGTGGCGACGAAGGCTTTCTGCTGGCCATGGCGTATTCCACGCAGCGCGGCTATGCGCACTCGCACCCCTTCGTGGGCGAGTTGCGCCTGGGCACGGTGGCGGTGGAGATCGTGCCCGAGGAGCTGGGCTTTGCCATCTCCATTGGCGAGCTGGAAATCACCGAATGCGAGATGGTCAACCAGTTCGCGGGCAGCAAGCACCAGCCGCCGCAGTTCACGCGCGGCTACGGCCTGGCGTTTGGCCACAGCGAGCGCAAGGCCATGGCCATGGGCCTGGTGGACCGTGCCCTGCGCGCCGACGAGCTGGGCGAGCCGGTGGAGTCGCCCGCGCAGATGCAGGAGTTCGTGCTCTCGCACAGCGACAGCCTGGAGGCCTCGGGCTTCGTGCAGCACCTGAAGCTGCCGCACTACGTGGACTTCCAGTCCGAGCTGGAGCTGGTGCGCCGCATGCGCGCCGCTGCAGCGGCCAACCCCTCCGAAGAAACCACCCTGGGAGACGACGCATGAACGCGCCCTACGAGCCCGCGCTGATGGGCCTGCCCGCCGATACCGCGCCCACCGATGGGCACTTCAACTTCGCTTACCTGGACGAGCGCACCAAGCGCATGATCCGCCGGGCCATCCTCAAGGCCGTGGCCATCCCCGGCTATCAGGTGCCCTTCGGCTCGCGCGAGATGCCGCTGCCCTATGGCTGGGGCACGGGCGGCATCCAGGTCACGGCCGCCATCATCGGGCCGGACGACTGCCTCAAGGTCATCGACCAGGGCTCGGATGACACGGTCAACGCCGTCAACATCCGCCGCTTCTTCGAGCGCACCACGGGCGTGGCCACCACCACGCGCACGGCCGAGGCCACGCTGATCCAGACGCGCCACCGCATTCCCGAGACGCCGCTGGCCGAGGGCCAGGTGCTTGTCTACCAGGTGCCGGTGCCCGAGCCCATGCAGCGCCTGGAGCCGCGCGAGACCGAGACGCGCACCCTGCACGGCCTGGCCGAGTACGGGCTGATGCACGTCAAGCTGTACGAGGACATCGCGCGCTACGGCCACATCGCCACCACCTATGACTACCCGGTGCTGGTCAACCACCGCTACGTGATGGCGCCATCGCCGATCCCCAAGTTCGACAACCCCAAGATGCACATGAACCCCGCGCTGCAGCTCTTCGGCGCGGGCCGCGAAAAGCGCATCTATGCCGTGCCGCCCTACACGCCTGTGGAGAGCCTGGGCTTCGAGGACCACCCCTTCGAGGTGCAGCGCTGGGACTGCCCCTGCGCCCTGTGCGGCGCCACGGACAGCTTCCTCGACGAAGTCATTACCGACGACCAGGGCACGCGCATGCATGTGTGCTCCGACTCCGACTACTGCCAGGAGCGGCAGGGCTCCGCGCAGGCCCTGGCGGCCGGGGAGGGCGCATGAGCGCGGTCTTCATGCGCGAAGCCACCGAGTCCGACCTTGATGAGGTGCTGGCGCTGTACCAGGGCGTCGAGGAAAGTCCCGAGCACGTGCTCACGCTCGACGAGGCCCGGACCATCCTGGCCCGGTTCCGCGACTACCCCAGTTACCGCCTGTGGGTGGCCTGCGAGAGCGCCGAGCCCGGTGCCGACGTGGTCGGCACCTACGCCCTGCTGGTCATGCACAACCTGGCGCACCGGGGCGCGCCCTCGGCCATCGTCGAGGACGTGGTGGTGGCCGCGGACCGCAAGGGCCAGGGCATCGGCCGCCAGATGATTGCCCATGCCGTGCAGCAGGCGCGCGAGGCCGGCTGCTACAAGCTCGCGCTCTCGTCCCACCGCAAGCGCACCGATGCGCATGCCTTCTACGAATCCCTGGGCTTTGCGCAGCATGGCCTGAGCTTCTCCATAGAACCCTGATCGATATGGACGCCACTCTTTCATCTCCCGCCCCTCTGCTCAGCGTGCGCGGCATCGGCAAGTGCTATGGCCAGCGCATGGCGCTGCAGGACGCCTCGTTTGATCTGTGGCCCGGCGAGGTGCTGGCCGTGGTCGGCGAGTCCGGCTCGGGCAAATCCACCCTGCTCAACGCCGTGGCGGCGCGCAGCCGGCCCGATGCGGGCAGCGTGCACTTCCAGGGGCGCGACGGCAGCATGCAGGATGTGCTGGCCATGAGCGAGGCACAGCAACGCCTCTTGGCTCGCACCGACTGGGGCTTCGTGCACCAGAACGCGGCCGATGGCCTGCGCATGGACGTCTCGGCCGGGGCTAACGTGGGCGAACGCCTCATGGGGCTGGGCGAGCGCCACTACGGCCGCCTGCGCGCCACCGCCACCGAATGGCTGCAGCGCGTGGAGATCGATGCCAGCCGCATCGACGACGCGCCGCGCGCCTTCTCGGGCGGCATGCGCCAGCGCCTGCAGATCGCACGCAACCTGGTCACCCGGCCGCGCCTGGTGTTCATGGACGAACCCACCTCGGGCCTCGACGTCTCGGTGCAGGCGCGCCTTCTGGACCTGCTGCGCCAGCTCACGCGGCAGATGCAGTTGGCGGCCATCGTCGTCACGCACGACCTGGCCGTGGCCCGCCTGCTGGCCGACCGCATGGTGGTGATGCAGCGCGGCCGCGTGGTCGAGTCGGGTCTGACCGACCAGATGCTCGACGACCCCCAGCACCCCTACACCCAGCTCCTCGTTTCCTCGGTACTGCAACCATGATGACGAACACGCAACCACCCATCCTGGAACTCCAAGGCGTGGCCAAGCGCTTCACCCTGCACCACCAGAACGGCATCGAGCTGCCCGTGCTTGCCCATGTGGACCTCGCGGTGGGACCGGGCGAATGCGTGGTGCTCGACGGACCCTCGGGCATGGGCAAGAGCACCTTGCTCAAGCTGGTCTATGCCAACTACCGCGCCAATGCTGGCCGCATCACCGTGCAGCCGGCCACCGGCCCCGCGGTGGACGTGACCCGGGCCACGCCGCGCGAACTGGTGCGGCTGCGCCGCGACACCATGGGCTATGTGAGCCAGTTCCTGCGCGTGATCCCTCGCGTGAGCGCGCTCGATGTGGTGGCCGAACCCCTGTCCGAAGACGCGGGAGACGATGAAAGCGCCCAGGAGGCCGCACGCGAAGCGGCGCGCCAGTGGCTCACGCGCCTGCGCATTCCCGAACGGCTGTGGCACCTGCCGCCGGCCACCTTCTCGGGCGGCGAGCAGCAGCGCATCAACATCGCGCGCAACATGATCAAGCCCAAGCCCCTCTTGCTGCTCGACGAGCCCACGGCTTCGCTCGACGCGGCCAACACCGACACCGTGATCGCCCTCATCCGCGAGGCCGTGGAGCGCGGCGCGGCGCTGGTCGGCATCTTCCACGATGCGCACGTGGGCGCCGCCGTCGCCACGCGCCGCGTGAACGTGGCGGACTTCCGCGGGGTGGCAGCATGAGCGCCGCGCCGGGCCGCCCCAAGCAAGCTCGCACCGCAGTGCGCAGCACGGAGGTTTTCCAATGAGCGCCACCGCCGTCTTCCACAACGCCCGCATGGTGCTGCCCGGCGAGGTGGTGCAGGGCTCGCTTTCGGTGCAGGGCGGGCGCATCGACGCCCTGGCCTCGGGCGGCACGGCCCCGCTGCAGGGCATCGATCTGGGCGGCGACTACCTGCTGCCCGGGCTGGTGGAGGTGCACACCGACAACTTCGAGCGCCACCTGATGCCGCGCCCCAAGGTGCAATGGGCTGCGATGCCCGCACTGCTGGCCCACGACGCCGAGATCGCCGCCGCCGGCATCACCACGGTGCTGGACGCCCTGGGCGTGGGCGAAGCGGACGCGGAGAGCCTGCGCGGCAGCGCGTGGAACCAGGTGCTCGACACCATCGACACCTGCACCGAACGCCATCTGCTGCGTGCTGACCACCATCTGCACGTGCGCTGCGAGCTGCCGGCGCCCAACACCATCGACCTGTTCGGCCCCTTCCACGGGCACCCGCGCCTGTCGCTGATCTCGCTGATGGACCACACCCCCGGCCAGCGCCAGTGGGAGAACCTGGAGCAGGCGCGCACCTACTACACCGGCAAGAAGGGCTGGAGCAGCGAGAAGTTCGAGCGCCAGGTGCAGCATGCCGCCACGCTGCAGGCGCAGTACGCCGAGCCGCACCGCGCCTACTTCGTGGACTACTGCCGCACCCATGGCATCGCGCTGGCCAGCCACGACGACACCACGGTGGCGCATGTGGAGCAGGCCCATGCAGAAGGCGCGGGCATGTCGGAGTTCCCGACCACGCTGGCCGCAGCCCAGGCGGCGCATGAGCGCGGCCTGCTGACCGTGATGGGCGGGCCCAATGTGGTGCGCGGCGGCTCGCACTCGGGCAACGTCGCAGCGTCCGAGCTGGCGCGCCAGGGGTTGCTGGACATCCTCTCGTCCGACTATGTGCCCGGCAGCCTGCTGAGCGCGGTGATGCGCCTGGTGCACGACGGCATCCTCACGTTGCCCGAGGCGGTGGCCACCGTCACGCGCAACCCGGCGCGCGCCGCGGGCATGGCGGACCGCGGCGAGCTGGCGCCGGGGCTGCGTGCCGACCTGATCCAGGTGCACATGGTGGAGCTGCCGGGCGGCGCCCAGCAGGCCGTGGTGCGCGGTGTCTGGCGCGAGGGGCAGCGCGTGCTCTAAGAACGTGGTTGCGATCTTTTCGGGGGCCTCGAAAAGATCGTGAACACGTTCTAAGGGTCGCTGCCTCGGCGCTGATTGACATTCAAATTTCCCGCAACTGTCAAAGCACTGTCACGGCGCGCTTTCACACTGCATTTGTATAGACGACTTGGAGTTCTCCATGCCCATTGCCCTGCGCATCCAGCAGCTGAACAAGCACTTTGCCAACGGCAAGCACGCGCTGCGCGACATCGACCTGAAGGTGCAGACCGGCGAGATGGTGGCCTTGATCGGTGCCTCGGGCTCGGGCAAGTCCACGCTGCTGCGCCACGTGGCCGGCTTGGTGGTGGCCGATGGCGACAGCCAGTCGCTGATCGAGGTAGAAGGCCAGTGCGTGCAGCAGGGCGGGCGCATCCACCGCGACATCCGCAAGGTGCGCGCCCAGGTGGGCTTCGTGTTCCAGCAGTTCAACTTGGTCGACCGCCTGCCCGTGATGATGAACGTGCTGGTGGGCATGCATGCACCGCATGCCCAAATGGCGCGGCTGGCTGCGCGTGTTCCGCCCGCACGAGCGTGCCCTGGCCCTGGAGGCACTGGCCCGGGTGGGCATTGCCGACTGCCACGCGCAGCGCGCCTCCACGCTTTCGGGCGGGCAGCAGCAGCGCGCCGCGATCGCGCGCACCCTGGTGCAGGGCGCCAAGGTGGTGCTGGCCGACGAGCCCATCGCCTCGCTCGATCCCGAATCCTCGCGCAAGGTCATGGACATCCTGGCGCGCATCAACCGCGAGGACGGCAGCACCGTCATCGTCTCGCTGCACCAGGTGGATGTGGCCATCAAGTACTGCCCGCGCGTGGTCGCGCTGCACCAGGGCCGTGTGGTCTACGACGGCCCCTCGGCCGCCCTCACGCCCGCGCTGCTGCGCGAGCTGTATGGCGTGCAGGCCGACGAGATCCTGGGTGCCAGCCTGCCGCAGGCCCCCGCCCCCGCACCAGTGCAGCAGCCCGCCAACGGCTGGGTGCAGCCCCTGGCCCAGGCTGCCTGAAGCTTCCCCCGATTTCTCTCCGCGGTTTCCGCGTTCCCTCCGACCATTCTCTCTTTCACTGGAGCTTCCATGTTCAAGAAACTGTGCGCAGCCCTGGCCATCGGCCTGGGCATGACGACGGGCGCTCTCGCCCAGGACATCAACTTCGGCATGATCTCGACCGAGGCCACGCAGAACCTCAAGGCCGACTGGCAGCCCCTGCTGGACGACATGGCCAAGCAGACCGGCTTCAAGATCAACGCCTTCTTCGCATCCGACTATGCCGGCCTGATCGAAGCCATGCGCTTCAACAAGATGCAGGTGGCCTGGCTGGGCAACAAGTCGGCCATGGAAGCCGTGGACCGCGCCAACGGCGAAGTGTTCGCGCAGATGGTCAACGCCGACGGCACCCAGGGCTACTACTCGCACCTGATCGTGCACAAGGACAGCCCGCTGGCCACCTTGGACGATGTGCTCAAGAACGGCAAGTCGCTGAGCCTGGGCAACGGCGATCCCAACTCCACCTCGGGCTTCCTCGTGCCCGGCTACTACGCCTTCGCCCAGAACAAGGTCGACGCCAAGACCCATTTCAAGGTGGTGCGCAGCGCCAACCACGAGACCAATGCCCTGGCCGTGGCCAACAAGCAGGTGGACGTGGCCACCAACAACAGCGAGAATCTGGAGAAATTCAAGGAGCGCCAGCCCGAGAAGTTCAAGGACCTGAAGATCGTCTGGACCTCGCCGCTGATCCCGCTGGACCCCCTGGTGATGCGCAAGGACCTGCCCGAGGCGCAGAAGACCAAGATCAAGGATTTCTTCTTCAACTACGCCAAGACCGACGCGCGTGAGAAGGAAATCGTCATGAAGATCTCCAAGCTCTCGGGCTTCAAGCCATCGACCAACGCGCAGCTCATGCCCATCCGCCAGCTCGACCTGTTCGGCAAGCGCAACAAGATCGAAGGCGACACCACGCTGGCCGACGCCGACAAGAAGACCCGCCTGGCCGAGATCGACCAGCAGCTGGCCTCGCTGAAGTAAGCAACGCATCCGGCCAGTGACCACCATGTCTTCCGCATTGACCCCTTCGCTCGCGACCCTGGCGGGCACCACGGCGCCCAAGCGCAGCCTCGCCTGGTACCTGTCCTGGGGCATCCTGCTGCTGGTGCTGGCCGCATCGTGGAAGGGCGCCGACATGCGCCCGCTCGATCTCATCCGCGATTCGGGCAACATGGCCCAGTACGCGGCCGAATTCTTCCCGCCCAACTTCGGGCAGTGGCGCATCTACGTGCAGGAGATGCTGGTCACCCTGCAGATCGCACTGTGGGGCACGGCGCTCGCAGTGGTCACCGCCGTTCCGCTGGCGTTGCTGGCCTCGTCCAACATCGCGCCCTGGTGGGTGAACCAGCCAGTGCGCCGGGTGCTCGATGCCTGCCGCGCCATCAACGAGATGGTGTTCGCCATGCTCTTCGTGGTGGCCGTGGGCCTGGGGCCGTTCGCTGGCGTGCTGGCGCTGTGGATCCACACCACGGGCACCCTGGCCAAGCTGTTCTCCGAGGCCGTGGAAGCCATCGACCCACAGCCCGTGGAAGGCATCCGCTCGACCGGTGCGAGCGCGCTGCACGAGATCATCTACGGCGTGATCCCGCAGGTGATGCCGCTGTGGATCTCCTACACGCTCTACCGTTTCGAGGCCAATGTGCGCTCGGCCTCGGTGGTGGGCATGGTGGGTGCTGGCGGTATCGGGGTGGTGCTGTGGGAGATCATCCGCGGCTTCCAGTACGCCGAGACCTGCGCAGTGATGCTCATCATCGTGGTCACCGTGAGCGTGATCGACCTGGTCTCCGCGCGCATTCGCAAGACCATGGTCTAGGGACAGGGAGACGCCATGGCATTGACCCGGGACGACATCGCCCTGCTGCTCACCGAGCGCGGGAAAAAGCAGTACGGCCGCGAGGCCGTGAGCCAGCTCGACCATGCGCTGCAGTGTGCGCTCCTGGCCGAGGAGGCCGGTGAAACCACGGCCTCCGTGGTCGCAGCGCTGCTGCACGACCTGGGCCACCTGCTGGCGCCCGCTGCGGCCGAACACGAGGCCCGCGCGCCGCGCCATGACGACCTGCACCAGTACGTGGCCCTGCCGTTCCTGCGCGGCGTGCTGCCCGATGCGGTGCTCGAACCCATCCGCATGCATGTGGATGCCAAGCGCTATCTGTGTGCGGTGGACACGGCCTACTGGGCGACCCTTTCGCCTGCGTCGCAGCACAGTCTGGAGCTGCAGGGCGGCCCTTACGGCCAGGCAGAAGCGGCCCGCTTTGCCGAACAGCCCTTCGCCTTCGAGGCCATCCGCCTGCGCCGCTACGACGATCTGGCCAAGGTGCCGGGGCGGGCCACGCCGCCGCTGCCGCACTACCTGGCGCTGATGGAGCAGGTCTCGGGCCGGTCTTGATCAGCGGAATTCCGGAATATCCGGAACCGATCCCCACATGCAGAACGAGGTGGGGTGGAACGGGAACTGGCGCGGCGGCGCGTCCGGATCGGTGACCAAGCGCACGCCGCTCGAGAACTCGTAGACCATGCCGTCGGGCCCCTCGAAGTAGAGGAACATGGCGCCCGAGGTCGGGTGCTTGCCCGGTCCGAACACCACGCGGATGCCGCGCGACTGCAGCAGGTACCAGGCGCGCATCAGGTCGTCGATGGAAGCCACCTGGTGGTTGATGTGCTGCACGCCTGCGTAGCCCGAAGGGAACAGCGCGATCTTGTGGTGCACCTCGTCGATGCGCAACAGCGGTGCGGCGCCGATGCGGTCGCTGACCTTGGCACTGAGCACCGTGGTCCAGAAGCGCTCATCGCGCGCCGGGTCGGTGCTGCGCAGCCCCACGTGCGAGAAGCCGGTGTTGCCCGTGTCGCGCGTCGGGAAAAAGCGCACGCCGCTGTGGAAGGGCGCCACGGCGAGTTCGATGGCATTGCCGCTCGGGTCGTTGAAACCGATGAAGGCCTGCACGCGGCGCTGCTCGCATTCGTCGGGCCGGCCCTCGCGCACCGCGTGACCCAGGCGTTCCAGTTCGGCGGCGGCGGACTGCAGCTCGGCCATGGAGGCCAGCTCAAAGCCGGTGGTGTGGTCCGCCGGGTCGCCGTCGAAGTACACCAGCGTCTGTTCGCGCGCGTCGCTGCGAAAGCCCACCGCCTTGCCGTGCCGCGGCGGCCCGTAGCGCTGGCCTTCGCGCAGGCCCAGGATGTCGTTGGCGTAGCGGCAGGCGCCATCGAGGTCGCGCGTGCCCAGGCGCACGTAGCAGATGTCCTTGAGTGCAATCATCTTCGTTCCGTCTCCGTTGTTCTTGGTCCGACCGGCTGCGCCTCCTAGTCGAGCTTGAGCTTGGCATCGGCGATCACGCGGCCCCACAGCTGGGTCTCGCGGCCAATGTACTCGCCGAACTCGTCGGGCTTCTGGTCGAAGCGGTTGTAGCCCAGGTTGCGGTAGCGGTCGGCGATGTCCGGCGTGGCCAGGATCTCGGTGATGTCCGCCGCGATCTTCTCGCGCAGCGGCTTGGGCGTGTTGCGGGGGGCGAACAGGCCGAACCAGGCATTGGCCACAAAGGCCTTGGCCTGGGCCGAGCCCGCCATGCCGGGCACGCCGGGCGCAAACGGGGAGGGCTGCGGTGCAGCCACGCCCACGAAGCGGATGCGGCCCGACTTCTCCATGGGCCCGGCGCTGGCGATGCTGCCCAGCGCCCACTGCACCTCGCCGGTGGCCACTGCGGCAAACAGCTGCGGGATCTCCTTGTAGGGCACATGCGTCATGCGCGTGTGGGTGGCGGCCAGCAGGCGCAGCGCCCCCAGATGGCCCGGGCTGCCCAGGCCCCAGGAACCATAGGTGATGCGGTCCGGCGCGGCCAGGGCGGCCTGCACGATGTCGTCGACCGATTTGAACGGGCTGTCCTTGGCCACGGCCACGAAGAAGTCGGTCTGCAGGGTGGGGCGGATCGGGGTGAAGTCGCGCTGCGGGTCGTAGGGCAGGCGGCTGTACAGGTGCACGTTGGAGGTCAGCATGGTGCTGTCCAGGTGGATCAGTTCGTGGCCATCCGATGCGGCGCTGCGCGTGGCGTTGAAGGCCACGACGCCGTTGCCGCCGGGCTTGTTGTCCACGATGACCGGCTGGCCCCAGCGGCGCGCCAGCTGCTCGGTCACCAGGCGCAGCGACACATCGGGCCCGCTGCCGGTGGAGGCCGCGGTGGTGATCTTGACGGGCTTGGAGGGCCAGGTGTTGGCCAGCGACGGCGTGGCGTGCAGCCAGGCAGCGGTGCTGCCGAGGCCCAGCGCCAGCAGCCGGCGGCGGGACAGGGGGGAGGAAGGGGCCTGAAGTGGGCTGGCGCCGCAAACGGGTTTCATGGATCGGTTTCCTTGTGTGTGCGCCAGGACGTGTGAGGGCGCCTTACTTTTGTACTGGCGCGCTGCCACGCTGAACAGAGGCAACACCAGCAAAACCGATCGAAAAGCCGCTTAAATCGCGCTCTGGTCCGCGTATTTTGTGAACAGCTTCAAGAATGCTTCAGCGGCCATTGAAAATGGCCTTGCGCGCGTGCACAGCGCGACGATTTCACGCGTCACCACGGGGTCGGTCAAGGGGACCGAGACCACGCGCTGGCCGTCCACGCGCGACAGGCTGTAGGCCGGCAGCACCGAGACCCCGAGGCCTGCGGCGACCAGGCCGACGGCGGTCTGGATGTTGGCTACCTCGAAGGCCGGTTTGAGCCGCAGCGTGAGCTGGCCGAGGGCCTGGTCAGCCAGCCGGCGCAGGCCGGTGTTGGAGGTCAGCAGGATCAGGCTCTGGTCCGTGAGGTCGCCCCAGCTGGCCTCGCGCCGTTCGGCCAGCGGGTGGTCGGGGCTGCAGGCCAGCACCAGGGTGTCCTTGTAGAGCACCTGCGAGACCAGGTCGGTCGAGGCCAGATCGGCCGTGTAGATGCCGAAGTCCGACTTGCCCTCGCGCACATGCGCCACGACCTGGTCCACGGGTGCATCCACCAGGGTCACGGTCACGTTGGGGAACTGCTCGCGAAAGCGCGCAATGACCTCGGGCACCAGGCTGGCCGCCAGCAGCGGTGAGGTCACGACCGATAGGCGCTCGCTCTTGCGGCGCTTGCTCTCCTGCAGCGTCTGCAGGCCCGAGTCGAGGGCGAAGAACACGTCGCGCACCGTGGGCAGGAATTGCCGGCCGGCATCGGTCAGCTCGATGCGGCGCGTGGTGCGCTCGAACAGGCGCACACCCAGTTCTTCTTCCAGGGTGCGCACGAGCATCGATAGTGCCGAGATGGTGAGGTGCATGCGCGCGGCGGCCCGCGTCATGGTGCCTTCGTGCGCGACGAGCCAGAAGGCGCGCAGCTGCCGCAGGCTGAGGTTGGAGGGGTTGTCCAGCAGGTCCATGGCGCGATTGTGTCGGCAAACTTCAAAGTCTTTCAAAATTATGCGATTGCCCGCGGCAGGGGGCGCCGGTCTAATCCGACCCATGTTGAACACGGCCTTCACCCCCCTTCGCCCCGAAGACCCCGCCCTGCTCAGGGGGCGCTGCCAGAACACGGGCGATGAGCCGGCCGAGGGTGCGCTGCATGCGGTGTTCGTGCGTTCGCCGATTCCGCATGGCCGGCTGCGCTCCATCGATCTGCAGGCGGCCGAAAGCGCCGAAGGTGTGGCCGCGGTGCTGACCGCCGAGACCCTGCTGCCAGACGCAGAAGAAGGCCGTGCCGTGCACATGCCCCCGCCCAACCCGCTGCTGCCCGTGGCCCCAGTGCTCGCCATCGAACCGCTGGCACGGGGCGAAGTGGTCTATGTGGGACAACCCGTGGCCCTGGTGCTGGCACACACTCTGGGTGCGGCGCAGCAGGCGGCCCTGCGGGTCCAGCTCGATATCGAGCCGCTCGATGCCGTGCTGGACTTCGACGGCACCCTGCCGGTCTCGGAAGTGGCGCACCATGCTGGGCCCGATGCGGCCCCGGCGGCGGCCTGCGAGGCCAGCGCCACGCTGGAGTTGCCGCGTGTGCTGGCGCTGTCGATGGAGCCGCGCGGCATGCTCGCGCAGTGGCATGGCGACGCTGGCGAGCCCCGCCTGACCGTGCACCTGGGCACGCAGTCGCCGTCCCGCGCGCAGGCCGATATCGCTACCGCGCTGGGCTGGAGCGATGCGCGCGTCCGCGTGGTCACCGGCAACGTGGGTGGTGCCTTCGGCGCCAAGTCCTCGCTGTGCCCCGAGGACCTGGCCATCGCGCTGGCCGCGCGCCGCATGCAGGCCACGGTGCGCTGGATTTCCTCGCGCTCGGACGTGTTCACCTCGGGCATGCCCGGCCGCGGTGCGCGGCTGGCAGGCCGCCTGTCCCTCACGGCCGAGGGGCGCTTTGCGGCGCTGCAGGCCGAGCTGCAGTTCACCCTGGGCGCCTGGCTGCCGTTCTCGGCCGTGGTGCCTTTGCGCAACACGGCGCGCATCCTGCCCGGGCCGTACCGCGTGGCACGGCTCGATGTGCGGGGCCGCGCCGGTCTGGCCCACACGGCACCGGTCACCATCTACCGCGGCGCCGGCCGGCCCGAAGCGGCACTGCTGATGGAAACCCTGGTCGAGCAGGCTGCGCGGGCCGCAGGCATCGACCCGGTGGAGCTGCGCCGGCGCAACCTGGTACAGGCCGCCGACATGCCGTACACCACGCCCACCGGCGAGGTCTTCGACAGTGGCGACTACCGGCGTGCGCTGGAGCTGGCCTGCGAGCGCTTCGGCTATGCGGAGCAGCGCGTGCTGCAGGCGCAGCGCCGCGCCGAGGGCGAGGTGGTGGGGATCGGCATGGCGCTGTATGTCGAGCCCTGCGGCGTGGGGTGGGAATCGGCGCGGGTGGACTGGCACACCGACGGCCGCGTGACCGTGGCCACCGGATCGCCCGCGCAGGGCCAGGGCCATGCGACGACCTACGCCCGCATTGCCGGAGAAGCGCTGGGCATGGATGCCGGGTTGATCGATGTCTTGTACGGCGACACCTCGCTGTGCCCGCCCGGCGTGGGGGCGCTGGCCAGCCGCAGCACGGCCCTGGCGGGCAGCGCCATCGTGCAGGCCTGCCGGGAACTGCAGGCACGGCGTGCGGCAGGCGAGGCCCTGCCGCTCTCCGCCAGCGCGCGCTTCACGGGCGGCGAAGCCTGGAGCTATGGCTGTGTGATCGCACGCATGGCCGTGGACCGCGATACCGGCCGGCCGAGCGTCGAGCAGATCACCTGGGCCGATGACGCGGGCCGCATCGTCCACCCCGAGCTGGCCAAGGGCCAGTTGATCGGCGGCCTGGCGCAGGGCCTGGGGCAGGCCCTGCTGGAGCGCCTGGTCTACGACGGCGCGGGCCAGCTCGTGACCGGATCGCTCATGGACTATGCCGCGCCGCGCGCCGACGACATGCCAGCCGCCATCGACATCCACAGCTTTGCCACGCCCAGTCCGCTCAACCTGCTGGGCGCCAAGGGCGTGGGCGAGGCCGGCTGCATCGGCGTGCCGGCTGCGCTGATGAACGCGGCGCGCGATGCGCTCTCGCCCGTGGGCGAATGCCCGCTGCAGTTTCCCCTCACCTCCGAACAGTTCTGGCGCGCGATGAGCGGCCGGAGCCTCTGAACCACCCATGTCTTGAAAGGAAAACACCATGGATTACAAAAAGTCTGAAGCCAAGGAATACGCCCGCGAGCACTTCACCGGCGTCTGGGCTGCCAACCTCACCCCCTTCGACGGGGCCCTGCGCATCGACGAAAAGGCGCTGCGCCAGAACATGGACCACTGGATCCGCGACCTGAAGCTGGGTGGCCTGTTCATCGCCGGCAAGCAGGCCGAGTTCTTTGCCATGTCGATCGAGGAGCGCAAGCGCCTGATCTCCCTGTCGGTCGAGGCCGCGCAGGCCGCGGGCAACCGTGGCGGCATCGGCCGCTGCGGCATCATCACCTCGTGCTCGGACACCAACCTCGACGTGGTGCTGGACCTGGCGCGCCATTCGGCGAACGCCGGTGCCGACTACGTGATCGTGCACAGCCCGGTGCTGCACTTCGGCGCCGACACCGAAGAGACCATCTACGAGTACTACCGCTACCTGTCGGAGCAGCTCGACATCGGCATCGCCATGTGGAACCACCCCGACTGCGGCTATACCATGAGCCCGGAGCTGTGCAACCGCATCGCCGACCTGCCCAACATCGTGGCCATCAAGTACAGCGCCGACCGCGCCCGCTACAAGCGCCTGACTGAGCTGGCCGGCCACAAGATCCAGGTGAGCAACCCCTCCGAGGAAGACTGGCTGGAAAACATCATCGAGCTCAACTGGAAGCTCTACCTGTGCTCCACGCCGCCCTTCCTGCTGCAGACCAAGGTGGACCAGCGCATGAACGAGTACACCCGCCTGGCCTTTGCCGGCCAGCATGCCGAAGCGCGCAAGGTGCGCGACAGCCTGGAGCCCGTGCGCGCCGCCTTCCGCGCCAGCAAGCCCGCCGGCAAGCCGCAGGCGCACGGCAAGGCCTGGCAGGAACTGCTGGGGCAGCATGGCGGCCCGGTGCGCCGCCCGCTGCTCAACATGACCGAGGCCGAGCTGGCTGCCACGCGCGAAGCCTTTGCAGGCTGCGGCCTGCGCCTGGCCTGAGGCGCGCACCCGCATGAGCCAGCGGATGCCGATCCAGTTGCAGGTCAATGGCAGCGTCTGCAGTGTGCAGGTGGAAGCCAACACGCTGCTGGTGGACTGCCTGCGCGGCCCGTTGGGCCTGCTCGGGACCCACCAGGGCTGTGACACGGCGCAGTGCGGGGCCTGCACGGTGCAGGTGGACGGCCGGGCCGTGAAGTCGTGCAATGTGCTGGCCCTGCAGGTGCAGGGCAGGGCCGTGCGCACGGTCGAAGGGCTGGCCCCGGCACCCGATCGGCTGCACCCCATGCAGCAGGCCTTCAGCCGGCACCATGCGCTGCAGTGCGGCTTCTGCACGCCGGGCTTCCTGATGCGCGCGGTGGCCCTGGCCGATGAGCCCGAGGCCGCCGGGGAGTCCATCGACCCGCACTGGGTGCGCCATGCCCTGGGCGGCAACCTGTGCCGCTGCACGGGCTACGAGGGCATCGTGAAGGCGGTCTGCGAGGGACTGCTCGCCATGCGCGGAACGGAGCCGGCATGAACGCATTGGATTTCCATCGACCCGCTTCGCTGGCCGAGGCGCTTGCGCTGATGCCTGCGTCTGCGGATGGCGGCCAGGCCTGGCTGGCCGGCGGCCAGTCGCTGCTGGCCGCGATGAAGCTGGGCATGGCCACGCCCTCGGTGCTTGTCGACCTGCAGGACGTGCCGGGCCTGCGCGATATCCGCGTGGAGAACAACGGACCGGATGGCGCGGACACGCTCTGGATCGGCGCCATGGCCACGCATGCCAGCGTGGCGGCCAGTGCCACCGTGCGGGGCTTCGCGCCCGGCCTGGCGGCCCTGGCCGGCGGCATCGCCGACGTGCAGGTGCGCGCCATGGGCACCATTGGCGGCTCACTGGCGCACAACGACCCTGCGGCCTGCTGGCCCACCGGGGTGATGGCGGCGGGTGCCACCATCGTCACCGTGCGGCGCGAGATTGCGGCAGACGACTACTTCCAGGGCCTGTACAGCACGGCGCTGGAACCGGGCGAGCTGATCGTCGGCGTGCGCTTCCCCCGGCTGCAGGGCCTGCATTACCTCAAGTTCGAGCAGCCTGCCTCGCGCTTTGCGCTGGTGGGCGTGGCCGTGGCGCATACTGGGCCGGGCCGGGTGCGCGTGGCCGTGACCGGGCTGGGCATGGGCATCGCGCGCTGGCCTGGGGCCGAACAGGCGCTTGGCGGCCGGTTCGGCCTGGCGGCCTTGTCTGCCGTCCCCTTCGATGACCTCACGGCGCTGGGCGACCTGCATGCCTCGGCCTGCTATCGATGCCATCTGGCCGGGGTGCTGGCCCGGCGCTGCGTGGCCGCCCTCACGGGCGAGGCACTGCCGCGCCATGCGCCGCTGGCGGTCCGGCAGACGCCTGCCACGCCTGGCACCGAAGCCGTGCCCAAGGACGGCTTCGGCGGCCGCCAGGCGTTGGCGGCGCCGCCGGCCCAAGTCTGGCAGGCCATCCTCGATGCACAGAACCTGCAGGCCAGCATCCCCGGCTGCGAAGCGCTGGTGCAGCGCAGCGCCACCGACTACGAGGCCACGGTTAAGGTCGGCCTGGGCCCGCTGTCGGTGCGTTTCAAGAGCGAGGTCACACTGCACGACCTGCAGCCGCCCCGGTCGCTGACCATGGTCTTCGTCGGCCAGGCGGGCGCCCTGGGCAGCGGCCAGGGCACGGCGCGTGTGCGCTTCGAGCCCACCGGCGACGGCGGCACGGTGCTGCACTGGTGGGTGCAGGTGCAGCTCAGCGGGCGTCTGGCGCAGTTCGGCAACCGGCTGGTGGAAGCCAGCTCGCGCAAGCTCAGCGAGGAGTTCTTCGAGCGCTTCGCCCGGGTGCTGGGCGTGCCTGGTGACCCGCCGCCTCCACCTTCTCCGTGGCACAGGCTGCAGCGCCTGCTGGCACGGTGGCTTTCCCTGTTTCGAAAGTGAGTGTCTCCATGCCCTACCAACCGGCCGATCTGGCCTACGACCACTACAGCAAGCCTCTGAATTTCGAGCAGTGGCTCGATGCCCACAGCGCGCGCCTGCGGCCGCCCGTGGGCAACCAGCAGATCTGGAAGAACGCCGACCTGGTCTGCACCGTGGTGGGCGGCCCCAACGAGCGCACCGACTTCCATGATGACCCCTACGAGGAGTACTTCCACCAGTTCAAGGGCAATGCCTCGCTGCTGATCGCCGACCGCGGCCAATTCGAGCGCGTGCACCTGCGCGAGGGCGACATCTTCCTCTTGCCTGCCCACGTGCGCCACTCGCCGCAACGCCCGGAGCCAGGTAGCCTGTGCACGGTGGTGGAGCGCAACCGGCCCGTGGGCTCCATCGACGCCTTCGAGTGGTACTGCGCTGCCTGCGGTGGCCTGGTGGTGCGCAGCGAGCTGCAGCTCACGAGCATCGTCGAAGACCTGCCGCGCACCTACACCGCGTTCTACGACTCGGTGCCGGCCGAGCGCACCTGCGCGCACTGCGGCGAAGTGCACCCGGGCCGCGACTGGCGCAGCTGGCATGCGCGCTGCGTGGAGCATTTCCCCGGTACGGCCGCATGACAGGGCACCGTTCACCGCTGCGGCTGGCCGTGGTCGGCTTTGGGGCCATCGGCCAGGCCCTGGCGCGGGAACTGGCGGGCGATGACCGTGTGCGCCTGGCACAGCTCATCGTGTCCCCGGCGTCCCTCGCAGCCGCCCAGGCGGCCTGCGCGGCGCTGGCGCCGCAGGTGCGGGTGGCCAGCACGCTGGATCTCGGGCCGGGGCAGCGACCCGATCTCGTCGTCGAATGCGCGGGCCATGCGGCGGTGCTGGCCCATGTGGTGCCCGCGCTGCAGGCCGGTATTCCCTGCGCCATGGCCTCGGTAGGCGCGCTGCATGACGCGGACCTGCTGGCGCGGCTGGAGGCTGCCGCGCAGGAGGGCGGCACCCGGCTGCAACTGGTGTCCGGCGCCATCGGCGCCATCGACGCATTGGCAGCGGCGCGCTTGGGCGGGCTCGACGAGGTGGTCTATGTGGGGCGCAAGCCGCCGCTGAGCTGGGCGGGCACGCCGGCCGAGCAGGTTTTCGACCTGGCCCGCCTGATGGCACCGCAGGTCATCTTTCGCGGCAGTGCGCGCGAAGCGGCCCGGCAGTTCCCTAAGAATGCAAACGTGGCGGCCACGGTGTCGTTGGCGGGCCTGGGGCTGGATCGCACCCAGGTGGAGCTGGTGGCCGACCCGGGAGTCACCCGCAACGTGCACGCCGTCATTGCGCGGGGCGCCTTCGGTCGGCTCGAGTTGCAGATGGAGAACCTGCCGCTGGCGGCCAATCCCAAGACCTCGGCGCTTACGGTCTACAGCCTGGTGCGCGCGGTGCGCAATACACTGCCAGGCCTGGCTCTTTGAGCCGCGGCAGCGGGCCGAGGCTTATCCTGCCTTGTCACTCAGCCAATTCAGGTCCAGCGGGCGGTCCTCGAACTCGGTGTTCAGCACCACGGTGCTGGTGGTGCGGGCCACGCCCGCAATCGCCTTGATCTCGTAGATCACGTCTTCCAGCGCACGCGCATGCGTGGTGCGGATCTTGGCCAGGAAGTCGTACTCGCCGGCCACGCTGTGCAGCTCTTCCACCTGGGGCATGGCGCGCAGGCGCGGCGCCACGTCGCGGCAGTGGATGCCGCCATCGTTGCGGATGGCGACGAAGGCCGTGAAGTTCAGCCCCACGCGCTCGTGGTCCACGCTGATCGAAAAGCGGCGGATCACGCCCTTGTCCAGCATCTTCTTCACCCGCTCATGCACCGCAGCCGTCGACAAGCCCACTTCGGCCCCGACGTCGGCGTATGAACGTCGGCCATCGGTGCCCAAGGCAGAAATAATTCTGGCATCTATCTCATCTGTCTGAATATTTGCTTGCATAAGCGCATGAATTTGGTAAAAATTCCGAAATCCCTGTGATTTCCATAAATTTTCCGGTCAGGTGAAGAATATGCCGACATTTTTCAATGCGCAAGCAGGCAACCGCCGTGTGTGGGCTATCGCCATCGCCCTGCTGCTGGTCTACATCGTTTGGGGCACCACCTATTTCGCCATCGGCATCGCGGTTCAGACCATGCCGCCACTGCTGATGAACGCCATCCGCTTCCTCTGCGCCGGGGCCATCATGCTGGCGGTGGCGCTGTGGCAGGGCCATGCGTTGCCCACGGCGGTGCAGTGGCGCAACTCGGCCGTGGTCGGCGGGTGCATGGTGTTCCTGGCCATGAACCTCATGGGCTTTGCGCAGAAGATGGGCATCGGCTCGGGCCTGATGGCCACGGTGGTCACCACCATGCCGATGTGGCTGGCCCTGTGGTCGCGCTGGGGCGGGGAGCGCGTGCCCGTGACCAGCTGGATCGGCCTGGCCCTGGGCGTGGTGGGCGCGCTGCTGCTGGCGCTGGAAGGGGATTTTTCGGCCACCTGGCTGGGGGCGCTGCTGGCCTTTGGTGCGCCGCTGTGCTGGAGCATCGGCTCCTACGCGTCACGCCGCCTGTCCCTGCCCGCACCGGCCATGGCCTCGGCGGCGCAGTGGTTCACGGGCGGGGCCATGGGCCTGGTGGTGGCGCTGTGCTTCGAGCCGGTCAGTGCCCTGGGCCAGGTCAGCGCCAAGTCCTGGGCGGCCTGGGTGTACCTGCTGTTCTTCGGCACGCTGGTGGCGCTCAACGCCTACCTCTGGCTGCTGCAGAACACCTCGGCCGCGCTGGCCGGCAGCTATTCGTTCGTGAACCCTGCCGTGGCCCTGCTGGTCGGCGTGGCGCTGGGCGGCGAGCTGCTCACGGGCTGGGTCTATGCCGCGCTACCGCTGATCGGCCTGGCACTGGTGTTCATCCTCTACGGCAAGGCCCTGCAGGCGCGCTGGTCGCGCCGTGGCGAGATGGCACCGCCAGCGGGGCGGGGCAAGCGGGCTGATTGCCGGCTTACGCGTCCGGGATGACGGCCGTGGCCTCGATCTCGATCTTGGCGCGCTCTTCCATCAGGCCGGCCACCTGCACGCAGGCCATGGCGGGGAAGTGCTTGCCCAGCACTTCGCGGTAGACCACGCCCAATTCCTTCAGTCGGGCGTTGTATTCGTTGCGGTCCACCACGTACCAGGTCAGGCGCACCAGGTGTTCGGGGCCGGCGCCGCCGGCTTCAAGCACGGAGCGCACATTGAGCAAGGTCTGGCGCGTCTGGGCGATGAAGTCATCGCTCTCGAACTGCTGTGCCGCATTCCAGCCGATCTGGCCGCCGGTGAAGATCATGGTGCCGCGGGCGGCCACGCCGTTGGCATAGCCTTTGGGGGTGGCCCATCCGTCGGGTTGCAAGGTGGTATTCATGGTGTTTTCGTCGTGGGTGGGGTGGCCGCTGCCGCGGCTTCGCGCTGGCGCAGCCGAAAGCGCTGGAGTTTGCCCGTCTCGGTGCGCGGCAGCGAGGTGGGGAACTCCACCAGGCGAGGGTATTTGAAAGGGGCGATGGTCGCCTTCACATGGTCCTGCAGGGCCTTGGCCATGGCGGCATCGCCCGCGTGGCCGGGTTTGAGCACGCAGAAGGCCTTGACCACCATGCCGCGCTCCTCGTCGGGCACGCCGATCACGGCGCACTCGGCCACGGCCGGGTGGCGCAGCAGGGCGTCCTCGACCTCGGGGCCGCCCACGTTGTAGCCGGCGGTGATGATCATGTCGTCGTCGCGCGCCTGGTAGAAGAAGTAGCCGTCGGCGTCCTGCACGAAAGCATCGCCGGGGTAGTTCCAGCCGTCCTTCACGTACTTGGCCTGGCGCGGGTCGTCGAGGTAGCGGCAGCCTGTGGGGCCGACCACGGCGAGCTTGCCCACCGTGCCGCGCGGCAGCTCCTTGCCCGCACCATCGACCACCTTGGCCTCGTAGCCGGGCACCACCTTGCCGATGGCGCCGGCACGGCTCTCGCCGCCCGCGGCCGAGATGAAGATGTGGAACATCTCCGTCGCGCCGATGCCGTCGGTCATGTCGATGCCGGTGGCCTCCTTCCACAGCTGGCGCGTGGCATCGGGCAGGGCCTCGCCCGCGCTCACGCTGGTGCGCAGCGTGGGCAGGCCCAACTGCCGCGCGAACGGTGCCATCTGGCGGTAGAAAGTGGGCGCGGTGTAGCAGATGGTCACCCCGGCCTCGCGCATCAGGCGCACCATGGTCTCGGGCGTGTAGGGCTGGTCGGGG
Source organism: Acidovorax sp. (assembly GCF_046339755.1). Taxonomy (GTDB): domain Bacteria; phylum Pseudomonadota; class Gammaproteobacteria; order Burkholderiales; family Burkholderiaceae_C; genus Acidovorax. Next base: position 43,061 of record NZ_JBKDTZ010000241.1, on the reverse strand, counting down.
AAGTAGACGCTGGCCCCGGCCCACATGGGGAACACCAGCAGCCCGCCCAGGCCGAAGGTGAAGGCCAGCGGCGGTGAGCCCGCCACGATGTCCTCGGGCCGGGCGCGCAGCACATGGCGCGGCCAGGCCTCGCAGGCGGCCAGCACGTCGCGGTGCGTGTGCACGGCGGCCTTGGGTGCGCCCGTGGTGCCCGAGGTGAAGGCCATCAGTGCCACGTCGTCAGCCGAGGTCGGGCAGGCTGGCTGGGTGCCCGGCATGGCCTGTGCGCGCGTCAGCAGGTCGCCTGCGTCAGGGGCAGTGTGGAAGGGGACGATGGCCGCCAGCACCGGGTGGTCTGCCTGCGCAGCCTGCAGCTCGGCCAGCAGGCGGCCGTCGCACAGCGCCAGCGCGGGCTGGGCGCGTTCGATGATGCTGCCCAGCTCCACCGCACGCAGCAGCGGCATGGTGGCCACGGCGATCAGGCCGGCGTGCACCACGCCCAGCCAGGCCAGGGCCATCTCCACCGTGTTGCCGCCGCGCAGCAGCACGCGGTTGCCGGGGACCAGGCCATGCTCCTTCGTCAGCAACTCGGCGATGCGCGCGGCCTCGGTGCGCGCCTCGCGGTAGCTGTAGGCGCGCGTGGGGCCGCGCAGCAGGGGCCGGTCGCCATGGCCGGCACGCTCGGCCTGGTCGAACAGGGCCTGCACCAGGTTGGCCTGGTCGGGGATCTGCAATTCCGGGGCGCCGTAGTGCAGCGTGGGCAGGGCTTCGCGGGCGGGCAGGCGGTCGTGCACGAAATGGTCGGGCTGGGCGCTGGGGTGGGCCATGGGAATGCTCCTTGGTCTGGAGGGTCAGGACGCCTGCAGGGCAGCCTTGCCGATGATGAGCTGCTGCACTTCGGTCGCGCCTTCGTAGATGCGCAGCGAGCGGATGTCGCGGTACAGGCTCTCCACCTTGCTGCCCACTTCGACGCCGCGCCCGCCGTGCAGCTGCAGCGCCATGTCGATCACGCGCTGGGCGTTCTCGGTGGCGGTCATCTTCGCCATGGCGGCCTCGGCCGTGACGCGGGTGCCGCCGCGCTTTTCGCCCTCGTCGCGCAGCCAGGCGGCGCGGTAGGTGAGCAGCGCCGCGCTGTCCACCAGCGCCGCCATCTCGCCGATGCGCGCCTGCGTGAGCTGGAAGTCGGCCAGCGTCTGGCCGAACATGCGGCGCTGGCGCGCATGGTGCACGGCCTCGGCCAGTGCCCGGCGGGCCATGCCCAGGGCGGCGGCGGCCACCGAGGCGCGGAAGATGTCCAGCGTGCGCATGGCCAGCTTGAAGCCGCCGTTCAATTCGCCCAGCAAATTCGAGCCCGGCACCTCGCAGCCCGTGAAGGCCAGCGTGGCCAGCGGGTGCGGGGCCATCACGTGGATGTGCTGCGATGTGTCCAGGCCCTTCGTGGTCGCATCCACGATGAAGGCGCTGATGCCGCGCGTGCCGCCGTCCGGCTCGGTCTTGGCGAACACGCAGTAGAAGTCGGCGATGCCGCCGTTGCTGATCCAGGTCTTGCTGCCGTCGAGCGTGTAGGCGCCGCCTGCGGCCGGCAGCGCCGTGGTGCGCATGGCGCCCACGTCCGAGCCGGCCTCGGGTTCGCTCAGCGCAAAGGCCGCGATCAGCTGGCCGCTGGCCACGCCCTGCAGGTAATGTGCCTGCTGCGCGGCGCTGCCGGCCAGGGTGATGGCGCCGCTGCCCAGGCCCTGCATGGCAAAGGCGAAGTCCGCCAGCGGCGAGTGGTAGGCCAGGGTCTCGCGCAGCAGCACCAGCGCACGCGAATCGAGCGCGGGCAGGGCGCCGCCATGTGCGGCGGGCACGCAGTAGCGCAGCCAGCCGCCCGCGCCCAGGCGCCGCACCCATTCGCGGCAGGCGGCGCGGTCGTCGGTTTCGTCCACGTCCTGGGCGGCGGCCCAGGGCACCAGGCCGCGCGCCAGCTCGCGGTGCGCCTCGTCGAAGAAGGGCAGGTCCAGATGGGCCGTGGTGGGCGGGAAGGGCGCGGGTGGGGGGGCAATGTGCATGGCCTCAGTCCCCCTGGAACACGGGTTTCTGCTTGGCCGCGAAGGCCTCGTAGGCGCGGCGGAAGTCCTGCGTCTGCATGCAGATGGCCTGGGCCTGGGCTTCGGCCTCGATGGCCTGGTCGATGGTCATGGCCCATTCCTGGCCCAGCATGGTCTTGGTCATGCCGTGGGCGAAGGTGGGGCCGCTGGCCAGCGCGCGCGCGGTTTCCTGCACCTGGGCCAGCAGGTCGGCCGGTTCGTACAGGTCGTTGAAGAAGCCCCAGGCCAGGCCTTCCTGCGCCGTCATGGACCGGCCGGTGAACAGCAGCTCCGAGGCGCGTCCCTGGCCGATGAGGCGCGGCAGCAGGGCGCAGGCGCCCATGTCGGCGCCGGCCAGGCCCACGCGGGTGAAAAGGAAAGCCGTCTTGGCCGCTGCCGTGCCATAGCGCATGTCGCAGGCCAGCGCCATCATGGCACCCGCGCCCGCGCAGATTCCGTCGATGGCACCCAGGATGGGCTGGGGGCAGGCGCGCATGGCCTTGACCAGGTCGCCCGTCATGCGCGTGAACTCCAGCAGCTCGGGCATGCTCATGCCGGTCAGCGGGCCGATGATCTCGTGCACATCCCCGCCCGAGCAGAAATTGCCGCCCGCACCGGTGACCACCACGCATTTCACGTCGGTGGCAAAGCGCAGCGCATAGAAGAAGTCGCGCAGCTCGGCATAGCTCTGGAAGGTGAGCGGGTTCTTGCGCTCGGGCCGGTTCAGCGTGACGGTGCCCACGCCGTCGGCGTAGCTCCAGTCGAAGTGCTGGGCCGTATAGGGGGCCTTGGCCTCGAACTGCGCGCGCATCGGATTGCCTGCGCCAATGTTGTGCTTCATTCCTCGATCTCCAGGGTGTGTTTTTGGGTGTGTTCCTTGACCTTGCCCAGCAGACGGTGCAGGGTGGCGATGTCGCGCTCGCCCAAAGCTGCAAAGGCCTCGACGATCCACTGCTCGTGCTGGCGGGCCATCTCGTTGAACTGGGCGCGGCCCTGGGGCGTCAGGCGCACGCAGTAGGCGCGGCGGTCGCCCTCGACCTCCACGCGCTCCACCAGGCCTTCGGCCACGAGCTGGTCGGTGATGCCGGTGACGTTGCCGCTGGTGACCATCATGCGGCGCGAGAGGTCCTTCATCTTCAGGCCCTCGGGCGAGCGTTCGAGCTGCGCCATCAGGTCGAAGCGCGGCAGCGTGGTGTCGAAGCGCTCGCGCAGGCCGGCGCGCACCTGCTTTTCGATCAGTTGCGTGCAGGTCAGCATGCGCAGCCACAGGCGCAGGGCCTCGGGGTGCTCGCTCGGCGCGGCGCCGTGCAGTCGGGCTTCGAGATCCATGGGATCAGCCTTCCTCTTCGCCCGCAGTGGCCTTGCGCGTGGCCTCCAGCGCGGCCTGCATCTGCTTTTGCTTGCCGATTTCGCGCAGCATCTGGTCGCGGCCGCTCCAGTACTGCACGGGCCAGTCGGTGTGGGCGGCGGCCACAGGGCTCAGCTGGGCCGCGGCGTGCAGTGTCCAGGCCGGGTCGGCCAGATGCGGTCGGGCAATCGCGCACAGGTCGGCGCGGCCCGCGGCGATGATGCTGTTGGCGTGGTCGGCCTCGCTGATCGCGCCCACGGCCATGGTGGCGATGCCCACCTCGTTGCGGATGCGGTCGGAAAACGGTGTCTGGTACATGCGGCCGTAGACGGGCTTGGCGGCGCGCGTGGTCTGGCCGGACGAGACGTCGATCAGGTCGCAGCCTGCGGCCTTGAACAGGCGCGCGATCTCGATGGCATCATCGGGCGTGGTGCCGCCGGGGGCCCAGTCGTGTGCAGAGATGCGCACACTCATGGGCCTGTCTGCCGGCCATACGGCGCGCAGCGCGGCGAACACCTCCAGCGGGTAGCGGCAGCGGTTGGCCAGGCTGCCGCCGTAGTCGTCGCTGCGCTGGTTGGTGATGGGGCTGATGAAGCTGGCCAGCAGGTAGCCGTGCGCGCAGTGCAGCTCCAGCCAGTCGAAGCCGCAGGCGGCGGCACGGCGCGCGCTGTCGGCGAAGGCGGCGGTCATGGCATCCATCTCGGCGCGGCTGAGGGCCGATGGCGTCTGGTTCTGCTTGCCGTAGGCCAGGGGGCTGGCGGCCAGCAGGGGCCAATTGCCCGCTTCCAGCGGCTCGTCCGTGCCTTCCCAGCCCACGCGGGTCGAGCCCTTGGGCCCGCTGTGGCCCAGCTGCATGCCGATCTTCGCGCTGCTGCTGCCATGCACGAACTGCACGATGCGCGTGAAGGCAGCTTGCTGGTCGTCGTTCCACAGCCCCGTGCAGCCGGGGGTGATGCGGCCTTCGGGCGTGGGGCTGGTCATCTCCACCATCACCATGGCCGCGCCACCCAAGGCACGCGCGCCCAGGTGCACCAGCAAAAAGTCCTGCGGCACGCCGTCGACCGCGCTGTAGGTGGCCATGGGCGAGACGACGATGCGGTTCTTGAGCGTGAGGCCGCGCAGCGTGAAGGGCGTGAGCATGGGCGGCACGGCGGCCTTGCCGCCAGCCAGCCAGCTTTCATAACCCTCCAGCCACTGCGCATCGCGCAGGCGCAGGTTCTCGTGGCTGATGCGCTGGCTGCGCGTGAGCAGCGAGTACGCGAACTGCTCGATCTGCATGCCCGTGTAGCGCGTCACGTTCTCGAACCACTCGGTGGAGTTGCGCGCCGCGTTTTGGATCTTGAGCACCTCCACACTGCGGCGCGCCTCGTAGTGCGTGAGCACTTCGCCAATGGGCAGGCCGGTGGCGAACTCGTTGGCCAGGTCGATGGCGTCCTCCAGCGCGAGCTTGGTGCCGCTGCCGATGGAAAAGTGCGCGGTGTGCGCCGCATCGCCCATGAGCACGATGGGCACCTGCTTGCCGGCGATGCTCTCGCGGTGCACCCAGGTGTTGCAGATCACGCGCGGAAAGCGGATCCAGTTGGCCGAACCGCGCAGGTGCGTGGCGTTGCTGATCAGGGCATTGCCATCAAGGTACTTGCCGAACAGGCGCTCGCAGAAGGCAATCGCCTCGGGCTGCTCCATCTGGTCCAGGCCATGGGCCTTCCACACCGCCTCGGGTGTTTCCACGATGAAGGTGGAGGTGTCGGCGTCGAACTGGTAAGCATGGGCCTGGAACCATCCGTGCTCCGTCTGTTCGAAGGCAAAGGTAAAAGCGTCGAACTTCTTGTGTGTGCCCAGCCAGACGAAACGGCACTGGCGCAGATCGATGTCGGGCTGGTAGGTGGCGGCGTAGCGCGTGCGGATGCGGCTGTTCAGTCCATCGCTGGCGACCACCAGGTCGGCGCCGTACTTCGCTGCGGCTTCCTGGTCGTCCTGCACGTCGGCCTCGAACACCAGTTCTACGCCCACCTGCAGGCAGCGGTCCTGCAGGATGTTGAGCAGGCGCTTGCGGCCGATGCCGCAGAAGCCGTGCCCGCCCGAGCGCACGCTCTTCCCCTTGAAGAACACTTCGATGTCGTCCCAGTGGTTGAAGGCGTCCCCGATCAGCCCGGCAGTGGCGGCATCGGCCGCCTGCAGGTTGGCCAGCGTCTGGTCCGACAGCACCACGCCCCAGCCAAAGGTGTCGAACGGCCGGTTGCGCTCCAGCACCGTCACATGGTGCGCCGGGCTCTGCTGCTTCATGAGCAGGGCGAAATACAGACCTGCGGGGCCGCCGCCAATGCAAAGTATGTTCATGGGAAAATAGTTTAGACCTAAACAAATTACTGTCAATGGGGCCATCCCCAGACGGATCGACCATGGCGCCATGGGCGCGGTCCGACAGGCCGGCGGCGCGGCAGCCTGCCACTCGCAAGGCGCTTGGCGTACAGCGGGTTGTCGGGCAAAGAGAGTAAGGTGTGCGCAAACCGGCTGTTGCTGGCCGGCGCACAATCCGCACCATCGGCCTGTGCTTTCACGCACGACCGCATCCATCCATAACCAACACCTGAGGGAGCTCCGCGCACCATGCTCTACAAGTTCAAATCCAAGGCCGCCGCCGACCTCATCATGCTCGAGCCCCAGGGCCGCCAGATTCTGGAGATCATCGGCAAGACCCCGGGCAGCAGCGGCATCGTGACTGCAGCGCAGATCCCGGGTGCCATCTCGGCGCTGGAAGCCGCGGTGAAGGCCAGCGAGGCGCAGCCTCCGGCGCCCGAAGGCAAGGAGGCAGACGACGAGGATGAGCAAGGTGGCCGCGCCGACACGGTGAAGCTGCGCCAGCGCGCGGCGCCGTTCATCGAGATGCTGCGCAAGAGCGCGGCGGAAGACGCGGACGTGGTCTGGGGCGTGTGAGCCCGGGTTGGCGGCGGGGCGGCGCAGGCATACTGCGGTCCCTCCCCAATCCGCCCCTTGCCGGGCATCCTGACGTGCACGCTCTCCCGCTCCGACGCCTTTCCCGCGCCATCGCCGTTCTTGTCACCCTGACCGCCGGTACGGTGCAGGCGCAGCCCTGCCAGCAACCCGGCGCTGCCGGCACCTGGAAATGGGCGCTGGGCAGTGATGTGGCGCAGCTGACCTACGGCGACCACGAGAACGGGAAACCGCTTTTCAGCCTGGAGCGCTCGCCTAGCCAGGAGGCGATGCGCATGGTGCTCCATGTCGACATGGCCTTGCTCCCCAAGGACCAGAAGGTGCCGGCCTACATGCCCTTCTCGTTCGAAGCCGGCTTTCACACCGGGCGGGATGCCGACATACGCGCCGTGGATGGCATCGGCTTTCTCTACGCGTTGCAGGGTGGGGGCCATGCGGTGATCGCGGGCAGCCTGAGGCACCCGGAAAGCAATCTCAAGGGCTACCGGCAGGTGCTGGCCGCCAGCCGCCAATCGTTCCGCTTCCATGCGGACGCGCTGTGCTACGAGATCCCGCTGCCCGCCGAACCGCGCAAGGTGATGGCCGCCCTGCTGGCACCCCAGGCGAGCTTCAGCAAGCAGGTGCCCCGGCTGTTTGCGCGCTAGCCAGCCGGCCGCGCGCCGGGCGTCAGTCGACCTTCGCCCCCGACGCCTTCACCACCTGGGCCCACTTCTTGTGCTCGGCGTCGATGTGCCTGGCGAACTCGGCCGGCGTGTTGCCGCCGGGGATGGCGCCCTGGGCCATCAGGCGCTCCTTCATCGCAGGCGAGGCCAGGGACTTGGCGACCTCCTGCTGGATGCGGTTGACGATTTCGGGCGGGGTGCCGGCAGGGGCCAGCAGGCCGAACCAGGAACTGGCCTCGTAGCCCTTGAGCGTTGGGCCGCCAGCCTGCTCCACGGTGGGCACATCGGGCAAGGCGCCGGAGCGCTGGCTGCTGGTCACGGCCAGGGCGGTGAGCTTGCCGGCCTTGATCTGGGCCATGGACGAGGGCAGGTTGTCGAACATCACGTCCGCATTGCCGCCCACCAGGTCCAGCAGGGCCGGGCCGGAGCCGCGGTAGGGCAGGTGCAGCATGAAGGTGCCGGTCATGCTCTTGAACAACTCGCCTGCGAGGTGGATGGAGGTGCCGTTGCCGCTCGATGCCATGTTGAACTTGCCCGGGCTGGCCTTGGCGGCGCGGATGAAGTCCTGCACATTGGTGATGCCCAGGGACTTGGCCTTGTCCACGTTCATCACCATCACGTTGGGCACGGCGGCCACCAGGGTGATGGGCACGAAGTCCTTGATCGGGTCGTAGGGCAGCTTGGCGTACAGCGCGCGGTTGATGCCGTGCGTGCCCACCGTGCCCATGAGCAGGGTGTAGCCGTCGGCCGAGGCCTTGGCCACGATCTCGGCGCCCACGTTGCCGCCGGCGCCCGCGCGGTTGTCCACCACGAACTGCTGGCCGAAGACGCGCGACAGATCGGGCGTGAGCGCGCGGGCCAGGATGTCGGTGGTGCCGCCCGGCGCAAACGGCACGACGATGCGCACTGGCTTGTTGGGCCATGCGCCTGCCGCAGGGGCCGCTGCCGGCTGCTGTGCATGGGCCGACCGGGGCAGCAGCAGGGCGCTGGCCGTGGCCACGGCCAGGGCGCCCAGCGCGCTCAGGGTGAGGGCCATGGCGATGACCTTGCGGCGGCTGCGGGCGCGGGTTTTCGCGGCGATGGCGGGGTGGGTGCTGTGGGCGTGCTGTGCCATGGAAATGCTTTCTTGAAGAGCCGGGTGGTTGCCTGCATTTCTACGCGGGTGGGCGCGCTCCGTGCAGATGGATTACCCGAAGACCGGGTCTGGAATGCGACCAGGGCTGATGCCATCAACCCGGTGTCTGGGCGGTCCAGGTACAAAAAAGCCACCAGGCCCGGGAGCGTGGTGGCTGGCGCAGCGCGCAGCGGTGCGCGCGCACGGGTGTGGCGGCGATCAGTCGGCGTAGGTGCCTGCGGCCTTGATCACGGCGGTCCACTTGTCGATCTCGGACACCACGAACTTCTTGTGTTCAGCGGGCTCGACGCGCTTGTCGGTCACGACCACGGCGCCCAGGCCTTCCTGCTTCTTGATGAAGTCGGGGTCCTTCAGGGCCACCTTGAGGGCGTCGTTGATCTTCTTGGCGATATCGGGTGGCGTGCCCTTGGGACCGTACAGGCCGTGCCAGATGGTCACTTCGAAGTTCTTCACGCCGGACTCGGCCAGCGTGGGCAGGTCCTTGAGCAGGGGCGTGGTCAGGCGCTTCTGGGTCGTCACGGCATAGGCCTTGACCTTCTTGGCTTCGATCTGGCCCGAGGTGTTGGTGGTCTGGTCGCACAGCAGGTCGATCTGGCCGCCGATCAGGTCGGTGATGGCAGGTGCCGTGCCCTTGTAGGGAACGGGGGTCATGTCGATCTGCAGCGCGCTCTGGAACATCAGGCCGCACAGGTGCGAGGCGGAACCCAGGCCGGCGTTGCCGATGTTGATCTTGCCCTTGTTCTGGGTCAGCCAGGCCGACAGTTCCTTGTAGTTGTTCGCGGCCATGGTGGGGCGCGCGATCAGCGTCATGGGCACGTCGTTGACCATGCCCAGGTACTCGAAGTCGTTGGGCACGCTGAAGGCCAGCTTGCGGTACAGCGCGGGCATGGTGGACATGCCGATGTGGTTGAGCAGCAGGGTGTAGCCGTCCGGTGCGGCGCGGGCGACGCGGGCGGCGCCGATGGAGCTGCCGGCACCGGCGGTGTTGTCCACCACCACGTTGGCGCCCAGGGGCTTGCGCAGGGCTTCGGCCAGGTCACGGGCCACGCGGTCGGTCGGGCCGCCAGCAGCGAAAGGCACCACGATGGTGACCGTCTTGTCCTTGGATGGATATTCCTGCGCGGCGGCGCCGAAGGCGGCTGCAGCCGCTGCGGCCACAAGGGCGAGTTGGATCAGTTTTTTCATGAGTGCTCCTCTGTAAAAGACGGGCCATGATATCCAGCGACCCTTTCGCCAGTATTGCGGGAATTACGTACCATGCAGGGGGTAGTGGCTTTAAGCGAAATTCGCCTCAAAAGCAATGTATGCCGTCGCTCAATGCTATTGAAAAAGGAGCTTATTAAGGGTAAACACTGGCGCTGAAAGGGGGCAGCGTTTTCCCTTGGATTGACCTTTGTCAGAGGTTCTGGAGGGGTTGCCGAAAATGCGGTTTCACACCGCACCCATATCTCCAGAATATGCCTATATATAGAGAATATGGGCGCGCTCGATTAATCCCCCATGGGTCCAATGGACTACAAGCACGCACGTCAGCGGTAGCTGCGCGCGTCCTCGATCACGCGCCCATCGTTGGGCAGGCTGCCGGGGGGCAGCATCTGCACCTCGCCGCGCAGCTTGGTCACCTCGCGGATGGCGTCGCCCAGTTGCCGGGCCAGGCCTTCGGCGGTCTCGGTGGTTTCCACCTGCAGCAGCATCTGGTCGTTGGCCATCTCGCCGCTGACCACCAGGCGCGCGCGCAGCACCTGGGGGAAGCGCCGCGCGATGGTGGCCACCTGGCCGGGGTGCACGAACATGCCGCGCACCTTGGTGGTCTGGTCGGCGCGGCCCATCCAGCCCTTGATGCGCTGGTTGCTGCGGCCCGTGGGGCAGGTGCCGGGCAGCACGGCCGAGAGGTCGCCCGTGCCAAAGCGCACCAGCGGGTAGTCGGGGTTGAGCGTGGTCACCACCAGTTCACCCACCTCGCCCTCGGGCACGGGGTCGCCGGTGCCGGGGCGCACGATCTCCACGATCACGCCCTCGTCGAGCACCAGGCCCTCGCGCGCCGAGGTCTCGTAGGCGATCAGGCCCAGGTCGGCCGTGGCATAGCACTGGTAGCCGGCAATGCCGCGTTCGGTGAACCAGTCGCGCAGAGACGGTGGAAAGGCCTCGCCCGAGACCAGCGCCTTGGCCACGCTGGGCAGGGCCACGCCCATCTCGGCAGCCCGCTCGACGATGAGCTTGAGAAAACTCGGCGTGCCGATGTAGCCCGCAGGCCGGAGCTCGGCCATGGCCTGCACCTGCTGCTCGGTCTGGCCGGTGCCACCGGCAAACACGGTGCAGCCCAGGGCATGGGCACCCGTTTCCATCATGGAGCCGGCGGGGACGAAGTGGTAGCTGAAGCTGTTGTGGATCAGCTCGCCCGGGCGGAAACCCGCCGCGTACATGGCGCGCGCCATGCGCCAGTAGTCACGCCGCGTGCCCTCGGGCTCGTAGATGGTGCCGGGGCTGGCAAACACACGCGGCATGGCCGCTCCGAAGGCCAGCGCGCTGAAGCCGCCAAAGACGTTGGTGGCGCGGCTGGCCTGCTGGCGTTCGAGCAGCTCGTGCTTGCGCGTCACCGGCAACTGCGCCAGCGCGGCGCGGCTGGTGATGGCGGAGGCGTCGATCCCCGCGAGGATGTCGGCGAAGGCGGGAGACGCCTTCTGCGCATGGGCCACCTGGCCGGGCAGTGCTGCGAGCAGGGCGGCTTCGCGCGCATCGGGCGCGCGGGTTTCAAGATCGTCGTAGTGGGCTGCGGTCATGGAATGCTTTCGGGTGCGGTCGATGCAAGTGCGTGTTCAGGCCAGCCACCGCTTGCGGCGCTTGTAGCTCTTCACATCCTTGAAGCTTTTGCGCTCGCCACCACCCACGCCCAGGTAGAACTCCTTGACGTCCTCGTTGCTGGCCAGGTCGCTGGCTGCACCGTCCATCACCACGCGGCCGCTTTCCATGATGTAGCCGTAGTCGGCGTACTTGAGCGCCATGTTGGTGTTCTGCTCGGCCAGCAGAAAGGTGACCTTCTCCTTGGTGTTCAGGTCCTTGACGATGTTGAACACCTCCTCCACGATCTGCGGCGCCAGGCCCATGGAGGGCTCGTCGAGCAACACCATGCTGGGGTTGGCCATCAGCGCACGGCCGATGGCGCACATCTGCTGCTCGCCGCCCGAGGTGTAGGCCGCCTGGGAGGTGCGCCGGGTCTTCAGGCGCGGAAAGTAGTTGTAGACCTTCTCCAGGTTGGCGGCCACCTCAGCCTTGCTGGTGCGGGTGTAGGAGCCCGTCATCAGGTTTTCCTCGATGGTCAGGTGGGCAAAGCAATGGCGCCCCTCCATCACCTGCACCACGCCGCGCTTGACCAGGTCGGCCGGCGAAAGGTTCTCGATGCGCTCGCCGCGCAGCTCGATGCTCCCTTTGGTGACCGCGCCGCGCTCACCCTGCAGCAGGTTGGATACCGCCCGCAGCGTGGTCGTCTTGCCCGCCCCGTTGCCGCCGAGGATGGCCACGATGCTGCCTTCGCGCACCTGCAGCGAGACCCCCTTGAGCACCAGGATCACGTGGTTGTAAATGACCTCGATGCCGTTGACGTTGAGAACGATGTTGTGTGCTTGCTGTTCCATGAGTCGTTACCGGTTGACCAATCGGCAGGCCTGGTGGCGCACGCATCGCGTCCGCTGCAGGCCTGTCGGCTGGCGGCTCCATGCGGAGCCGCACCGTGGGCGCAGGGCGTCACACCCTGCTTGCCATTCGCATCACGACTGGCAGTCAGCGGCGTCGCGCCGGCTCATCTTCTTGTCGGCCAGGTACTTGTCCGCGCCGGCCTTGATCATGGGCTTGAGTATCTGCTCGTCGGCCTGGTACCAGTCGGACGAGAAGTTCCACTTGCCGCCGTCCCAGGTATGCACGCGGGCCCAGGTCGAGCCCATGTGGTCGGCGCAGCTCGTGGACAGGGGGCGCATCACGCCGCCAAAGCCCATGGCGTCGAGCTTCTTCTGGTCCAGGGCCAGGTTTTCCATGCCCCAGCGCACCTGCTCGCCGGTCATGACCTTGCCCTTGCCGAAGCGCTCCTGCGCGCGGCGCACCGACTCCACGGCCAGCATCTGGATGATCACGCCGCGCGTGTACAGCACCGAGCCCACTTCGTCCTTGGGACCCGTGCCCTGGCCTTTTTCATGCACGTGCTTGAGGATGTCCTGGATCACCTTGGGCTGTGTGCCCGAGGTATTCAGCGCCAGCGCGTTGTAGCCCTTGGCACCCTCGCCCACGTCGCGCACGTCCGGCTCGGCGCCGGCCCACCACACGCCGTACATCTTGTCGCGCGGGTAGCCCGTGGCCTGGGCTTCCTTGAGGGCGGTGGAGTTCATCACGCCCCAGCCCCACAGCAGCACGAAGTCGGGGCGGCTCTGGCGCACCTGCAGCCAGGTGGCCTTCTGCTCCACTCCGGGCGCGGTCACGGGCAGCATCTGCAGCTCGAAGCCATGCATCTTGGCGCGCTCCAGCAGCAGCGGGATCGGTTCCTTGCCGAACGGGCTGTCGTGGTAGACCAGGGCGATCTTTTTGCCCTTGAGCTTGTCCATGCCGCCGGCGCCTTTGCCGATGTGCTGGATCAGGATGTCGGCACCGGTCCAGTAGCTGCCCATGAACGGGAAGTTCCACTTGAAGGCCTGGCCGTCCTGCGCCACCGACAGGCCGTAGCCCAGTGTCATCAGCGGGATCTTGTCCACAGGGGCCTTCTCGGTCAGCGCAAAGGTGATGCCGGTGGCCTGCGGGTCGAACAGCGACACGCCGGGCCTGCCCTTCAGGCGCTCATAGCATTCCACGCCGCGGTCGGTGGCATAGCCGGTTTCGCATTCTTCGAAGGTGAGCTTGACGCCGTTGATCCCGCCGTCGCGCGCGTTGATCATCTTGATGTAGTCCTGCTTGCCGTTGGCCCATGGCACGCCGTTGGGTGCATAGGGGCCGGTGCGGTAGGACAGCAGCGGGAAGAACTGCTCCTTGGCCTGCGCGAAGGCGCTCGTCGCCACGGACGAGGCGCCAGCGGCAAGCACCGCGGCGGCGATCACGAGTTTCGAAAGCTTCATGGATGTCTCCTTTGGATGAATGTGTTGAAGCACGGGAAAAACCAAGTTAACGGCAACGCGGGAAGGCGGTATGAGGACTTGCGTGTAAGGGGTTTCCTGGGAGGGCTGGCGCAGCGCGCTCGCTCTTCAGTGCGGGAAGGGCCACAGGCGCAGCTTCTGCTTGCCCGTCGACCACAGCTTGGCCAGGCCGTGGGGCTCCACGATCAGGAACCACACGATGAGTGCACCGAAGATCATCAGCTCGGCGTGCGAAACGCCCGCCGTGGAGATGGAGATACCGAAGATGCCCAGAAAGGCCGGCAGGAACTGGTTCAGGAAGATGGGCAGCACCACGATGAAGGCGGCGCCGAAGAAGGCGCCCATGATGGAGCCCAGGCCGCCGATGATGACCATGAACAGCAGGCGGAAGGACACTTCCACCGAGAAGGCCGCCGGTTCCCAGGCACCCAGGTGTACGAAGGCCCAGAGCGCACCGGCCACGCCGATGATGAAGGAGCTCACGGCGAAGGCGCTGAGCTTGGCGTACATGGGGCGGATGCCGATCACCGCGGCCGCCACGTCCATGTCGCGGATGGCCATCCACTCGCGGCCAATGGCGCCGCGCACCAGGTTCTTGGCCAGCAGGGCCACCACCACCAGCACCGCCAGGCAGAACAGGTACTTGGAGGTCGCGCTGTCGATGGGCAGGCCGAAGACCTGCAGGTTGTTCACCGAGACCGAGCCCGAGTCGGAGTTGTTGGTGAACCACTTGATGCGCAGGAACATCCAGTCGCTGAAGAACTGCGCGGCCAGCGTGGCCACCGCGAGGTACAGGCCCTTCACGCGCAGGCTGGGCAGGCCGAACAGGATGCCGAAGAAGGTGGCACACAGGCCGCCCAGGATCAGGGCCGGGACCAGCGGCATGCCGGGGATGCGCACGAAGAAGTTGTAGGCCCCGTAAGCCCCCACGGCCATGAAAGCGCCCGAGCCCAGCGAGATCTGCCCGCAGTAGCCGACCAGGATGTTCACCCCCAGGGCCGCCAGCGCCATGATGACGAAGGGGATCAGGATGGCGCGGAAGGCGTAGTCGCTGGCCAGCGCCGGCACGGCGACGAAGGCCACGGCCAGGATGAGAAGGATGGCGATGCGGTCCTGCGCGATCGGGAAGATCTGCTGGTCGGCGCGGTAGCTGGTCTTGAACTGGCCGTTTTCGCGGTAGAGCATGAAGGTCTCCTGTGCTGGTTGTTGTTATGGCCGGTCAAACGCGATCAATGATCTTCTCTCCGAACAAACCTTGCGGTCTGAACAGAAGAAACACCAGCGCCAGCACGTATGCAAACCAGATCTCGATGCCGCCGCCCACATAGGGCCCAAGGTAGACCTCGGAGAGCTTCTCGCCCACGCCGATGATCAGCCCGCCGATGATGGCGCCGGGCACCGAGGTCAGGCCACCCAGGATGACCACCGGCAGGGCACGCAGCGCCACGGTGGTCAGCGAGAACTGCACGCCGAGCTTGGAGCCCCAGATCATTCCGGCCACCAGGGCGACCACGCCGGCCACGCACCAGACGATCACCCAGATGCGGTTGAGCGGGATGCCGATGGACTGGGCGGCCTGGTGGTCGTCGGCCACGGCGCGCAGGGCGCGGCCGGTGGAGGTCTTCTGGAAGAACACGCTGAGCAGCACCACCAGCGCGGCGGCGATGCCGGCGGCGATCACGTCCTCCTTGTTGACCAGGATGCCGCCCTGGAACATGGATTCGAGCAGGAACACGGGGTCCTTGGGCATGCCCACGTCGATTTTGTAGATGTCGCTGCCGAAGATCGTCTGGCCCAGGCCTTCGAGGAAATAGGTGATTCCGAGCGTCGCCATGAGCAGCGTGGCGCCTTCCTGGTTCACGAGGTGGCGCAGCACCATCTTCTCGATCAGCCAGGCGACCACGAACATGATGGTGCCAGCGATGATGAAGGCCGCCACCGTGGCCACCACGGGGCTCGCGATGCCGGTCCACTTGGGGATCCATTCGGCAAAGCGCGCCATGGCCAGGGCTGCGAACAGCACCATCGCACCCTGAGCGAAGTTGAAGACGCCCGAGGCCTTGTAGATCAGCACGAAGCCCAGTGCCACCAGCGAGTACAGCATGCCGGCCATGAGGCCGCCGATCAGTGTTTCGAGAAAGAATGCCATGGTTGTTGTTCTCCTGGTCGATCAGTGCGAGGTGCCCAGGTAGGCACTGATCACGTCGGGGTTGCTGCGCACCTCGTCGGGCGTGCCGTCGCCGATCTTCTTGCCGTAGTCGAGCACCACCACGCGGTCGGAGATGTCCATCACCACGCCCATGTCGTGCTCGATGAGCACGATGGTGGTGCCGAATTCGTCGTTCACGTCCAGCACGAAGCGGCACATGTCCTGCTTTTCCTCGACGTTCATGCCGGCCATGGGCTCGTCGAGCAGCAGCACCTGCGGCTCCATGGCCAGGGCGCGGCCCAGGTCCACGCGCTTTTGCAGGCCGTAGGGCAACTGGCCCACGGGGGTCTTGCGGTAGGCCTGGATTTCCAGGAAGTCGATGATGTGCTCGACGAACTCGCGGTGGCGGATCTCCTCGCGCTCGGCCGGGCCGATGCGCAGGGCCTGCAGCAGCAGGTTGCTTTTGATCTTGAGGTTGCGGCCGGTCATGATGTTGTCGATCACGCTCATGCCCTTGAACAGCGCCAGGTTCTGGAAGGTGCGTGCCACGCCCATCTCGGCCACCTGGCGCGAGTTCATGTGCGAGAAGGTCTTGCCGCGGAAGGTGATCGAGCCCTCGGACGGCGTGTACACGCCGTTGATGCAGTTGAGCATGGAGCTCTTGCCGGCGCCGTTGGGTCCGATGATGGCGCGGATTTCGTGCTCCTTGACGTTGAACGAGATGTCGGTGAGCGCCTTCACGCCGCCGAACCGCAGGCTGATGTTCTGGACGTCCAGGATGACGTTGCCGATCTTCTTTGGGTTCATGGTGGGCTGCTGTTGCTTGTCGGGCGGGTAGAGCGTGGGCTTCATGCGGCGGCCTGGACAGGGGTGAAGGGCGTTGTGTCCGACCGCTTGAGCGTGGCGATCTCGCTGCCGGGGCGGCCGTCCTCGAACTTGACCTGGGTTTCGATGAACTGCTCGGTGCGGCCGGCATACAGCGCCTCCACCAGCACGCCGTACTTCTCGGCGATGAAGCCGCGGCGGACCTTGTTGGTGCGCGTGAGCTCGCCGTCGTCGGCATCGAGTTCCTTGTGCAGTACGAGAAAGCGGCTGACCTGGCTGCCTGCGAGCAGGGCGTCATTGGCCAGGTCGGCATTGACCTTCTCCACGCACTCGCGAATCAGTTCGTACACTTCGGGCTTTTGCGCCAGATCGGTGTAGCCGGCATAGGGCAGGTTGCGGCGCTCGGCCCAGTTGCCCACGGCGTCGAAGTCGATGTTGACCATCACGCAGACCTTCTCGCGGCCATCGCCCAGGGCGACCACCTCCTTGATGTGCGGGAAGAACTTGAGCTTGTTCTCCACGTACTTGGGTGCGAACATGGCGCCATCGTTGGCACCCCCCTTGATGCGGCCCACGTCCTTCACGCGGTCGATAATCTTCAGGTGGCCATGCGCGTCGAGAAAGCCGGCGTCGCTGGTGTGGTACCAGCCATCGGCCGTGAGCACCTCGGCCGTGGCCGTGGGGTTCTTGTAGTACTCCTTGAGCAGGCCGGCGGATTTGACGAGGATCTCGCCGTTGTCGGCGACCTTGATCTCCACGCCGCGGATGGGCACGCCCACGGTGTCGGCGCGCGCCTGGTTGTCGGGCTGCAGGCAGACGAACACGGCGGTCTCGGTGGAGCCGTAGAGCTGCTTCAGATTGATGCCGATGGAGCGGTAGAAGGTGAACAGATCCGGGCCGATGGCCTCGCCGGCCGTGTAAGCCACCCGCACGCGCGAGAACCCGAGGTTGTTGCGCAGCGGGCCGTAGACCAGCAGGTTGCCGAGGGCGTACTTGATGCGGTCGAGTGCGCCCACGGGCTGGCCGTCCATGAGCGCCGGGCCCACGCGCTGGGCCACGGCCATGCAGGCCTGGAACATCTTGCGCTTCAAGGTGCCGGCGTCTTCCATGCGGATCATCACGCTGGTGAGCAGGCCTTCGAAGATGCGCGGTGGCGCGAAGTAGTAGGTCGGGCCCACTTCCTTCAAGTCGATGGTCACGGTGCTGGCCGACTCCGGGCAGTTCACCACGTAGCCGCAGGCCAGCCATTGCGAGTAGCTGAAGATGTTCTGGCCGATCCAGGCCGGGGGCAGGTAGGCCAGCACTTCTTCGTTGCCGGTGAGCTTGTCGAACTCGGCACCGGCCGATGCGCGGTCGAGCAGGGTGCTGTGCGTGTGCACCACGCCCTTGGGGTTGCCGGTGGTGCCCGAGGTGAAGAACATGGCGGCCACGTCCGTGGGCTGCGCCTTGGCGACCTCGTTGCGGAACCACTCTGGATGCTGGGCGGCGAAGGCCTTGCCGGATTCGATCAGCGCATCCAGCGACGACAGGCCCTCTTCCTGGTAGTTGCGCAGGCCGCGCGGGTCGTCGAAGAAGATGCGGGCGATCAGCGGGCATTGCGCGCGGATCTCGAGCAGCTTGTCCACCTGTTCCTGGTCTTCCACCAGGCAAAAGCGCACTTCGGCGTTGTTGAGCGGGAAGATGCATTCGGCACCCACGGCGTCCTGGTACAGCGGCACCGGAATGGCGCCCAGCGACTGCGCGGCCAGCATGGTGGCGTAAAGGCGAGGGCGGTTGGCACCGATCACCACCATGTGCTCGCCGCGCGTAAGACCCGCCTGGTGCAGGCCGGCCGCCACATGCTCCACCAACTGTGCCAGGTCGGCCCAGCTGTGGGCTTGCCAGATGCCATATTCCTTTTCGCGCAGGGCCGCGGCCGTGGGGCGCTCGGCGGCATGCTTGAGCAGCAGTTGCGGGAAGGTGGTCTTCATTCCGGTTCCTAAAGGTAAAAGGTGTCCGCCCGGTGACAGCCGGGAGCGCGGCCTTGTGGCTGCGTACGGGATGAATGCTAGGACTGACTTTGACGTCGTCTTGTCTTGCCGACGACAATCTACGGGAAACTACTCCTTGGGTGAAACCCTGAACCGCCCTGAAACGGTTGCGTGGGGTGGCGCGCGCCGGGTTTGCGGAACGCTTCACGGTGGGGCGGTATCCTCACGGGATGTACGCCCCGTTCTTCGGTCTCCAGCACCCGCCGTTTTCCATCGCCCCTGACCCTCGCTACCTGTTCATGAGCGAGCGGCACCGGGAGGCGCTGGCCCATCTGCTCTATGGGCTGGATGCGGGCGGTGGTTTCGTGCTGCTCACGGGTGAGGTGGGGGCCGGCAAGACCACGGTGTGCCGCTGCTTCCTGGAGCAGATCCCCGAGAACTGCAACGTCGCCTACATCTTCAACCCCAAGCTCACCGTGGGCGAGCTGCTGCGCTCGATCTGCGACGAGTTCGGCGTGCCGCACAAGCCTGCCGTACCCGGGCTGGAGACGGTCAAGGACTGCATCGACCCGCTCAATGCCTCGCTGCTGGCAGCGCATGCGAGCGGCCGCAACAACGTGCTCATCATCGACGAAGCGCAGAACCTCGAAGCCGACGTGCTCGAGCAACTGCGCCTGCTGACCAACCTGGAGACGGCCGAGCGCAAGCTGCTGCAGATCATCCTGATCGGCCAGCCCGAGCTGCGCAGCATGGTGGCGCGGCCCTCGCTGGAGCAGCTTGCGCAGCGCGTGATCGCGCGCTTTCACCTCGATGCGCTGAGCGCGCAGGAGACGCAGCAGTACATTGCGCACCGCATGGCCGTGGCCGGCCTGCACGGTCCCGTGCCTTTCAGCCGCCGGGCCCAGAGGCGCGTGCATGCGCTGTCGCGCGGCATACCGCGGCGCATCAACCTGCTGTGCGACCGGGCACTGCTCGGCGCCTATGCGGCTGGTGTGCGCGAGGTGAGCACGGCCATTGTCGAGCGCGCAGCGCGTGAGGTATTCGGCGCCCCGGTGCCTGCGGGCGCCGGGGCAAAGTCCGGCCTGGTGGGGCTGCCCCGCTGGGCGCTGGCCGGAGCCGGGGTCTTGGCGGGCGCGGCCCTGGTGGCTGCGGCCGGGTGGGCCCTGGGCCTGCGCCCGTCGCAACCGCAGGCGGGCGCCGTGCAGGCGAGCAGTGCTGCGGGCAGCCCTGCCAAGGCCGCCCCACAGCGCGCTGCGTCGGCGCCCGCTGCCAGGCCGCCAGCGGTTGTCGCCTCTGCACCGGCCGTGGCTGCATCCGCCGCGTCTTCGGCAGCCTCCTCGCCGGCGCTTGCCGCACCGGCCCCGGTGTCCGGCCTGCAGCAGTTCCTGCTGGCACAGGCGCCCAGCGATGCCTCGGGCTGGCAGGCGCTGGCGTCGGCCTGGGGCGCCACCTTGCCGGAAGGCGCCGATGCCTGCACCACGCTGCCGCGCGATGGGCTGCGCTGCTACCGCAACCGCCGCGCGGGCTTGAACCTGATCCGCCAGATCGACCGGCCGGTGCTGCTCACGCTGTTCCCCTCAGAAGAGGGTGACAACGCCGTCTTTGCCCTGCTGCGCAGCCTGGACGAGGAGGTCGCCGTCCTGGAGAGCGGGGGGCGCACCCTGCACGTGCCGGTGACCGACCTGGCCCAGGTATGGCGCGGCGACATGGCCACGCTGTGGCGCGCGCCGCCCGGCATGCCCGACAAGGGCGAGATCACCGAGAACCCGGCGGGCGCGGCGTGGCTCGATGCGCGCCTGGCCTCCAAGGCCGCTGGCGGCCTGGGACCGAGCAGCCGGCCCATGACGCCAGCGCTGCGGCAGTCGCGCATCCACCGCTTCCAGCTGGCCCAGGGCGTGACGCCCGATGGCCGAGCCGGCCCCCTGACCCTCATGCTGCTCAACCGCGCCGCCGGCGTGAAAGAACCGCGCCTGCGCACCGGAGCCTGATTCCCATGTCCTACATCCTTGATGCGCTGCGGCGCGCTGAAGCCGAGCGGGGCCGGGGCGCCGTGCCGGGCATCCACACCCAGGCCATGCCGGCTGCCGGGGTACCTGCAGAGCGAACCGGCTCGGCCAATCTCCTGCTGATCGGCACGGCGGTGGTGGCGGTTGCCGCACTGGCGGCAGGCGGCACCTGGTGGGCCATGCAACGGCCGGCGGGCGCCCCTGCCGGTAACGCGACCGTTGCCGTTGCGCCGCCCCTTTCCCCCGCGCAGGTCCCTGCGCCGCTCCCCGCACAGGCCCCCGTGGCGCCTCCGGTCGTGGTGGCGCCGTCCCCCGCGCCTGCGGTCAAAGCGGCTCCAACGCCTGTGCCAGCCCCTGCTCCGGCGCCAAGCCAGCCTCTGGTCCCGTCAGCCGTTGAGCAGCGGCCTGTGGCGCCCAAGCGCGTGGCCGAGCCCGCGCGCGAAAAGCCTGTCCGCGAAGCGGAGCCCGTGCGGCGTGATGCCGCGCCCGCTGCTGCTGCCAATTCCGCAGCGGCAGCCGCTCCCGCAGCGCCGCCCAATGGCCCGGTGTTCGCCCAGAACGACCTGCCGCCTTCCGTGCGCGAGCAATTGCCGGTGTTGCAGGTCACGGGTGCCACCTACTCCAGCAACCCCGCGCACCGCATGGCCATCGTCAATGGGCAGGTGCTGCAGGAGGGCGACCAGGCTGCACCCGGGCTCAAGCTCGAACGCATCGAGCAGGGCCGCACGGTCTGGTCGTTCCGCGGCTACCGCTACGCCGTGGCGCCGCAGTAGCCGGCTTTTGGTTCAGCGCAGGAAGCGCCCGTCACGCCCGATCAGCGTGAGTTCGACAAAACGCGAGGCATTGCGGTCCGGCGTGCTGGCGTTGATCTCGAAGCCGCCCAGGTCCCACTTCTTGAGATTCCAGGTGGCGTCGATGAAGGCCGCGCGCGTGGGGTTGCGGCCGGCGCGCTGCAGCGCCTCGGCAAACACCCGGGCGTTCAGGTAGCCCTCCAGCGCCAGGTGCGAGGCCTCGGCCGTGGCGCCCGAGGCCTTCCAGGCGGTCTGGAAGTCGCGCACCACCGGCATCACCACGTTGGATGGCAGGGGCACCACCTGCGAGATGGCCATGCCCGTGGCGTCGGCGCCGAGCGCCTTCACCGTGGCAGGCGTGCCCATGACCGACAGCGCGTACAGCGTCACGCCGCGCTTGAGGGCGCGGAACGCCTTCACGAACTCCAGCGTGGGCTTGCCCGCCAGGCCGATGACGATGGCCTCCAGGTCGGTGCCAGCCAGCCTGGCGGCCGCGGCGCCTGCGTCCGAGGCATTGCTCTCCACCGTCACGTTGACGGCGGCAGGCAGCTTGAGCTTGCCCATGGACTGCTGGGCGGCGCTGAACACCTCTTTGCCGAAGGCGTTGTTCTGGTAGACGATGCCGATGCGCTGGATGCCGATGGTGGACAGGTGCTGCACCAGCTTTTCGGCCTCGTCGGCGTAGCTGGCGCGGATGTTGAACACGCTGTGTGCGTTCTTCGTGCGGCTCAGCAGGGCGCCGGTGAACGGTGCGAAGAACGGCACGCCACTGTCCACCACCTTGGGCAGCATGGCCTCGATCATGGGCGTGCCCATGCAGTTGAAAAGGGCGAAGTTGCCAGGGTCGGCCAGGAAGCGGTCCACATTGGCCAGGGCCTTGGGCACCTCGTAGGCATCGTCCAGTGTGGTCAGCTCGATGTTGCGGCCATGGATGCCGCCCTTGGCATTGATGCCTGCGAAGGCCGCCTTGGCGCCCTGGTGCATGGCGGAACCCAGGTCACCCAGGGGGCCGGTGAGGGCCGTGGACTGGCCGATGCGGATCGGCGCGTCCTGGGCCAGGGCACGGCTGCTGCCTGCATGTACCAGGGGCAAGGCGATGGCGCCAGCCAGCAGGGTGCGCCGGCGCAGTGCCGGCTTGGAAGGGTGGGTACCGCCTGTCGTCATGTCGTGATGTCTCCGTACTCTTGGAATGGGGGCCCGGGTCCCCTCGGAAGGCCATCATCGGCAGCCGATTGGTGAAAATCTATCGTTGCGGCGACAATTCGGATCGTGGTATTCCCTCACGCATTCCGCCGTCGAGTTCCATGAACCAGGATCTCTCACTGCACCAGCGCCGGCGCCTGCCCACGCAGGCCGAGCTGGCCAATATTCCCTGGCTGACGCAATTGCAGCCGGCCGAACGCGAGCGTGCCGAGGCAGCGCTGCTGGTGGGCGATGCGGCGTCTGGCGACTACGTGTGCCGCGTGGGCCGGCCCGTGACCTACTGGTTCGGCGTGGTGGAGGGCCTGCTCAAGATGAGCAGCGACAACGCGCAGGGCCAGACCATGACCTACACCGGCGTGCCGCCCGGCGGCTGGTTCGGTGAAGGCACGGCCATGAAGCGCGAGCCCTACCGCTACAACATCCAGGCGCTGCGCAAGAGCATCGTTGCGGGCCTGCCGATCGACACCTTCCACTGGCTGCTGGACCATTCCATCGGCTTCAACCGCTTCGTGATGAACCAGCTCAACGAGCGCCTGGGCCAGTTCATCGCGGCGCGCGAGATCGACCGGCTGAACAACCCTGACGTGCGCGTGGCGCGCAGCCTGGCCTCGCTGTTCAACCCCGTGCTCTACCCCGGTGTGGGCGAGGTGCTGCGCATCACGCAGCAGGAACTGGCCTACCTGGTGGGACTGTCGCGCCAGCGCGTGAACGAGGCGTTGGCGGCGCTGGAAGGGCAGGGCGCCATCCGCGTGGAATACGGCGGCCTGCGCGTGCTGGACCTTGCGGCGTTGCAGTCCAGCATCTTCCAGCGGCTGGCGGAGCCGCGCGCCGCCGCTGCCGACACTGCGTAGCTGCGGCTGTCAGCCGCGCGGCAGGGCGGGAACGCCTGCCTTGCGCTGGCCCACCATGGGGGCGGGTGTGGGGACTGCCGCCACGGCTTCGGGCGAGCCCTGCCATTCGCGGTCGTCGGTACGGTCGCGGCGCAGGCGGAAGGTGTGCACCATCTGGGTGAGGCGGCCGGCCTGTTCCTTGAGGCTGTCGGCGGCGGCGGCGCCTTCCTCCACCAGGGCGGCGTTCTGCTGCGTCATCTCTTCGAGCGCACCCACGGACTGGCTGACCTCACCGATGCGCTGGCTCTGCTCCTGCGTGGCGGCAGTGATCTCGCCCATGATGTCCGAGACGCGGCGCACGGAGGTCACCAGTTCCTCGATGGTCTTGCCCGCATGGTTCACGAGGGTGCTTCCCTCCTGCACATGCTCGACGCTGGCGCTGATCAGGGTCTTGATCTCGCGCGCGGCCTGGGCGGCGCGGCCGGCCAGGCCACGCACCTCGCTGGCCACCACGGCAAAGCCGCGGCCCTGCTCGCCCGCACGGGCGGCCTCGACCGCCGCATTGAGGGCCAGGATGTTGGTCTGGAAGGCGATGCCGTCGATCACGCGGGTGATGTCGGCGATCTTGCGCGAGCTGCCGCTGATGGTGTCCATGGTGCGCACCACCTGCGAGACCACTTCGCCGCCGCGCGTAGCCGCATCCGATGCCGAGGAGGCCAGCTGGTTGGCCTGGCGCGCGGCGTCGGCGCTTTGCGACACGGTGCCCGTCAGGTCGGCCAGGGCATTGGCGGCGCCTTGCAGGTTGTGCGAGGTCTGCTCGGTGCGCTGGCTCAGGTCGAGGTTGCCCGAGGCCACTTCGGAGCTGGCCACGAGGATGGATTCCGCCGTGCCGCCGATGTCCCCCACCAGGCTGCGCAGGCGGTCCTGCATGGCGGCAATGGCTTCGAGCAGGCGGCCGGTCTCGTCGTGGATGCGCACTTCCACCTGCGACGTGAGATCGCCGCGCGCAATGCGCTCGGCCACCACCACCGCGCGGCCGATGGGGGCCGTGATGCTGTTGGTGATGCGCCAGGCGATGAGCGCCCCCAGGCCGATGGCCAGCAGCACCAGGATGCCGCCGGTCCACCGGGCGCGGCTCTGGGTCACCTCTGCCGAGGCGGTGGCCTGGCTGTTCAAGGTGTTCTGCAATTCGATCAACTCGGCCAGCTTGCCGCGCCAGGCAGCTTCCAGCGGCGCGACCTTGGTCATGAGGTTCAGCGTGGCGCTGACGGTATCGCCATCGTCGGCGGCCTTCATGGCAGCATCCAGCTCGGGACGGGTCTTGCGGCCCAGGTCCTGTACCTCGGCCAGCAACTTGCGCTCGGCGTCCGTAGTGCCGTCGGCCTTGAGCAGGTCTGACAGGCTGGCCTCCTGGCGCGCATAGCCCTGCATGGATTTTTCGGCGTTCTTGATCTGGTCGCGCGCCTGCTTGGGATCGATCTCGTTGAGCATGGCGGCCGAGCGGCTCTGGATGCCGATGGCGCTCACGCTGTCCAGCATTTCATTGACCAGCCGGGTCTTGGTGGTCCCGGTGCCGGTGACCTGCAGCAGGTGTTCATGCAGCTTGCCTACGGAGAGCTGGCCCACCGCAGCCACCGCCATCAGCAGTACCAGCAGGCAGCCGAAGCCCAGGCCCAGGCGGCTGGAGATCGACAGAGATTTGAGGGACGAGGCGGCCGGCATGGAGGTCCTTGGCTGTTGTGAATTCGATGGAATGGCACGAAGCAATAACGGTGCCCAGACCGGCTATAAGCCTGGCAACGCTCGTGGCGCGTGTGGGCGCACACAGTGTAGGGACAAATGTCACAAAGTGTTATGAGGCTTGCGGATGGCCCTATGCGCAGCAGACATGCCTTTGTTACAAATTGGGCGCGCGCCCCGGTCCGGTGGACAAACGCCTCGGGAGCGTGGGGTGCATGCCCCTCGGCATGCCGTGAAACCCCTCCTGTTACATATATCGCATGGGGATGATGCTATCGTTTTTGATGTAATTGGCATCAAGGTATGGTCACTCTAATGCAGCATGCCAAAGCCTGATCGGGTATAAACCCGTTACAGTTTCAGCAAAGGTCTTCCATGAGCCGATTCAACACTTCCCGCCGCCTGCGCGGCATTCTGGGCACGCTGGTGTTGCTGGGCCTGGCCGCTTGCGCCAGCGGCCCGACGCCCGATGCCTCGGAGCACCGCGAGCGCCTTGTGGCCGTGACGGCAGACCATGAGCTCATCGTGTTCGACGCACGCCGGGCCGACACCATCCTGGAGCGCCGGCGCGTGACGGGCCTGGCCGCTGGCGAGCGCCTGATCGGTCTGGATTTCCGCGTGGCCAAGGGCGTGCTGTACGCCCTGTCTCAGGCGGGGCGCCTGTACACGCTGGATATGTCCAGCGGGGCCCTGACGGCGGTGGGCACCGCGCCGGCCGCGGTATCGCTCACGGGGGCCGCCTTCGGCTTCGACTTCAACCCGGCGGCAGACCGTATCCGCGTGGTGTCGTCCTCCGGGCTCAACCTGCGGCTGCATCCCGATACGGGCGCCCTGGTCGATGGCGACGCCGCGCAGCCGGGCGTGCAGCCCGATCCGGCGCTGCACTACGTGGCGGGCGACGTGAATGCCGGCCGCGCTCCCGACGTGGTGGCTGCCGGCTACACCTACAACCCGCAGGACAGCAAGATCACCACCAACTACGCCATCGACCGCGCCCAGGGCGTGCTGGTGATGCAGGGCTCGCAGGAAGGCGCCACGCCCGTGGTTTCGCCCAACACCGGCCAACTGCGCACCGTGGGGTCCCTCGGCCTGGGGCCGCTGTCAGACGCTTCCTTCGATATCTCCGACGTGGGCAACGTGGCCTTGCTGACCGCGCGCACCTCCGCCGATCCGCGCTCCCGCCTGTACAAGGTGGACCTCGCCTCCGGCCGCGCCGTCCTGCTTGGCGTGGTCGGTAATGGTGCGGCATTGGCGGGCATGGCCATAGAACCATGAGCGCGCAGCCCGTCCTGGCACAACGGCTGCTGCGGCACGCACTGGTGCTGGCGGGCGGGATGGCAGCCATGGCGGGCTTGGCGCAGGCCGCCTCCGTGCAGGTGGACCTGACCGACGCGGCGGGCAAGCCCCTGGCCGATGCCGTGGTGTTTCTCGAGTCGGCCGAGGCCAGGCGCCTGGTCAAGCCCCAGGCGGGCGTGGAGATGGCGCAGGAAAAGCGCCAGTTCGTGCCGGGGGCCATGGTGATCCCGGTGGGAACGGAGGTGCTGTTCCCCAACCGCGACACGGTGCGCCACCATGTCTATTCCTTCTCTCCCGCCAAGAAGTTCGAGCTCAAGCTCTATACCGGGACACCCAGCAAGCCGGTGCTTTTCGACCAGGCCGGCGTGGTAGTGCTGGGCTGCAACATCCATGACCAGATGGCCGGCTGGATCCTGGTGGTGGAAACGCCCTACTACGCCAGTTCGCCCGCGACCGGCAAGGCGCAGATCGACAATGTGCCGGCGGGTACCTACAAGCTCCGGGCCTGGCACAACCGGCTGCCGGTGGGCGCCCCGGCCCTGGAGCAGGCCCTGACCGTGCCGGCCACGGGCACTGCCAGTACCTCGGTGCGCATGGCGGGGCTGCAGCCTTGAACCTGTCCCTGCTGCGGCGCAGCCTGATCCTGAGGCTGGTGGGCATCTCGCTGCTGCTGCTGCTCATCGTGCAGGCCGCCGGCTTTGCGGTGGTGCGCGCCACCATCGAGCGCAACGCGCGCAGCCAGATCGCCCGGGCCCTCGATACCGACGAGAACGTCTGGCTGCGCCTGCTGGACCAGAACGCGGACAAGCTGCGCCAGGGCTCTGCCCTGCTGGCGGCCGACTACGGCTTTCGTTCAGCCATCAATTCCGACGACGCGGAGACTATCCAGTCAGTGCTGGAGAACCATGGCAGCCGCATCGGCGCTGCGGTGACGGCGCTGCTGGGCACCGATCTGCAGTTGCGCGCCGCCAGCCTGTCGGACGACATGGTGGAGTTTCCCGCCACGCTGCGCCAGGTGGTGCCGCCGCTGGCGGCCCAGCCTCAGGGCAGCCAGGTTGCGGTGATGGCCGGCGTGCCCTACCAGTTCGTGATGGTGCCCATGCGCGCGCCGCTGGTCATCGGCTGGGTGCTGATGGGCTTTCCCATCGACCAGCCGCTGGCCGAGGAAATGCGGCGGCTGCTGTCGGTGCAGGTGGCCGTGGTGGTCCTGGCGGCCGATGGCAGCGTATCGGTGCCCGTGGCCACGCTGTCGGCACCGGCGCTGGTCCGCCTGCACCACCAGGGCCTGCCGCTGGCGGAACTCAGGACCGACGAAGGGACTCTGCTGGTGCGCGAGGTCCCCTTGGGCAACGCCGGCATCGGGGTGAAGACGCTGCTGCTGCGCTCGGTGGACGAGGTCGTGGCGCCATACCAGCGATTGCAGGTGCTGCTGGCCATCATCCCCATCGCGGGCGTGCTGCTGTTCGCGGCCGGCACCGGTCTGGTGGCCCAGCGCCTGACCACGCCGCTGCGCTCTCTGCTGGCGGCCACGCAGCGCCTGTCGCGCGGCGAGTATGGGGTTCCCCTGGGCCACACGGACCGCAAGGACGAGATCGGCAACCTGGCCCGCTCCTTCGACCGCATGCGCCTGGACATCGGTAGCCAGCAGGCCGAGATCCGCCGCCTGGCCTACTGGGACCGGCTCACCGGCCTGCCCAACCGGGAGCGCTTTCGCGAAGCCGTGGTGCATGCCATCGACGCCCAGGTGGGGGACGCCCTGCGTCCCCTGACAGTGCTCACGCTCGACCTGGACCGCTTCAAGCACGTGAACGACGTGCTCGGCTATGCCTTCGGCGACCGCCTGCTGCAGGCCGTGGCCGAACGCCTCAAGGAGCAGGTGACGGGTGATAGCGACATGGTGGCCCGGCTCGGGGGCAATGAGTTCGCCATGCTGCTGCTGCGCACCGACGCCAAGGGGGCCCAGGCCATGGCCCAGCGCATCGCGCAGTCCTTCGAGGAGCCGCTGGCCTTCGAGGACCAGACCGTGGATCTGAGCGCCGGCATGGGATTCGCCTGCTGGCCCGCCGATGCAGAAGATGCCGACACGCTGCTCAGCCATTCCGAGATCGCCATGTACGCTGCCAAGCGCAAGCTCAGCGGCGCGCTGCGCTACGATGCGTCGTTCGATTCGGCCAGCACCCAAACCCTGTCGCTGCTGACCGAGCTGCGCCACGCCGTGGAGCACAACGAGTTGCGCCTTTACCTGCAGCCCAAGGTGCCGCTGCACGGGCAGGGCGGCCTGGCTGCCGAGGCCCTGGTGCGTTGGCAGCACCCCCAGCGCGGCCTGGTGCCGCCCATGGACTTCATCCCGTTTGCCGAACAGACGGGCTTTGTGCGCCAGCTCACGCTGTGGATGTTCGAGGAGGTGGCGTGCCTGCTGGCCGATCCGCGCACGGCAGACATGCCTCTGCGCATTTCGGTGAACCTGTCCACGCGCGACCTGCTGGACCCCGAGCTCAGCACGCGCCTGGGCACCATCCTGGCCCGCCATGGAGTGCAGGCCAGCGCCTTCTGCCTGGAGATCACCGAAAGCGCCATCATGGACGACCCCCAGCGTGCCGAGGCCATGCTCAACCGGCTGTCCGAACAGGGCTTCAAGCTGTCCATCGACGACTTCGGCACCGGGTACTCGTCGCTGGCCTACCTCAAGCGCCTGCCGGTGGACGAACTCAAGATCGACAAGTCCTTCGTGATGGGCATGGAGTCCGGCGAGGACGATGCGATGATCGTGCGCTCCACCA
Organism: Acidovorax sp.; assembly: GCF_046339755.1. Lineage (GTDB taxonomy): Bacteria > Pseudomonadota > Gammaproteobacteria > Burkholderiales > Burkholderiaceae_C > Acidovorax. The sequence continues at coordinate 14,215 of NZ_JBKDTZ010000241.1, read as the reverse complement.
TCGACCTGGCCCACAACCTGGGCCTCACGGTGGTGGCCGAAGGGGTGGAGACCCTGGCCATCCTGGACCGGCTGCGGGCCCTGTCCTGCGACGAGGCGCAGGGCTACCACATCAGCCGGCCGCTGGGTGCCGAGGATTTCCTGGCGTGGCAGGCGCGCCAGCTCGCGGCAGCCGCCCCATGAGGGTCCTGGCGCGCCGTTGTTGAGCGGTTGCGCCCCCAAAGTGGCTGCGCAGGGGTGAAAATACGGGCAATGCCTTCTTCCCGTACCCCTGCCGCCCCGCCCGCCGAGCCCGAGGGCCCGCCCCGGCGCGCCGTGCTGCGCCGCCCGGCCGCGCCTGCGGCGCCAGCCCCCCCCTCCACCGCCACGCAACGCGCCCTGGCCGCCCTGCAGGGCAAGGCCGAACCGCCTCTCCGCCCCGCGGCACGGCCCGCCAAGCCGCCAGCGCGCGGCAACGTCTGGCGTGCGGATGCCGCGCCGCCGGCCGCTCCCCGTAGCGCCGCGCAGGGTGCAGGCGGCCGGCCACCGGGCCCGGGTGCTGCACCTGCGCGCGCGCCGGTGCCGGTCAAGCGCCCGGCGGCCGATGGCAGCGCGCGCCTGAACAAGCGCATGGCCGAGCTCGGCCTGTGTTCGCGCCGCGAGGCCGACGACTGGATCGCCCACGGCTGGGTCAAGGTCAATGGGGAGGTGGCGCCCATGGGCCTGCAGGTGCTGCCTACCGACCGCATCGAGGTGGACAAGCGCGCCCAGGGTCAGCAGGAGCAGCAGGTCACCATCCTGCTGCACACGCCCGTGGGCTACGTGAGCGGGCAGGCCGAGGACGGCCACACGCCGGCTGTGGCGCTGATCAATCCGCGCACCCACTGGCGCGACGACCCGGGCCGCATGCGCTTTTCGCCGCCGCAACTGCGCGGCCTGGCACCGGCCGGCCGGCTGGATATCGACTCGGTGGGCCTGCTGGTCCTCACCCAGGACGGGCGCGTGGCGCGCCAGTTGATCGGCGAGGACTCCACGGTGGACAAGGAGTACCTGGTGCGCGTGCAGTACGGCGAGATCGCCACCGACGTACAGGCCGCGTTCCCGGCCGCGCAGCTGGCGCGCCTGTGCCATGGCCTGGAGCTCGACGGCCAGCCGCTCAAACGCGCCAAGGTGGAGTGGCAGAACCCTGAACAGCTGCGCTTCGTGCTCACCGAGGGCAAGAAGCGCCAGATCCGCCGCATGTGCGAGCTGGTGGGCCTCAAGGTGGTGGGGCTCAAGCGCATCCGCATCGGCCGGGTGACGCTGGGCAACCTGCCGGTGGGCCAGTGGCGCTACCTTTTGCCGCACGAACAGTTCTGAGAGGCTGAGAACCTTTCGCCCATGCCCGCCTTGCACGCCAAAACACCCCGGCTCGTCGTTGCAAATGCTCGCCATAGCCCGAGCCATGGCTGCGCTTTGCGCCTGGATCCGAGGCGTTTTGACGCGCCCCACGGCCACGGCCAAAAAATTCCCAGCCTCTGAGTCCTGCACGGCTCCCGCCATTTTCCACCGACCGGAGCCCGCCATGCCATCCAAACCGTCTCCCGTGCATGCCCTGCGCCAGCTGCGCCCCTCCGACCTGCGCGGCGCGGCCCGCCTGGCCGCCCAGGCCACGGCCAGCATCAGCCGCGTGGCCGAAGGGGTGCACCAATCCGTGCTGGGCACCATGGGCCTGCCGGGCGGCGCCACGCCGGGCCGCACGCGCGGCCTGACCGGCATGGTCTATGGGAGTGTGCGGGGCATCACGCGCCTGGTCGATGCGGGCCTGCAGGCCGCCTTGTTGCGGCTCGAGCCCTTCCTTGCCTCGCCGGAGGCGGCACAGGAAGTACCGCGCGAGCGCCTGGCCGTGCTGGCGGCACTCAATGGCGTGATGGGCGACCGCCTGGCCGAGGACGGCAACCCGCTGTCCACCGCCATGGGCTTTTACCAGCAGGGCCGCCCGCTGGACCCAGCGGCCCTGGGTGTGGTGGGAAGGGCTTCGGGCCACCTGCTGGTGCTGGTGCATGGCCTGTGCATGAACGACCTGCAATGGGCGCACGAGGGCCATGACCATGGCGCCCATCTGGCGCAGGCGCTGGGCTGCACGCCTGTGTACCTGCGCTACAACACCGGGCGGCACACATCCACCAACGGTGCCGAGCTGGCGCGGCAACTGCAGGCACTGGTGGCGGCCTGGCCGGTGCCGGTCACGCAGCTGAGCATCGTGGGCCACAGCATGGGCGGGCTGGTTGCGCGCAGTGCCTGCCAGCAGGCCGAGCAGGCGGGCTTGCCCTGGCGCGGCCTGCTGCGGCACCTGGTGTGCCTGGGCACGCCGCACCATGGCGCGCCGCTGGAGCGTGCCGGCCACTGGGTCGACCGGCTGCTGGGCAGCACTCCGTACTCGCGCCCCTTTGTCCGGCTGACGCGGCTGCGCAGCGCCGGCATCACCGACCTGCGCCATGGCCATGTGCTGGATGCCGACTGGCAGGGCCGCGACCGCTTCCGCAAGAGCCCGGACACGCGCACCCACGTGCCATTGCCGCAAGGGGTGTTGTGCTGTACCGTGGCAGCAACGCTGGCCGCGCAGCGCAGCCCGGTGGCCGAACGGCTGGTCGGCGATGGCCTGGTGCCGCTGCACAGTGCCCTGGGCTGGCATGATGACCCTGCGAGGCGGCTGGAATTCGCACGAGCCCAACAGTGTGTCGTGCACCGGGCCGGGCATTTGCAACTGCTGGCCGATGCGCGTGTGGCCCGACAATTGGTGCGCTGGCTGGAGCCGGCAGGCTGAGCCGGGGTGCCGGCTGTCGCCTTTATTTGCGCCGCTACGCCAACCGGGGCGCGGGCATTGCTACCATCGTGCCATTGGCGCCGCATGTAACAAGGAGAAACACAGTGAGTGACAAAAAGAAATACCGCCTCGTGACCCGCAGCGACTTTGACGGCCTGGTATGCGCCGTGCTGCTCAACGAGCTGGACCTGATCGACGAGATCACTTTCGTGCACCCCAAGGACATGCAGGACGGCAAGGTACCCATCACCGAACGGGACATCACCACCAACCTGCCCTACGTGCCCGGTGCCCACCTGGTGTTCGACCACCACGAGTCCGAAACCATCCGCAACTCGGGGCGGCGCGACAGCAACCACATCATCGAGGCGCATGCACCCTCGGCGGCGCGCGTGGTCTACAACCACTACGGCGGCAAGGCGGCCTTCCCGCGCATCACCGACGAGATGATGGCGGCGGTGGACCAGGCCGACTCGGCCCAGTACTCGCGCGAGGACATCCTCAACCCCGAGGGCTGGGTGCTGCTCAACTACCTCATGGACTCGCGCACCGGCCTGGGCCGTTTCCGAGAGTTCCGCATCAGCAACTATGCGCTGATGATGGACCTCATCAAGTACTGCCGCGACCACAGCATCGAAGAGATCCTGGCGCTGCCCGATGTGCAGGAGCGCGTGGCGCTCTACCGCGAGCACGCCCCCAAGGCCAAGGAGCAGCTGCTGCGCTGCGCCATCAAGATCGGCAACCTGGTGGTGCTGGACCTGCGCGACGAGGAGACCATCTGGGCGACCAACCGCTTCATGATCTATGCACTGTTCCCCACGGCCAACATCTCCATCCACATGATGTGGGGGTTGCAAAAGCAGAACACGGTGCTGGCCACCGGCAAGTCCATCCTGGACCGCAGCAGCCAGACCCACGTGGGCAACCTGATGCTGGAGTTCGGCGGTGGCGGCCATGCCGCCGCAGGCACTTGCCAGGTGGCCAACGACAAGGCCGACACCATCCTGCAGGCGCTGATCCAGCGCATCACGCTGGACCGCTGAGTTCCTGCTCAGTCTTCGCCGAACAGCACCCGGTACAAAGCGCCGCCGAGCAGCGCGCCGGCCAGGGGGGGCGGCCCAGAAGGCCCACAGCTCGGTGAGTGCGTACTCCGGCCTCAACAGGGCCGGGCCGGTGCTGCGCGCTGGATTGACCGAGGTATTGGTCACAGGGATCGAAACCAAGTGGATCAGCGTGAGGCACAGGCCGATGGCCAGCCCGCCCGCGCCTTCGGCCGCCCGGCGCGAGGTAGCGCCCAGGATCACGATGAGGAAAACCGCGGTGAGCACCACCTCGGTCAGCAGGCCGTAGCCATCGGGGGAATGTTCGCCATAGCCATTGGTGGCAAAGCCGCCGCCAGCACGGCACTGCCGCAGCCGCCGAAGGTGAGCCCCGCCGCAGCCCTGGCCGGATCTTATGGCGGCAAAATGGCGCGAACCAGCGCCAAAGTCGCGCCAATTGTCAATAATGCTCGGCAAGCTGCACGCGGTGCCGAGGGCGCCGCGAAGCATGCCGCAGCAACGCACTTGCCGTGGGCCCCTTGAAATCGGAAGACATGACCCGAATTGAGCACGCGCGAACGTGCTTTAAACGTTCCCCAGACTGTACGAAAGCCCAATCCAGAGACCATGAGCAACAAACAAACCCTGTCCTTCCAGGCCGAAGTGGCCCAGCTTCTGCACCTGGTGACCCATTCGCTGTACTCCAACCAGGAAATCTTCCTGCGCGAGCTGATCTCCAATGCCTCGGACGCCTGTGACAAGCTGCGCTTCGAGGCGCTGAACAACAATGCCCTGTACGAAGACGCCCCCAACCTCGAAGTGCGTGTGTCCTTCGACCAGGCCGCCAAGACGCTGACCATCACGGACAACGGCATCGGCATGACGGCGCAGGAAGCCATCGACCACCTGGGCACCATCGCCAAGAGCGGCACCAAGGACTTCATGGGCAAGCTCTCGGGCGACCAGAAGGCCGATGCCCAGCTCATCGGCCAGTTCGGTGTGGGCTTCTACTCCGGCTTCATCGTGGCCGACAGGATCACCGTGGAGTCGCGCCGTGCCGGTGTGCCGGCCGAAGAAGGCGTGCGCTGGACCAGCGGCGGCACGGGCGACTTCGAGGTCGAGGCCATCACCCGCGCAGCGCGCGGCACCAGCATCATCCTGCACCTGCGCGAAGAGGCCGAGGAGTACCTCAACGCCTGGAAGCTCAAGTCCGTCATTGCCAAGTACTCGGACCATATCAGTCTGCCCATCCTGATGGAAAAGGAAGAGTGGAAAGACGGAGAACTGATCAACCCGTCGGACGAAAACGGCGGCCGCCAGCCCGGTGGCATGGCCAAGACCGGCGAGTGGGAGACCATCAACAAGGCCAGCGCCCTGTGGACGCGTCCCAAGAAGGACATCAGCGAAGAGCAGTACCAGGAGTTCTACAAGGCCATCAGCCACGACCACGAGGCCCCGCTGACCTGGGCGCACAACCGCGTCGAAGGCAACACCGAGTACACGCAGCTGCTGTACATCCCTGCCAAGGCGCCGTTCGACCTGTGGAACCGCGACAAGAAGGCCGGCGTGAAGCTCTACGTCAAGCGCGTGTTCATCATGGACGACGCCGAGGCGCTGATGCCCACCTACCTGCGCTTCGTCAAGGGCGTGATCGACTCGGCCGACCTGCCGCTCAACGTGAGCCGCGAGCTGCTGCAGGAAAGCCGCGACGTGCGCTCCATCCGTGAAGGCTCGACCAAGCGCGTGCTGTCCATGCTCGAAGACCTGGCCAAGCACGACACGCACGCAGCCGCCGCTGGCGACGATGGCGTGACCGATGTGGTCGATGCCGACGACAAGGCCAAGGAAGGCAAGTACACCGCGTTCTATGCCGAGTTCGGCTCGGTGCTCAAGGAAGGCCTGGGCGAGGACTTCGGCAACCGCGAGCGCCTGGCCAAGCTGCTGCGCTTTGCCAGCACCACCAGCGACACGGCCACGGTCAGCTTTGCCGACTACAAGGCGCGCATGAAGGAAGGCCAGGAGGCCATCTACTACATCACCGCCGATACCCTGGCCGCCGCCAAGAACAGCCCGCAGCTCGAAGTCTTCAAGAAAAAGGGCATCGAGGTGCTGCTCATGACCGACCGCGTGGACGAGTGGGCGCTGAACTACCTGCACGACTTCGACGGCACGCCGCTGCAAAGCGTTGCCAAGGGCGCCGTGGACCTGGGCAAGCTGCAGGACGAGGCCGAGAAGAAGGCCGCCGAAGAGGCCGCAGAGGCCTTCAAGCCCCTGCTGGCCAAGCTCAAGGAAGCCCTCAAGGACAAGGCCGAGGATGTGCGCGTGACCACGCGCCTGGTCGATTCACCGGCCTGCCTGGTGGTTCAGGACGATGGCATGAGCACCCAACTGGCCCGCATGCTCAAGCAGGCCGGCCAGCCGGCGCCCGAGTCCAAGCCCGTGCTGGAGGTGAATGCCGAGCATGCCCTGGTCAAGAAGCTCGAAGGCAGTGTGCACTTCCATGACCTGGCGCACATCCTGTTCGACCAGGCACTGCTCGCCGAAGGGGGCCTGCCGGCCGACCCGGCGGCCTACGTCAAGCGCGTGAACGCTCTGCTGGCCTGATAGCGAGCCCGCCCTGGCTGGCCTCCGGCCAGGGCGTTCAGGTGTTCTTTCCCGGCGCGCACCGCGCGCAGGCAATCACTCGTCTTTTGCCTTGGCCATGATGCGCGCGTGAACCGCATCGCGTTGTGTCGGCTCCGCCTCGATCAGCAGCTTGAGCAGGCCGTCCGGCAGTTCCGTGTACTGGCGCCGGTCGTTCTTGACCGGCACATTGCGCCAGCCCGAGAGCACCATCCAGTTCCACAGGTCACGCGAGATGGGGTCGGTGACATTCATCTTGATGTCGCCGCGGATGATGGCCGTGCCCACGGCGGGAACGCTGCCCACGGGCGCAGGGCGGCGCTGCTGGCGGATGTTGAGCAGGTTCCTGAAAACGTCTTTCATGGTGAGAGCCGGGGTGCGGTAGCGGATATGCCGACAAGCATATACGAGTCAAATCCCCATCCCAAGCGCCCGATGGTTACAAAGCGGGACCGCGCCTTGTCTCCTGGGCCGCGTCCCTGCCCGGGTCAGGCATAGAGCGGTTCCTCTTGCATGGCCTCGCACTGCTCGATCAGCATGTCCACCTGGCCACGCCAGTAGTCGCTGCTGCCGAACCAGGGGAAATTCACCGGAAAGATCGGATCTTCCCAGCGGCGCGCCAGCCAGGCGCTGTAGTGGATGAGGCGCAGCGTGCGCAGCGGCTCGATCAGTGCCAGCTCGCGCCGGTCGAAGCTGCGGAACTGCTCGTAGCCGTCCAGCAGGGTGCTCAGTTGCAGGGTGCGCTGGCTGCGATCGCCCGACAGCAGCATCCACAGATCCTGCACCGCCGGGCCCATGCGCGCGTCGTCCAGGTCCACGAAGTGCGGGCCCCCCCCGGGCAGGTCGGTGGGGGTCCAGAGGATGTTGCCGGGGTGGCAGTCACCATGCAGTCGGATGGGGCGGGCATCTGCCAGTCCGCTGGCGGCAACCAGGGCGAGCGCCTTGTCGCACTGCTCCTGCCAGGCCGATTGCATGTCGAGTGGGATCATGTCGTGGCCCAGCAGCCAGTCGCGCGATGCCGTGCCAAAGCCCTGCAGGTCCAGCGCCGGCCGGTGCGCAAAGGGGCGGGCTGCGCCCACGGTGTGGATGCGCGCGAGAAAGCGGCCAATCCATTCGAGCACATCGAAGTCGTCGAGCTCGGGCCCGCGCCCGCCGCGCCAGGGACTCACGGAAAAGGCAAAGCCTTCGTGCGCGTGCAGGGTGCCGCCATGGAGCACCATTGGTCCCACGGCGGGCACCTCGGCCCCCATCAACTCGGCGGCAAAGGCATGCTCCTCAAGTATCTGCGCATCGGTCCAGCGGCGGGGGCGGTAGAACTTGGCCACCACGCGCTGGCCGTCTTCCAGCGAGACCTGGTAGACCCGGTTCTCATAGGACGACAGGGCCATGAGCCGGCCGTCGCCGTACAGACCCACGCTGGCCAGTGCGTCCAGCACCTGGTCGGGGGTGAGGCGCGCATAGGGGTGCTGGTCGGGGGCGTCGGCAGGCGTGTCGTTCGGGGGCAGTCGGTTCATGCCCCGATTGTCCCCTGTACAGCGATCAGAGGCCGGCCATGTGGCCTTGGCGCGGATCGCCACCGCCCGCCAGCACGGCGGCAAACAGCGCCTGCACGGCATCCGGTCCCTGGTGCTGTTGCACCTGCAGCCAGGGCGTGGGCGGCGCCTGCACCGCTATGGCAAAGGCCTGCCAGGCAGCCACCAACCGCTCGTTGAGCACCTGGGCGCCCCAGTCGTCGCGGCGCTTCTTGATTTGCGCGGGGGCGAAGAACATGGTCGGTCGCGGGCCGGGCAACTGGCCGGCACCACCCAGGTCGTTGACATGGCTGGCACCCACGGCGCAGCTATAGGCCAGGGCGGAAAAGCGCTGGTGGACGGCTTCGCGCACTGCCACGCTGCCCGCAAAATCGATGTAGACGCAGGGCGTGGCCGCGTCGATGGTCTCCAGCTGGTCATAGGCCACCACGCGGTCGTAGCAGCCCAGGCTTTCGCAGAAAGCCACGTTGCCGGGCGAGGTCAGCCCGATCACCTCCAGGCCGTCGCGCTGCGCGAGCTGGAAGGCCGTGCCGTAGGCCGTCTTGCTCGATGCGCTGGACAGCAGCAGGCGCCGGGCGCCGAAAAACTGCTGGTCGGCCACGAAATCGTCGATCAGCCACGAGGTGACGAACAGCGGGCGCAGCAGGGCCTGCACGTCTTCGGTGTCCGGCGTGTAGAACGGGTCGGTGTTGGTGCGCACGTACTGGTTGTACACGGCATGCAGCTTCGCGCGGTGGTCCGCGCCGTCGTAGAAACCGGCTTCGGTCAGCCGCGCGGGGGTGAGCACGGCGTGGGTGGACATGGGCCAGTAGCCATAGAGCCGCTCGCCCACGGCCACGCCGGGGTGCAGGGACTGCACCACCGTGCCAAAACCCACACGGGCACGATGCCCCAGCCCGTCTCGTCCGACGGGAAGAACTGCCAGTACTCCAGCATGCCGCCCATGGCCGCATAGGTGATGTTGTTGGCCGTGAGCGCAAAGCGCTCCACGCGCACGCGCACCTGGCCATCGGCCAGCGGAACATCCTGCGTGGTGCGCAGGGCGGTATGGGCCAGGGCGTCCTGGCGCACGAGGAGGGTGGTTGTGCTCATGGCCGCACGCTAAACGAATCCGCAGCGGCACTCAAGCACGCTGGAGCACCTGCGCGACACCTGCCCAGCAAAAAGCCCACCAGCGTGCGCCAGTGGGCTTTTTGAATGGCAATGGGCAGATCAGGCGTTGCGGGCCGCAGGCTTGTCCAGTGCCAGCACCAGGGCCAGCGCAATGATGGCAGGCAGGGCCTGGGTGTAGAAGATCTTGGGCACCGCCGTGGCGCCGCCGTACACACCGGCCACGATCACGCAGGCCAGAAAGAAGATCTTGAACAGCCGGTTGCTGGTGATGAGGCCAAAGAACAGCCCAGCCGACAGGAAGCCGTTGTACAGGCCCTGGTTGGCGGCCAGCGTCACGGTGGCATCGGCGAACTCCTGGGTCAGGTTGAAGGTCTTCAGGCCCAGGGGCTTGTTCCAGAAGAACATCTCCAGCACCAGGATGTAGGCGTGCTCGATGGCCACCAAGGCCACTGCGATGTGGGGTAGCAGCAGCCGGCCCATTGCTTACGCCAGCGTGATGGTCACGTCGATGTTGCCGCGCGTGGCGTTGGAGTAGGGGCAGACCTGGTGGGCTGCGTCCACCAGCTTCTGGGCCGTGGCGGTGTCCAGGCCGGGCAGGCTGATCTTCAGGCGGGCGGCGATGCCGTAGGCGTTCGGGATGGGGCCCAGGTCGACTTCTGCGTCGATGGACACGTCCTGTGGCACTGGGATGCCGATCTTGCCGCCGACGGCCTTCATGGCGCCGATGAAGCAGGCAGCGTAGCCCGAGGCGAACAACTGCTCGGGGTTGGTGCCGGTGCCGGACGTGCCGGGCGAGGACAGCTTGACATCCAGCCGGCCGTCGTCGGTCTTGGCGGCGCCATCGCGGCCACCGGTGACGTGGGCCTTGGCGGTGTAGAGGACTTTTTCGAGTTGCGTCATGGTGTCTTCCTTTGCAGTGGGTGAATGAATGTCCTGAATGCGGACGGGGTGGGAACGAAAAGAAATGGATTCAGCGCGGCGGCTGGATCCGGTCGCGAAAGGTTCTGAGCTGCCCGGTCAGAGCAGTCAGTTCGGGCACGGTGCACTGGCTGGCTTCGAGCACGCAGGGCGGAATGGCCTCGGCCTTGTCGCGCAACGCCCGGCCCGGGGCCGTGAGGCTGATGCGCACGCGGCGCTCGTCCTGCGCATCGCGGATGCGGGCGATCAGGCCCGAGGTTTCCAGGCGCTTGAGCAACGGTGTCAGGGTGCCGGAGTCAAGGAACAGGCGCTCGCCGAGTTCGGACACCGTCACGCCGTCCTGCTCCCACAGCACCAGCATCACCAGATACTGGGGGTAGGTCAGGCCCACGGTCTCCAGCAGCGGTTTGTACAGCTTGGTCATCGCCAGCGAGGCGGAGTACAGCGCGAAGCACACCTGGTTGTCCAGGCGCAGCAGGGCTGGGCTGGGGGTGTGGGTGGTGGGGTTGCTGCGTGCCATGGGGTGAATTGTGCGGCGTATTTAAATTGTGCGCAATTGAATTGTGTAATCTTTTGTTGCGGCTATGGGTTCTGTGGAGGGGCGCTGACGGCCCGGATCGAAAATGCTATTCACGCACGGCGCGCGTGCGTGTGCAAGTGCCCTTTGGCAACAGGGCGTGGCGTGGCGGCGGCTGGGCGGGGACTGTCAGCGGCCCGTGAAGCGGGCAGGGCGCTTCTCGACAAAGGCGCGCACGCCCTCAGCTGCGTCCTCGCTGTTGGCCAGTTGTTTCTGCACCGGAATGAATTCGGCCACGGCGGCGGCCTGGCCCTGCTCGATGGCCTTGAGCACGTTGAGCCGGGTAGCGACCACCGCCAGCGGGGCCTGGGCCTCGATGCGCTGGGCGATGGCCAGGGCCTCGCCGAGCACCTGGGCAGCGGGCACCACCTTCTGCACGAAGTTCAGGCGCAGCGCCTCGGCGCTGCCGAACTCGTCGGCCGTGAGCAGGTGCAGCAAGGCGTTGCCGGTGCCGGCGCGCTCGGCCATTCGCAGCGTGGCACCGCCCGTGGCCATGATGCCGCGCTGCACCTCCATCTGCGAGAAGCGGCAGTCGTCGGCCGCGACCACGATGTCGGCGCCCAGCATCAACTCGATGCCCACCGTGAAGCAGATGCCCTTGACCGCCACCACCATGGGCTTGGTGCGGCGCCGGTAGCCGGGCAGGCCATAGTCGTGGGGCTCCACCAGGCCCTCGGGAATGGCCTTCTCGCCGCGCTGCATGTAGGCGCTGACGGCCGGCAGGTCCAGCCCGGCGGTGAAGTGGTCGCCAAAGGCGTGCAGCACGCCAACGCGCAGGTCCGGGTCATCGTCGAGGCGGGTGTAGGCCTCGGCGAGCTGGCGGAACATGGGCGGCGTCCAGCCATTGCGCTTGGCCGGACGGTTGATGCCGATCAGCAGCACCTGGCCGAGCACCTGGGTGTCGATGCAGCCTTCGGCCGGGGGCGTGGTGGGGGTGATGTCGTTGGTCATGGGCGCTGAGGTCTCCTTGCCCACGATTGAAAACCCAATGGAATCCATGCGCCGTCCCGAGAGGGACAGCACACGGGGCTGGTCAGTAGGTGTAAACGCCCTGGCCGGTCTTGCGGCCCAGGCGGCCGGCGGCCACCATTTCCTTGAGCAGCGGGCAGGGGCGGTACTTGCTGTCGCCGAACTCGGTGAGGTACACGTCCATCACGGCCAGGCACACGTCCAGTCCGATCATGTCTGCCAGGGCCAGCGGGCCGATGGGCTGGTTGCACCCGAGCTTCATGCCCGCGTCAATGTCCTCGGGCGTGGCCAGGCCTTCGGCCAGCACGAAGAAGGCCTCATTGATCATGGGCACCAGGATGCGGTTGACCACGAAGCCGGGCGCGTTCTTCACGGTGATGGGGCTCTTGCCCAGGGCCTCGGCCAGGGCCTTCACGGCGTCGTGCGTGGCATCGCTGGTCTGCAGGCCGCGGATGATCTCCACCAGCGCCATCATGGGCACGGGGTTGAAGAAGTGCATGCCGATGAAGCGGTCCGCGCGCGAAGTGGCAGCGGCCAGCTTGGTGATGGAAATCGACGAGGTGTTGGAGGCGATCAGCACCTCGGGCGCCACCAGCGCATCCACCTGCTTGAGGATCTTGAGCTTGAGCTCGTAGTTCTCGGTGGCGGCCTCGATCACCAGTTGGGCCGCCTTGAGGTCGTCGTAGCTGGTGGAGGCTTTGATGCGCGCCAGGGCCGCATCCTTGTCGGCCGCCGTGATCTTGTCCTTCTTGATCAACCGGTCCAGGCTGCCGGCCACGGTGGCCAGGCCTTTTTGCACTGCCGCATCGGAGATGTCCACCATCACCACGTCGATGCCCGACACCGCGCAGGCCTGCGCAATGCCGTTGCCCATGGTGCCTGCGCCGATGATGCCAACGGTTTGAATCGTCATATAGAGAGCTCTCTTCAAAGTGAAACGGATGGTCGCCATGGTAAGCCGAATCGCACGCCCGTTCGGTTATGGTCCGTTGCAGCCCGCGCCGCCAAGCATCCGCGCGGGCCTGGAGACAAGAAACCATGTTGTTCGACTACATCGTGATCGGGGGCGGTTCGGCCGGTTCCGTCCTGGCCGGCCGGCTCACCGAAGACCCCGCCGTGCGCGTGTGCCTGCTCGAAGCAGGCCCTGCCGACAAGAGCGTTCTGATCCACTGCCCGGCAGGCCTGGCCGTGATGGCCAAGTTCGAGCTCAATGGCTGGGGCCAGAACACCGTGCCGCAGACGGCGCTCAACGGCCGCCAGGGCTACCAGCCGCGCGGCAAGGTGCTGGGCGGTTCGAGCTCGATCAATGCCATGGTCTATATCCGTGGTCAGCATGCCGACTACGACCATTGGGCCGCGCAGGGGAACCCCGGCTGGGGCTGGGCGGACGTCAAGCCCTACTTCCTCAAGGCGGAAAACAACGAGCGCGGTGCTGATGCCTGGCATGGCCAGGGCGGTCCCCTGAACGTGGCCGACCTGCGCTCGCCCAACCGCTTCAGCCAGTTCTTCACCGAGGCCGGCGTGCAGGCCGGCCACCCGCACAACAGCGACTTCAATGGCGCCACGCAAGAAGGCGTGGGCATGTACCAGGTGACCCACAGGAATGGCGAGCGCCACAGCGCGGCCAAGGGCTACCTCACGCCGCACCTGTCGCGCAGCAACCTGCAGGTGGTCACCGGCGCACACGCGACACGCATCCTGTTCGAGGGCAAGCGCGCCGTGGGCGTGGAGTACCGCCAGGGCGGCGCGCTGCACGAGGTGCGCGCCAGCCGCGAGGTGCTGCTCAGCGCGGGTGCCTTGCTCTCGCCGCAACTGCTCATGCTGTCGGGCGTGGGCCCGGGCGAGCACCTGCAACGCCATGGCATTGCGGTGCTGCACGAACTGCCGGGCGTGGGCCAGCACCTGCACGACCATCCTGATGTGGTGCAGGTGCTCAACGCCCCGGCGCTCAAGGACCTGTTCGGCATCTCGCCTTCTGGAATGCTGGCCCAGTTGCGCGGCGTGCTGGAGTGGCGCCGCAGCCGCACCGGCATGCTGACCACCAATTTCGCCGAGGCCGGGGGCTTCATCAAGAGCGACCCGGCCGAGGCCGCACCCGACCTGCAGCTGCACTTTGTGATCGGCAAGCTCGTGGACCACGGCCGCAAGACCGTGCTGGGCCATGGCTACTCAGCCCACGTGTGCCTGCTGCAGCCGCGCAGCCGGGGCTCGGTGTCGCTGGCCACCAGGGACCCCATGGCCCTGCCGCTGGTGGACCCGCGCTTCCTCGCCGATGCCGACGACATGCAGCGCATGGTGCGCGGCTTCCAGCGCCTGCGCGAGATCCTGTCCCAGCCCGCGCTCGCGCGCTTCGGTGCGCGCGAGCTGCCGGCGTCGGCCGGCGCGCAGACCCCGGCGCAGATCGAGCAGTTCATCCGCCAGCACGCGGACACCATCTACCACCCGGTGGGCACCTGCCGCATGGGCCCGGGCCCGCTCGACGTGGTGGATGCGCAATTGCGCGTGCACGGACTTGAGGGCCTGCGCGGGGTGGACGCGTCCATCAAGCCGCGCCTCGTGAGCGGCAAAACCAACGCGCCCACGGTGAGGATCGCCGAGAAGGCCGTGGCCATGTAGCGCGACGCAGCGGGAGGAATGTCACGCCGCGGCCTGCGGCCGGG